>NZ_JBHTJT010000034.1:0-26207 GCF_042676185.1 Tropicimonas aquimaris | reverse complement strand
TTGCGCCGAACTCCAAAGCCGTTCCACTGCGCATGCAGCGAAGAGTTTTTCAACGAAATTCCGACTTCGCGGACCTTCGCTGCAAGCGCGACATAGCTCACCTCGCTCTCTCAGCATCGGACAGCGGGCTTAAAGACCGGACGCTCGCGGCGTCTAAATCCAAGGGTAACTCAGCGGACAGAGCCGCCATCGGTATCGGTAGCCTGAACGTCCGCTGTTTAAACGGAGCTCTACGACATTAGACAGGCACGTATTTCAATGAAAACGGCGCCCAAATGTCTCGCCAGGGACGCGCTTCTTCAAGTTCATAGGCCAGTTCATATAGAAGTCCGTCATGCCCTGCTGCCGCTATGAAATGGGACCCTATCGGCAGACCCAAATCCGCGCTCCAGGAGAGAGGTACGGACATGGCCGGGCATCCGGCGAAGTTGATCGGTGATGTGAATTTCAGGCGTGCTGCAACATATCGAGACAACTCATCGGTATAGAGCTCGTCCGGAGTGTGCTCGAACAATGGCGGCGCGACCACTGGCGCCACGGGCGCCAGCAGTACGTCGTACCTACGAAAGACTTCGGCGAACACGGGCTCCAGCCTGTCCAGGAACGCGCGGCCCTCCGCGATATCTTCAGCTGAAACGGCTGCCGAGGCCTCGATGTTGGACGCCAGAAACCGCGTCAGCAGCCCTGATTCCATGAGCGGCGTTTCCGAGGCCGCCTCGACCGCCGTCTTGAGTGCGCCCACCTTTCCGCCAAAGAACTTTGCATAGGCGTCGGCCATTTCGTTTGCGTCCACAGGCCACGGGGTTTCTTCCACCTCATGGCCAAGGTTCTGCATGAGCAGCGCAACCTTGCGCTGTGCTTCGGAGATCTCCGGGTCCGTCGTGATCAACTTGCCATCGTCAACAATCAGACCGACTTTCAGACGTCGATCCGACGGTCCGGCGATGTACCCAACCGGAGGGAATGGGTCGCCTGAAAAGGATTCCGTGAGAGAAAACGCAAGCGCGCTGTCGCGGACGGTGCGGCTGAGCATCTGGTTTGTCTTTGCGACATCGTGGCGGCCGTCCGCTTCACCAGACCGCATACGCCGCCGGCTCGGCTTCATGCCGAAAATGCCAGTGGCGGAGGGCGGAAGCCGATTGGAGCCCGCACCGTCTGTTCCGTGCGCCATCGGAACAACCCCAGCCGAGACCGCGACAGCAGATCCGCCACTGGAGGAAAAGACTGAATAGTCCGGGTTCCACGGGTTTCTGGTGGCTCCAAAGACATCGTTGTTCGTGATGATGAAGCTGGCCATCTCGGGCACGTTGGTCTGGCCAAGAATGTTCAACCCGGCAGCTTCGACGGCTTCGACGTATTGGACGCTCCGCTCTGGAACGTTCTTCAACATGAACCGCGACCCATCCGTTCGGGGCAAACCACCGATGTCGATCATGTCCTTCATCAGGATTGGAACTCCGGCGAATGGCGCATCAAGCGGGATTGTCTCGGCCTTCGAGCGGGCCCGGTCAAAGGCTGTGTTCGTCATGAAGTTCAGCGCCGGGTTCATGACTTCGATCCTGCGTACGAATATCTCGACCAACTCCGCTTGCGTAAACTCACGAGCGCGCAAACGCTCAGCGAGCCCCGTCGCATCTTCGTCGATCAGTTCGTCCATGCGCCGTGTCTGTGCAAACCCTGCAACTGGTCCCATTCCGGCAAGAGACACCGTTGCGGCGGAGGCCTTCAAAAAGGATCTACGAGTATGTCCGTCCATCAAGTTCGCTCCCGGATTTTCTTTCACGAAATACAGCCACCCGTAGTGCCTATGCAGACCTCTCCACGAAACAATTCCTGAAAACCTCCCCATCGCGCTGTATTACTTAGAAGTCTTAGAGCGGCCACTCCAAAAATCAACGAGTCTGCAGCGTAGGCGAATTTCTTTGAGGGCCGATGACGATGATGGATGGAACGTTTCCGGTCACGGTGTCTTTCGGTCATCTGACACAAGCCAGGTCGGCAACCTACTCTGCGATGGAGGTCCGCTTCGATCCGCGAAGACGAACTCGATTTCATTGCTCTGGGGTGGCTTTGGGCTCACTACCGCCATTCTCCGCGCCGACTACGAGTGGCCGCTTCTAGTTCAGAGGACGGTGCTGCATTTGCAATCCTTTGAGACGCCGTGAGCGTCGGCAATGCGCAGGGAGCAGAAGTAGCAAGCCCATCGTCTGGTCGACAGCTGGCTCAGCCATGAAGCCCTTGGCCCGGCGCGATGCCGTGGACGCGGCGCTGAGGTCTTCCGGGAGATCGCTTGTTCGTCACGTCGCGAGCCAAGGCTCTCCACGTGTTCGCAGCATTCGCAGGGTTCGCAGGCGCTGCATACGGATCTCAGTTTCATCGCGCCCAGACATAATTCCTTCGAAGCGCAGGTGGCTTTCTGAACTTCGACGCCGGCTTGCATGGATCATCCGCTTGACGCCGCGCCTTCCTGATTGAACCCGCCTGCAGGCGACGGGGGCGAGTGGCGAGGCGTCTCCACTTCGGCAAGACCGATCCTTTGACGGGAAGATGCATCTTTGCTGCCTGGTTCTGACCCAACGCCCAAGTTCTGCCGGAATACCGGACTAGAGCGGGGTCGGAGGATCGTCGCATGAATTTCACGCTTTGCCTGATCGCCTTCCAGGCCCTGTACCCATCGGTGAACCAGCCACCTGCGAGTGTCACCCCACAGACGTCCCTCGATCGCCTGATGCTGCTGGCACAGGCCAACGACTGCTCCCCACGCCGCTATTGTTCGAAGTCGATCTTCAGCTGCGAAGACGCGTACTGGTTCTACAACAACTGCTCGTGGGGCGGCTCTCTCGACAGGGATGACGACGGCGTCCCCTGTGAGAACCTGTGTTCCGGCGGTTGAGCCGTAGGCAGGAAGGAGAAGAAGCATGGTTTGGCGGTGTGGTGTGCTGGCGGTGGTTTTCGCGACATCTGCAACATGTCTGTCCGCCGAGCCTTCGAACATTTCCGGCGTGGCGTCGGTCATCGACGCGGACACGATCGAAGTTCATGGGCAAAGGATTCGCCTGTTCGGGATCGACGCAATCGAGAGCAGTCAGACCTGCACCCGGGACGATGGAAGCACGTGGCGATGCGGCAAGGATTCGGCATTCGCCCTGGCCGATCACATTGCCCGATCGCCGGTCGATTGCGATGTTCGCGACGTCGATCGCTACGGGCGTCTCATAGCGGTCTGCAGGAAGGGCAAGGAGGACATCAACGCCTGGCTCGTGCGGAATGGCTGGGCCGTGGCCTACACGGACTACAGCCTCGACTATGTTGGCGAGCAGAGGCTGGCGGAGAAGGAAAAGCGGGGCATCTGGAGCGCCTCGTTCGAGATGCCATGGACCTGGCGCCGTAACAGATGATCCTGCCGGCGCAAGCCCGGCTCCAACTCGAGACCGGACCCCACTCTCAGAACGAAAGGCGCTCGGAAAGAGCTGTACCCCGGGAGGGGGGAGGGTCAGAAACTATTTTGGCTAACCGAGGGACCGGCGGGGGAGGCTTCATTTTCTCGGAGCGAAAATTGAATCCAAAAGCCCAGCCAGTACCAAAGGACCGAGGCCCGCATCCAACGTCGACCGCAGTGAAAATGCTTAAGGTAGGCAAATCGGGAGCTGGTAGCGAGCAGAGGTCGGATTCGCCGACCTACCGGACCATCTTTGCGAGCGAGAGATTTCGCCCCTTGTGGCGCAACATTCGGCAAGAAGGGCGGAAAGCGGACATTTTCTGCGGCTGCGAGAAATCTATCCCGCGATTGAATTGCGGACACCGGGTTGATCGCACAGTTCGATCGTAGCGTATCTGGACGCAAACTTCCCACTATTGCAGACGTTTGGATTCAAGCTCCAACAAGTAGGCTCCATCGGAGCCAAAAGGTACGTGGGCATGCACGCCATCCGCCCCATGCGTATCCAAAAGGATGCCAAAACGAAGAAGCAAGCGCTCTAGATGCCGATTGGTGAAGAGGATGTCTTCAAATCGGCCCCATTCCTCAATGCTCGCCATGAACCCGCTCAGGTCTTTTGCAAACAGATCGAACCAATGGATAAGTTCCAGTTCTTCGAGCTTTTCACGCAAATCATCAGATAGCTCTGTTGGTTTCTCAAGCGCATGGTAAGTGCCGATCAATCGGGCACATGCTTTGAGAACAAGGCTTAGCGTGTCAAAAGTGTAATCGAGGAATCCTTCCAAATTCCCATCCAAACGGTAAGCTCGGCGTTTCGCAACAATGTTTTGATGAGCCACGTCTAATTGATCAACGAGGTGCTTTTCGGTGGCATCGGTGTTCATGTCGTCGCGCGCGCAGACTCGCGCGCAGAAATACGCGCTGAACGCGTTATAGGAATATTGGCTCAGCATTTGCTCGACTTCATCGGAAGCGACAAACTTGTTCGCTTCCGGGAACCTGCCGAGAATCAAGGTTTCTAGATAGGTGCCAGCAATCATTTGCGCCAAGAGGTCTTCGGCTTCGAGCTGTTCGGCCTCTTCGGCAAACATCAGTTGTGCAGCCAAGATGTCGCGCAAGACGAAATGTGTCTTCATAACGCTATCGCGCTTGACCCAAAGCGGCATGGCGACGCCAAGACCGAATTCAGACGGCGTGGATTTGACCAGTGCGGCGTCAAAGCCGCGCTCCACTTCATTCAGGGCTGCTTCATAGTCTTTTGCGACCGTAAATCCGTCGATTCTGCTGAAGGTATGCGCTGGCACTAGCCGTATGATCAGCTTGCTTAGGTAGTCACCAAGCTGTCTTGCAAAATCCTCGTTGCCAGCGTCCTTAAGTGCGATTGTGAAAGCTAGGTTCCGGTTTGCATCATCGCCTTGTTCCAGGTCGAAGATCGACCTTTCACTGACCACATTGTCGGTTGGCGGAAGAAAATCCAAGGCAACATTTGCCAGAGCATCGTTGATTAGCCCCGCAATCCTTCCGCGAAGCTGATCGCCAAGACCCTCGTGGTGAAATGCCAATGCATCGTGACGTTCATTCGATAAGAAGAAATCAAGACAAACGGTCGTTGCGATGTCATTGAAGCCCCCCGTGGCAAAGGTTTCGACACCCGCACGCGTGCCCACCAGTATTCGATCTGGCGTGAGTGGGAGGACAACATGTATCGGCTTTTTCCCACCCAGAAAGAGCGGCTGCCATCCTTCAACTTCGTCGAAGGAAATGCAAACGCAGTCCGGCAGGATTGCAGGCACCGCGTTTTGCGGTTCGACCGTCCAACGCAATCCGGCGAGTTTTTCGATGACACCCTCCGGCGCGAGGGTTCTCGACAACGCTTCGATATGGGCCGAGGTGGCCAACGCCTTCGTATTCCCCAAAAACTGATCCACGAGCGGCAGAACCGTACACTTCGCCTCTTCAAGCATTGACGCTCCGTGCTCTCGAAAATGAAAATAGAGCGTACGTGCGAGCGTTTCCTTGCTTACGCCAGACAAGACGTCATATCCGTTCTCGGTGATGCCATTGAGAATAATGTCTTGGAGGTTCTTAGGAACATGGTTTGCCGCTAGGTTTTCGATCCCAAAAACCTTGGCAGGGTCTTCGACCAGCTTGCCCAAAGCCTGCGCCATGCTCGCCGCCCCTTCCGTCATGAAGGTTCTTGTGTGCGCGGAACGAATGGACAAATGGGCCGCGACTTCGCCCACCATGCGCGGGTCAGCCTCTTCATCAATGTTGAGGGCACGCAACGCATCAACCAGCTTAAAAACATGCGTTTCGTAGTCAGTGATGAGATCGTCAAGCGTTAGCGTCCCATCCTCTGATGGCTTCGAGTAGAAGTGCTTCTGTTTTGCCGCATCACCTCGATCAACCGGCACTGGATGAGACAGGTTCCGACGATACATCCAGAGCTTGTCGGACCCATCCTGAATTACGAAGGGTTTCAAAAAATGTCGCGGAATGAAGTGCTGTCCGCTTCCGGCCATAGGACGCGATCTCCTGATTGATCTCTTTAAGTCAGCGACGACAGATCACCGAACGCTCGGCGACTGGTCAATTGGGGACAACCGATATAGTGCCCATCATTGATTTGTAATACATCTCATTGAATGCAAGACGCGACTTAGGTCAGATAGCTGGAGGAAAAAAGAACTCCAGCAAGATGTGCGAGGTATCACCGCGCGACATTGCTACGGTCGGCTTCGCCGTCCTCGGAAGTTATGGCCCGGCGCCCCTTGTTTCATATCCTCCACGAAATGCTGTGCTGCCAACGAATGGCGGCTTTGGTGACGCTGCGTGCAGCGTTGCAACCGGATGTCTAGTGTCGGCAATGGGCCGGTCAGGCAGTCTGAAATGAACCGCGCCGGGTTTGCCGGAGGCTGGTTGGTTTGAGTCACGCCACCATAGCGAGCTCGTTCGATTTCGCATAGAAGCGGGCTTCCGCTTCGGCGGGCGGGATGTTTCCGATGGGTTCAAGCAGGCGCCGGTTGTTGAACCAGTCGACCCATTCCAGCGTGGCGAACTCGACCGCCTCGAAGCTGCGCCACGGTCCGCGACGATGGATGACCTCAGCCTTGAAGAGGCCGATCACCGTCTCGGCGAGTGCGTTATCGTAGCTGTTGCCGACGCTGCCGACGGACGGCTGGATGCCAGCTTCTGCCAGCCGCTCCGAGTATTTGATCGACACATACTGCTCCCCCTGTCGCTGTGATGGACAAGCCCGCTGCCGTCGGCAGGACGCCGATCATGCAGAGCCTGGTCGAGGGCATCGAGAACGAATTCCGCCTGCATGGAGCGAGACACGCGCCAGCCGACGATCCGTCTTGCAAACACATCGATCACGAAGGCCACGTAAACGAAGCTGCCCCAGGTCGCGACTTAGGTGAAGTCCGACAGCCAGAGCATGTTCGGTGCCGGGGCATGGAACTCGCGGTTCACGCAGTTCTCGGGGCATGGCGGGGACGGATCCGGAACCCTTGTTTTCTGGGCCTTTCCACGCACGACACCGGCCAACCCCATGGCGGACATCAATCTGGAAACCGTGCACCGGGCGACCGCGATGCCCTCCCGATTGAGTTGATGCCAAACCTTGCGGACGCCGTAGACTTGGAAGTTCTCGTCCCAGACGCGCTGGATCTCGGGGCACAGTTCGGCATCCCGTCTGGCGCGGTCGGACAGCTTCGTGGGATCGGCCTGGCTGGCGACGTGGGCGTGATAGGTGGACGGGGCAATCGGCAGCACACGGCAGATCGGCTCGACCCCGTACTGGTCGCGATGCTCTTCGATGAACAACTTCATTTCCTCGTAGGGCGGTCGAGCTTTGCCTGCGCGAAAAAAGCTGACGCCTAGCGAAGGATCTCGTTCGCCTGGCGCAACTCACGGTTTTCCCTTTCCAACTGCTTGAGGCGCGCATGCTGATCGCTGGTCGGCCCGGGGCGCTGTCCCGTGTCACGCTCCTCACGTCGTACCCACTTGCGCAACGTCTCGGCCGTGCAGCCGATCTTCGGCGCAATCGAGCAGATCACCGCCCATTGCGAAGCGTGATCGGCCTGATGTTCCAGAACCATGCGCACCGCTCGGGCACGCACCTCAGTTGAAAATCGATTGGATGTATTCGTCATGGCTCCACCTTCTCAAGGTTGGGAGCCTCCGGCAAACCCGGCGCGGTTCAAAACGATGTTGCACCCGCGAAATCTTAAAACAGCTTGAATGTCCGGACTGCGCTGGACGCGGACCTACCGCCCCAACTACTCATACTCGCGCTAGAAGCCTATTGCTGAAACCTCGGAATGAGATCAATCAGTGGTGAGAGAAAATCGCTCCAGCCATACTTCATCGGAGGCAAACCCGACGGGATACTAACAGCGGAGGTGTTCAACTGGACCGAACACGTTTTGATACCCCCGCAGTTCCGCGATCCTACCCTAGATGGCAAGGTCTTCGAGGGACACACCACGTTCGAGCGCTTCATTGACCCAAGCCGGTTTTCGGCCGCGGCCAGACCAAGTCAACTCGGGGTTTTCGGGATTGGCGTACTTTGGCGGCACCTTTGCCTTGGCCTTCTTGGGAGCAGAGCTCGTCAGTTCATCCAGTTCAAAGCCGTACTGTCTGGCTGCAGCCTTGGCCGCTGCGAGCGCCTCTTTCCGCTGTCTGGCTTCGTACCCCTCAATGGCCTTCTGAACGTCCTTTGCATGTGCTCTCAACTCGTCGATACTGAGTTTCTCAAGGTCGATCTTCTTTGCCATTCTCGTTCCAGCCTTTTGCTATTCCGTGCAGCTGGAAGCCTTAGACGCCGGTTTCTTTGAGTCAATAACCACTTTCGACGGCCTCATCGGAAAGTCAGGTTGTTTTCGTCTGTTCAATGATGCGACAGTTTCTGGCGGCGACGAAGGTGACGAGCTTCTCCCGGTAGTGACGGTACGCCTCAAGGTCCGAAGGAAGCGGAGGCGCGTCAAAACCATCGAATGGCAAAAAGAAGCCTACTGCTCCGCCTTTCGCCAGGAGCAGATCCTGCAACAGGAAGAAATCGACATACCCCTCAAAGGTTTCGAACAGCTCGAAGAATCCAGCATATCTTTCCAAGGTCTCAGTAAGGGGACTGACCTCACCAAGATAATGCCGCCTGATGCATTCCAATGTGAGATCGAAACGGTCCCGTATCTTCCGATGGAGTCCGCGCGCTCCGTTTATCGTCGGCTTGTTGTCTATCCTTCGGGAAGGGAAGACGATGTAGGCGCCGATGGTGCTGCAAGCAGTGAAGAACCGGCTGAGCTCTTCTTCCGGCACCTGCTCGACGATTGCAGCCATTTCCCTGACGTGACGATACGTATGGCCGATCGAGTCACTCGAAAGGTGGAATTCACCGAGTGCAGAGCTGTGGTACAGGTAGGTCTTCGGGTGCTGATCAGTGAGATCGAATTTGCTTCCGCCAGGCAACGGCTTGCTCCAGAGAACTCTGTGGAAGCGGCGCAGGGTTTGACTGTGGCTGTCGGGATCTCGTCCACTGGGCGTGTCGGAATAGACGTCAAAAGTTGTGTCGATCGTTCCATTCATCCTGTGGTCCGCCGCTCTTGGACACCGCTTTCCAGTTGGCCAGCGCTTGCGCATCGCTTAAATCGATTGGCTTTGGGCATGCCGCTGACAGGCGAGCCAGTGCGCTGACCCGGTGGCGTCCACTCAGAAAGACTTTGTCGTCAAGATTCAGCCAGCCTCCAGCCGCGATACATGAGTTTCGGCCAAGATGACACCAAGTTGCAAGAACATATTGGGAACACATCGTCATGCCTTTGAAATCCCACATTCCCTGTGAATAACTCATGTCGGGGGCAGACATTGTAGGATCGGGTTTGGAAGACGGCGTACATCCCAAGGCCGCGCACGCGGATGCGCTCCTGCAGAGGTGCGTGTCGATCGATCTCGAGATCGATCCCAAGTCCAACCGCATCCAGAGTTTCGCAGGCGTTCGCCGCGGTTTCGAACAAGCCCTTGTATTCAGGCGTGGCAATCTGGGTGTTGCCTTCGAAGGACTGGATCGCTTCTCCGACACTGCTGACTATGTGGTCGGCCACAACTTCATCGACTTCGATGCTCGTCATCTGGAGTCCGAAAAGCCTGACCTGCGCCTTCTCAGAAAGCCAGTTATCGACACGCTCTGGCTGAACCCGCTCGCCTTTCCTCGGAACCCATACCATCATCTGGTCAAACATTATCAGGACGGGCGACTCCAGGCTGGGCACGTCAATGACCCCGAACTTGATGCGGAACTGGTGCTTACTGTGCTGGGCAATCAGATCGAGGCTTTTCGCGAGATCGACCACACCTCCCCGGAAACGACGCGGGTTTATCATTATTTGACAACGACCCATCCGGATCCAGCGGGCTTTGATGGAATTTTCGCCCTTGTTCGAGGCGCTCGGCGCCCCGGTCCAGCGGAGGCACAGACGGCCATACGGAGCCTCCTACGGGACGAGGCCTGTGCCCATCAGGTTGAAACTGTCATTCCGGAAGCCGAGCGAGATGGCTGGCCGCTTGCCTACGCACTTGCCTGGATCTCGGTCGCAGGCGGCAATTCCGTCATGCCTCCCTGGGTCCGCCATCAGTTTCCCGAAGCCAGTCGACTGGTTCGCCGCCTCCGAGATACACCTTGCACTGATCCAGAGTGCGACTGGTGCCGAGCGCAGAACGATCCCAGGACACTTCTCAAACGATGGTTCGGGTTCGAAGGGTTCAGACCAAATCCTGAAGGGCCGGATGGCAAACCACTTCAAGAGACTATCGTGGCGACAGCCATGGACAAGACGCCGATCCTGGGCATCCTGCCGACCGGGACGGGCAAGTCAGTTTGCTACCAGCTTCCGGCGCTCTCTCAGTTCAGCAAGACTGGTGCGCTGTCGGTGGTGGTCTCACCCCTTGTCGCCCTTATGGCGGATCAGGTGGAGGGAATGCGCCGTCAAGGGATCACGTCCTGCGTCACGATTAACGGTATGCTCTCCATGCCAGAGCGTCAGGAGGCCCTGAACCAGGTACGCCTTGGCGATGCGGCGATACTCCTCATTTCTCCAGAGCAGCTCCGGAGCCCCTCGGTCCGCTCTGTCCTGAAACAGCGTGAAGTTGGTTATTGGGTCCTTGACGAGGCCCACTGTGTCTCCAAGTGGGGACACGATTTTCGGCCGGACTACCGCTATGTCGGCCGCTTCATCAAGGAATTCTCCGGAGACGAAGAGCCAGCCCCAATCCTCTGTCTGACAGCGACAGCCAAACCGGACGTGATCAGGGATATCACCGAGCATTTCCGCTCCAGGCTCAGCGTTGCCCTCAAGCTTCTCGACGGCGGGGCGGTCCGTGAGAACCTTTCCTTCGAGATCATTCCCACAGACAAGGGCAAGAAGCTTGGAGATGTGGTCAAGGTTCTGGAGGAGGTACTTCCCAGGAGCGGCACCTCCGGAGCGATCGTATACTGTTCGACACGATCCGCGACCGAGCGCGTCGCAGCGTTCTTGAAGGAACGCGGGTTCGCCGCTGCGCACTACCATGCCGGCCTGAAACCGGAAGAGAAGCATGACGTCCAGATGGCCTTTGCGAATGGCGATCTGCGCGTCATCGCGGCCACCAATGCATTCGGTATGGGGATCGACAAGCCAGACATTCGCCTCGTGGTGCACGCCGACATACCGGGGTCATTGGAGAACTATCTGCAGGAGGCGGGCCGAGCAGGTCGCGACCGCGAGCACGCCCGGTGCATACTCCTGTTCAGCCGTGACGATATCGAGCGTCAGTTCAGTCTTTCGGCAAGATCCCGGCTCGAGAAGCGCGAAATCGGCGCCATCCTGAAATCTCTCCGGCGCCTTGATCGGCGAACCAAACAGAAGGGTGAAGTGGTCGCCACACCCGGCGAGATCGTCCGGGAGGAGAAGGATTTCGAGTTCGAACGGGACTCTGCAACCGACGACACGCGCGTAAAGACGGCCGTGTCCTGGCTCGAGGAAGCCGCGCTTCTGAAACGGGAGGAGAACCGAACCCGCGTCTTCCCATCTTGCCTCCGGATCCGCACCTTCGAGGAAGCCGAGAGGATCATCGCGAAGGCGAACGTGGCTGAGGGTTATCGTCTGAAACTCAAGGCCCTCGTTCAAAGCTTGATCAACTCCCCGGCAGACCAGGGGATCTCGACAGACGAGTTATGCGGACTGTCGGGCTTCTCACCCGGGCAGCTGCGCAAGGCCCTTAACGATATTGAAGCTCTCGGCATCGCTTCAAACGACACAGCCATCACGGTATTCGTGCACCTTGGCGTGGAGGATTCCTCTGAAAAGCGCCTCATGCAAGCAAATAGCCTTGAGAAGGACCTGATCGAAAAGCTGCGCGAACTCGCTCCTGATCTCGAACTCGGCGCCGTGTCGACTCTCAACCTGAAAATCGCCTCCCAGGCGCTGCGCGATGCGGGTCATGCGACCGTTCGGCCGGACATCGTCGACAGGCTCGTCCGAGGGATTGCACGGGACGGTCGTGACGAAAGTGAGGGAACTGGAAGCCTCCAGGTCCGAAAGATCGACCGAGAGCATCTTTCGCTCCGAATTCTGCGGACCTGGCAGGCGCTCTCGGCCACGGCTCAACTGCGTCGGACAGCCGGAGGTGTCTTGCTTGCCGCGCTACAGAATGCAGCACCGCAGAAGGCGAGAGGAAAAGACGTTCAGGTCGAGACGACCCTGGGCGGGTTGATGGCGTCCCTCAAGGGAGACTTCGAGCTATCGAGCGCGGTGACGGACCCGTCGAAGCTCCTCGACCGAGCTCTCCTTTGGCTCCACGAGCAATCGATCATCACGCTCGGCAAGGGCCTCACGATCTTCCGTCCGGCGATGACGATCCACCTTGCCCCTGGCAACCAGCAGTTTACAGAACCCGACTTCGAGCCGCTCAAGCTTCACTACCAGGAGCAGGTTCTTCAGACCCACATCATGGGAGCCTACGCTGAGCGGGGTCTGGGCTCCTTGGGCGAAGCACTCAAGCTCGCAGAAGAATACTTCACGCTCAGTCGAGATGATTTCGTCCAGAAGTGGCTGCCGGCTCGAGGCTCAGAACTGCGCCGGCAGACCACACCGGAATCCTGGCGGTCGATCGTCGAGGCCTTGGGCAATTCGAACCAGTCAAGGATCGTTTCGGATGATCGCGAGCAGACAAACGTCCTGGTCCTGGCCGGCCCCGGTTCGGGAAAGACTCGGGTGCTTGTTCACCGCATCGCCTACCTCATCCGCGTGAAGCGCGAGAACCCGCGGGGCATCCTGGCCCTCGTTTACAACCGCCATGCTGCGACCGAGATCCGGAGGCGGCTGTACGAACTGATCGGTGAGGATGCCCGCGGTGTGACGGTCTCCACCTGCCATGGTCTCGCGATGCGGATGGTGGGTGCGAGCTTTGCCAAGCGTGCTGAAAAGGTCGAAAGCGTCGACTTCGACGAGATCATGGCTCAGGCCGTTGCCCTCCTGAAGGGCGAGGGCCTGTCGCGCGACGAGGCCGAGGCCCAACGCGACACGCTCATCGAGGGTTACAGATGGATCCTGGTGGACGAATACCAGGATATCGGTCCCGAGGAATACGAGCTCATCGCGGCCGTTGCTGGACGCTCGATCGAGGACGAGGATCGGCGCCTCAGCCTCTTCGCCGTGGGCGACGACGACCAGAACATCTACGCCTTCAACGGCGCCTCGGTAGAGTTCATTCGCCGCTTCGAGGAAGATTACAAGGCACAGCCCAGCCACCTGGTCGAAAATTACCGATCGACGGCCAACATCATCCACGCTTCGAACCATGTGATCGCACCTTCCGCAGATCGCATGAAGGCGGGTCACGACATTACCGTGAACAGGGCGCGCAAGGACGAGCGCTCCGGCGGCATACTCGAACGCATCGACAGTGTTGGGCGCGGCCGTGTCCAGGTGTTCAAGGGCGCTGGCAACAAGCTCAGCCAGGCCGCTCTGGCCGTCGAAGAGCTGAAACGCCTCTCGAAGATCATTCCGGACTGGGATTGGGCAAAGGCTGCCGTCATTGCGCGAGAGTGGAGCCTTCTTCAGCCAGTGCGGAGCTACTGCGAGGCGCACGGAATCCCGGTACAAACAGCCAACGCCGAACCTCCCAACTTCTGGCGCCTGCGTGAAACCCAAGCTCTGGTCAACTGGTTGAGGGCCCGAGATCGCTCGGGGATTCATGTTTCGGAACTCTCAGAGTGGATGGAAGCACAGCCTGACGGCCCGTGGTGGTCCATTCTTCGAGACGGCGTTGAGGATTTCGCGCGCGAGATCGGGGACCGCGCGACCGATCGCAAGGACATTTTCGAATGGCTGGCCGAATGGGGGCGCGATGTCCGAAAACGGCAGAGCGGGCTCCTTCTTCTTTCTGCACATCGCGCCAAGGGGCTCGAGTTCGACGACGTCGTGGTGCTCGACGGGGCTTGGAAGAAACGGTCGAACGGAGAAGACAGCGATGCAGCCCGCCGCCTTTACTACGTGGCCATGACTCGAGCCCGGCGTAGCCTGGCACTTGTGACCATGGGCGATCGGCATCCGATTCTCGAAGGCCTGGATGACGAAGCGTTCCTGATACGAGGGCATAGGCAAGGCTCGGTAGATGTCTCGGGGTGTCGCAAGCTCTACAGGACCCTTGATCCGTCTGAAGTCGACCTGAGCTTTGCTGGGCGATTGAGTGCAGACAACGCCTCTCTCGCAGCCATCGAGCATCTCAAGCCCGACGACCCGATATTCTTGGAAGAAAGGGGAGATCGGTGGGTGATGATGGACCGCGACGGCACGGCGGTCTGCCGGCTGGCCAAGAAGTTCGCGCCACCACGGGGAGCAAAGTTCCTCCACGGAAGCGTCTATGCGATCTCGACCCGGTTCCGGGACGACTCGGCGGAGGAGTATCAGAGCTATCTTAATCGCGATGCTTGGAACGTCGTGCTCCCGGAGTTGGTCTTTGGGCCTTCCTCGGACCCCGACGGTGAAAAAGCCCCGGCCGAAATACATGGAACTGCGACCTCAAACACCATGGAAGGCACGAATGATATGCACGAACGCTTCAGAGCAGCAGTCCATAGGTCTTCTTCTTGGGAGGAGCTACAAGAGACGCTTCGATCACAAGGGTTCGAGCTCAAGCCGAAGGGCGGCGGTCTAATCGTGCGGTCCATCTCGGACGAAAGCGTGGTCCACAAAGCTTCTGAACTGGGTTACGCTTACTCGCGACTGATAAAGCGATACGCGGCTGGTTTCCCCGGTCATCCGCATACATGGCTGGTTTCGAAGGTGCTTGGCGAAGACGATGACCCTGTGTTCGATTGACACCGTCCATTCCACAGTCACCAAGAGGATCAGGGAGTTCGCAGTCCACATGGAGTACGAGAAAAATCGCACCGCTTTGCATCCAAAAGAGAGAACGCGGTCGCGTTTGCCGACGTTTGGGACATCCGATAGAAAGGATCATCTGACTGCATAGAGAGTGATAGCGGGCGCTCGGTTCAGGCATGGCGGATGTGCCGCCCGCGCACGCGCGGCACGATTATTCCGTTAGAGTGACGCGGGATCGACCTTGGACAAAAATTCCAGTTCCGCCTGCCTCACAACAGGAAGTCATCCATTGTGCCCGCTTGACCGTCTCCTATTCCAAAGATCTCGATCTCCACCTCACTAACAACCGTTGAACCATTGTCGTCTGCCAGCGATACTTCGTAAGTTTCGGTTATCGCCTCACCCTCTGCCAGAAACTGTACGACCTCGTTGGCGACCAGGTATTGCCAAGTCACCTCTCCGACACCATCGCCAGTGGCGGCGTCGGTGACAGCGCCGATCATACTACCAAGTTGTGTAGTATGCGTTGTTGAAAGGAACGAAGTTTCAACGCGATGAACGTCGCTAAGATCAACGTCCTCGAAGGCGATTACTCCACTGTCCATGAGTATGTCGTCGGCATCAGAAAGGACGGTCGATCTGCTGGCAAGACTTTCGCCGAAGTAGATACTCCCATCAGCGCCGTCTGTGCGAATGATCAAGGTTATGGTACCTCCAATCAGCGAAGGATCAATGGACGCCAAAGCCGATGTAAGAGAGGTCTCAGCCGTCATGTCTTCTGCGAACACAACCAATATTTGTCGTCCAAAGAGATCGCCAACGTTTTCGTTGCTTTCCTGAATGTCGCTGAGTTTGTCGACGAGAAGCTCGTTTGCCTGATCAGGTGTCAGGTCAGAAAGGTAGCCTATTCCCCTTACGACCGCCACTCCAAGCGTCTCCGAGCCTATCTGAACCGCGAAATCTGTCCGTTTGCTGCTTGGGTCCGTGTATTCGATTTCAGCCCCAGTCGCGATGAGCTCCGCACCAGCCACACGGGAAAGGAACTCGAAGGCAAGCGTCTCGCTCCAGATGCCGGATCCTCCAGCGTTTCCCGAGTTGTAAATGTCATTGGCTCCGCTTGACAACGTCACGAGATCTTCAGAACCGGGCTCATTTGTCTCAAAGTCAAAGACAGAGTTGAAAGACGACCCTAGTGGAGAAGCCAGCGCCATTGTCAGATCCGGCGCGTCGACGATAACTCCCAACTGCGTCGGTTGTTCCACGACACTACCCGCAAGATCACCCGAGATGACCCTTACGTCGTCGTTTATGCCTTCGATAGACACTTCGAAGCGAATGTCCACCAAGTCCTCGAACTCGCCATCATCTTCTTCACCGGCCTTGCCGAAAAAAACGACAGACGTGGTTTCGCCGTGCGCTAAATAGTTGAAGTCGTCGCCGGGGGAGAACTTTACTTCATTGTCGCCGATCAGAGAAACAACGCCACCTTCTACAGGCTGCTCGATGCTGGCCAGCGACAGGTCGTCGTCGACGCTATGCAAGGGTTCCAGGTAGTCGAAGACGACACTGTCATCTTCTGTGGTTGCGAAATGGATCTCGATTGGTCCGTCCCGTTCAACATCGTCATCTCCGTCACAGTCAGAAATGAGGCCAAAGTCGTCAAGGATAGTTCTCAACCAACTCAGGAAACGAGGAAAGTACATGTCACCCTCCCATTTATGGTTTGGATATCTCGGCGCGAGTTAGGTCGTCAGTTTCGGAAGCCCCCGCTGAACAACCCCATGGGCACGGACCCCTTCCATCCATTACCGTACTCGGCAGACGAACGTTGGCTTGAAACCTTGCATCGGAGTTACCGTTCACAGCTGATCGCCTTCGCGGACCGTCTCGAAACGACAATATGAAATCATGATAATACCAAGATCACTTGGATGTCGTTGAGTGAGATCAAAGGTTCAGGCGGTCAGACAAGATTGGCCGTCACAGATTGATACCCGGGCATTGTCAGGAAACACCACAACGTCGGCACTGCGCAGGGAGCGACCGGCATGGTCGCCCCGGCGACGAGGCGGATCAAAGCGCAGCGCTGAAAGGGAAGTTTGCCGACTTCGCAGTCATTCTCGGCAGTGCAGCAATCCCCGTCGCAGTCGGCCGGTATCCAGCATGGCAATCAAGGACCAGACCTTCGCCCCGTCACACATCAAAGGCGCCTCAGCGGACCTTGCTGCCGTTCGTCTGGTCGAGCCAGGCGACCGCGACCTGCGCAAAGGAGCCGTTGGGGCGCCTGCGGCAATGTTAGGTTTGGCGGCAAACCGGACCCTGGTTTTTGTCGCTCAACCGTCGTAATCGGCCCAATCCGGACATTTACCGACCAGCCAACTTGCGGCTGTTGCAGCCCGCAAAGCCGACATTCATGCGTTGCTTTACACAAGTTCCGAGCGTGATTTTTGCACGCTCTAAGCGATTGAAAATGCCAATGCCGTGTAAGTGTGCATCAGTCTTGACTTATGCACGCGACACTACTCGATTCCCCACCTCCTAGCACCTGCTCGCGTCTGCTGTGTGCATTTTGACTGAAGCGTTTGAGAGTAAGCGCTACGTGGGACAATGAAGCAATTGTACTCATTGGGCCCGGCCCTCTCGAATCGGACGATGGTAGGCCGCTTAGCATCTCTCAAAGGCCTAAGCCTAACGCGATGTGTGTTATTCTCGAAGTGAGTAAGCCGAACATACACGTTGTCGGAGGGGAACCGGAACAAGACATCCTGAGATTGAGAAGGGCCTACGCCAAAGAACGCAGAGAGCGTGGCGACAGGTAATTGAATTTGATAGCCAGGCCGTCCATTCCCTCCACCTGTTTCGTTCTCTAATATTTGAAGAAAAAGTTGGCCAGGGCGTTCGCTAGCCGGGTCTAGCTTTCTAAGCGCAGCCTCTCTTTTTCTTGTCTTCTTGATTTCTAAGAACTTTGAAAAAAGAGGTTTTGCCGCCAGTTGAGCGCCTACGTCGAGATAATTTCCTGTGTTATTCTTGCTACTTACCTCTTTGCTTGCCTCCGAAGACAGGCGGTTGTCAGCTTTGGCACGTCGCACAAAATCAATATCCACCTCCGCAGACATTTTCTTAATCTCGGACCACGCTAGCGCCCAGTCTCTTGCCGCTTGCGACTTCATCTTAAGCTCAAATTCAGCACCAGTTTCTATGTTACGACTGATGCCCGCACCTGTGAGGTTTGCCGACCCCACGACAATAATAACTCGATCTTTCAACCAAAACTGAAACATCTTTGGGTGAAAGGTTGCATTGTCATACAGGTCCGTAACGGCCCCCACAAAAACACCTGCGGCAAAAAGATCCGCCAAGTAGAGGCCGTACAAGAAGCTATCTGGTGACGTCACTCCATTGTCGAAACCGAAAATGAGCTCAACGTTCCCGCCAGCTTGCAAAAACTCTTCCAGCTTCTCCGAAACAAGCCCGAGCCCATCCCACCTAGCATATGCAGAGGCGATCCGCAGAGACCTCAGGCCTTCGAGCCCCAGAAGCTCATTAATTCTCTCAAAAAAGCGAAACTGCCCGTCATAGGTCTGTTGTCTTGGTATGACGCTGCCAATTGTCATCTGTGTTCACACCTTGATCTCCGCGTCCGGGTTTCCGGCGGCGAGTGCGTTCATGTAAGCGAGGCAAAGCTCGCAAGAGCGGTACTTTCCGCCGTAAGCGGCCCTCTCTTCCCGTTCGACGATCGGGAAGGTCGAGTAGATGTAGCGAATGTCGTCGCGTTCGGTGATGCCGTAGAGGTGGAAGAAGACGGCATCGAGCTTGGCGCGTAGGACAAGGCGCCGCTCTTCATCCCAGGTGAACGGGGGCTTCAGGATTCCGGCCTCGTCCACATAACCCATGTCGCGCGCGAAGGGAGCCATGTCGTGGGCGGTGTAGGTGAGCTCAAGAACGGCCTCTCGGATAACCTCCAACGCAGTTTTCGAACCAAACAGCGTGTTTTCATACCGCTCTGCTGGAATGACCGGCAGTTGCTCCACAATGAACAGATTCAGCGTTTGTCCCTGGATCTTCTGGCGTGCAGCGTAGTCGAATGGCACCGCATTGAAATTGGCGCACAACAACCACTCTCGGCGATCCTCACCCAACGGTAAGAGCAAGGGAACTTTGTTCCCGAAACCTACCAAGGGAAACAAAGCAGCAATCATGGTCCTAACGTTTGTAGGCGCTGTGATCTCCTTGAAACCAAGAACCCACCCGTCCCTTTTCTCCCAGCCACATTCTGAGGATGGGACCCAGAATTGGGGATCAGGAACCCATGCCGGGTCTTCATGTTGCTCAACGGTTGCCGGAAATGGTTGGGCTGGACGGTGTTGGTTCTCGGGATTGACCAAGACACTCGCGGCGCGATGATCAAATGCTTGAACCATCTTACCTTCATAGAGTGGCAGCCAGTTGCCTGAAGCGCTTCCAAAAAAGTTGCCCCCAAGAGGATAGGCTCCTTCTTGATCTTCGAGCTCAGCCCGTGTGCGGAAAGACCCTGAGTCATTCGTCATGTGAAACATAGTGGAGTACTTCAGCGGCCAAGATTTCTCATCCTGACCGCCAGAACGATCCACTAGGATCGGAGCATTGGCATAAATGGCCTTGGTCAAATCGGCATCGCGCTTTGAGCGGAAAATCGGCGCAGTGCCGGTGTTCGGGTTCACGCGCGCGAAGTCCTCAGCGCTGAGTGAGAAACAGACATCAGGATCAGCAAGCTCGCTCACGGCCTGTAGAAAGAACGCACAGCGCGCGGCCTTTTCCGTTGGCAACGGGCTGGCCACGAAAGCGCAAAACTTGAAACGGCTGTCCACGTCTTCAAAGAACGGCTTCAACTCGTAGCGCGATCGGCGGTTTTCGAAGTCGTACAGCGCCTGCAGCCGTCCTTCCGTCGCCACGCCCTTGAAGAACTTGGCGGCGGTCTTGTCCGAGGCGATACCAGAGGGGACCAGTAGACCGATGAGCCCGTCTTGCTTGACCACTGTCATCGCCCGCTCGACGAAGAGTGAATAGAGGTTCACGTCACCGCCGGAAAGCAAGGGGTAATCCCCACCCTTGCGCGCCATGCGTGTTCCGGCCTCGGCCCGCTCTGACGCCTTTGCATAGTCCTGAGCCAAGGGATCATCTGCATTTTTCAGGGCGTCGATCATCTTCTTGCGGTCGGCCGCACGCGCCGCCATCGCGATCTCTGGGCGACGTTCCGCAAACCACTCGATCTGCTGAAGCTTCATTCGATCCCATGGCGGGTTGCCAATCACGGCATGAAACCCGCCAGTCAGCTCGTCCTCTTCCCAATCCGACCAGATGCCAGGGAAGGTCACCTGCCAGTTGAGAAAATTCTCCTCTGCGATCAGCATGCGCACCTGGCCAAGTATCTCGGCAAAGCGCTGTCCTTCTTCGCGCTTAATCTTGGGTTCCTTCTTACCCATGGCGATGTCGAGCGGATCGCCAAATTGACCATCGAAGAAGATTTTCAGCGCGTCCTTGCCCGCCTTGTCCTTGATGTCGAGCCAGACGATCGCATGGATCAGCTTGAGCAACGCATCAAGTGGCGCGGTCATGTCCTGCACCTCGGCAAACACGTCTGCCGATCGGTGCGCCTCGGCAATCTCGGCGTCGGTCAGCCCCTCGACGATCTGCATCTTGGAGGCCGCCCGTAGGGCGCGCTTCATGGGTTCATGGAGCAAGAGCGGCGTACCGTAGGTCGTGGCCTTGTCGATGCCCTTCTTCACCCAGGAGCCAAAAAGGCTGTCACCACAGCGAAGATGATGATCGAGGAAGGACAACGGCGCGCCCACGGTGAACGTGTGCAGCCACAGCGCCACCTTGGCGAGTTCTACGGCCATGGAGTTCTTGTCCACGCCATAGATGCAGCGCTTGAGCACCATGCGGCGGATGATATGCCGGTCGTCGAGCTGTTCTTCGTCGATTGTCCAGTCGCGCTCATCGGCGTTGGCGAGGATGGTGTTGCGGATGGTGTCGATCCGCTCGCCAAGCGGAGAAATGTAGTCCCCCCATTCCTCGGGCGCGTCAAGCTCGGCCTCGGCCATGGCGGCGATTACCTGGTCGGCCATGAAGTCCACCAAGCTCACAAGGAAATGGCCGGAGCCCATGGCCGGGTCGCAGATTTTCAGATCAAGAAGGGCGGTCGCGGGATCGAGGCGCTTGAGTTGGCCGATCTTGCGATGATCGGGCAAGTGCCCCTGCCTTAGCTCTGTGATCTTCTCTCTGAAGGCGCGTTTGCGCTCTTCGACAAGCGGCTCAAGGGTCTCGGTCAGGATGAGCTGCACTAGGTCATCGGGCGTGTAATAGCTGCCCGATCCCTTGCGCGCGAAGATGTTGGGCTGAACGGTGATGTCTTCGTCATCGAGCGTCACCTCGTATTCTAGAAGCCGCTCATAGATTGAACCAAGTTGCTGCACCGAAAGGTTGCGGTAATTGATGTATTTGCGCCCGTCTGGCGTCACCTCAAAAGAGAGCGCGTCGATCACGCGCGCCATGACCGCATCGGGGATGCGGATATTGGTAAGGATCGCATGGCGCTCCTGGTCGAAAAGACCACCATTGTAGGGTGGCAAGCCGATCGAGGCGTCCCCTTGGTCGATCGCGATGAAGAGATCGACCATCGCTCCCCAATAGCGCGCAGCCGTTTCGGAGAAGACATCGTTTTTGTCTTTGCGCTCTTTGACATCGAGCCGCACCTTGTTGCGCAGCCCGTAATCGTCATAGCGCGTGTCTTTGACCGGCAAGAGGTCGCGGTCTTCTGCATAGAGGATGAACAGGAGGCGGTAGAGCAAGATCAGTGCAGCTTCGCGCACTTCCTGAAGATCAGCCTCAGGCGCGGCCTTGACGATGGCGTGCACAAGATCGGGGAACACCTCACCGAAGACCTTGTTCGAAAGGTCTTCAGCAACGCGCTCTTCGTAGAACCTGCCTTCTTCGAGGGCTTTCTCGTGGAAGGTGCGCGGATCAGCGCTCGAAGGTACGAATGCCTCCCGCCGAAAAACGAGGTAGAAAACCTTCAACCAGTGACGGCGATCGGCCTCATCGAGCGCAAACAACCCGTCATTGTGCCCTTGTAAGTCCAGGATCGCAGCGATGTCGAGCTCGAAGAACTGCTCAGATACCGATCGCGCGCCCGAGAAATACAGCCGCCACTTCGAACCGTTGGTCAGAATACCCCAACGCAGCGCGCCATTGGTGATGTCGTCGATGCGGCGCAAGTAGCGGAGCATCTGGGTTGACGGGGCGGTTTCTTCCCCGCGCCGGCCGGAACGCCGATCGAGGGGGCGTGCCCATCTTTTGGATTCGACCACGGCGCGGCCAAACTCGTAGCGCTTCCAATCTTCGGGAAAGCCGTTCGCCTTGGTCTTTGCTGCGGCGCTCTCAAAAAGCAAACCATCTGGTACGTCTTCACGGCCACGCGGCGATAGGTTTTGCTGGCGAAGGGATTGTGTCCAGCCAAGCGCTTCGAGGATGGGCCAGATCAGATCATCTTCCGTCTGGCTTTCGTTAGGTGTCTGAGAGATAGGGAAGCGATCAAAGACCGCTCGAAGAGACGCACCGAACTGGTCGAGATCAGCATCGCCAAGGGTGTTCCACTCGGAAAGCCTTTGAATGCTTTCGGTCAAAAAGTCGGACGTGAATAGGCTGCCCTGGCTTGCGATCTCACTGCTCAAATCGAGATTTCCTATTTTTTTCCCTAAGCTAGCACTCGCCGGAATCTTGTGCAGCAAGAATGTGGAGAGATCCGGCTACCGAAGTCCGCTTTTGGCTTATTTCGCGTCCATGTTCGCAAGATCAGCGAAAGTCCGGTTTCCGACCTCCTACGGAACGCTGCATTCGGCTTGGACGGCCGGTTCCGAGCGTGAAGCCTTCATCCGAGTTTCTCCGTCGGATGTCAGTGAAGCCGGCAATCTACCAATTCGTTGATAACTCGCCATCGGTCGGAATGGGCTCCGTGCTGCCGTTCGCTGTGAATTGGATGAAGTTCCGCAGAAGGCTGATCGCCACCTCCATGGCACTGTAGATCTTGCTCAGTCGTACGGCTGCTAGATGTCATGTTCTCTCGCGCAGCGGAGGCCGTGAAGTGAAGTCACAGCGCGGCCTTCCCGTCCTGGTGGACGGACACGTCTTGACGCACAATCTCACATGAAATAACTGTGCGCCCTACTGAGCGGGCGTTGTGTAGTGGTAAGACCTTAGCCTTCCAAGCTAATGACGCGGGTTCGATTCCCGCCGCCCGCTCCAAGAAATCATTTCCTACACATCACCTACAAAGTAAGTGGATACGACTGCACTTGGCATTGAAATTAGTGAAAAATTCGGGATTTGAACACCTGACTTCCAAGCTAATGACGCGGGTTCGATTCCCGCCGCCCGCTCCAGAAAATCCATCGAGACCCGGGGACTCTTCTTTTTCGAAAAGCAGTTCGGAGTCTTCTTCGGGTCATCCTTTCACGAGCCGGACCATATGCTGCATTGCCAGTGCGTAGCCGTGCACGCCAAAGCCTGCCATCACCGCATCCGCGCGATGGCTGACAAAAGAATGGTGGCGGAAGGCCTCGCGCTTGTGAATCTGGCTGATATGCACCTCGATGACCGGCCCTTCGAAAGTGTTGAGCGCGTCAAGCACCGCAATCGACGTATGCGAGAGAGCGGCCGGGTTGATGATGATGCCCTGGGCCTCTTCGCGCGCCTGGTGGATCCAGTCGACGATCTGGCCTTCGTGGTTGGATTGGAGCAGTCGCGCCTCCACGCCGCTGGCGGTGCCGATTTCGCTACAAGCCCGCTCGACGTCCTCGAGCGTTTCCCGGCCATAGATCTCCGGCTGCCGCTTCCCAAGAAGGTTCAGGTTCGGACCGTTGAGAATGAAGACGAGGCGGCTCATCGTGACGTCCCTTTTTTTGAGATTCCGGGCTCTCCGACTGCGTGGCCCGATCGCCCCTTCCTACGATCACTTTGCGACGAAAGGCAATTCCCGCGGTTTCCGTCGACGACCGACTGTGCATGGCGGCCCTGCGCGTGAGGCACGGATGGAGTCCGACATTCGCCTTGACCTTCCTCCGCTGGAAGTCTGCAAATCCCGTTCAAAGGAGACTGACATGACCCGTTTCAACGTTCCCGAGATGAGCTGCGGCCACTGCACGGCTGCAATCGAAAAGGCGGTGAAGGCAAGCGACGCCAATGCAGAGGTGAACTGCGACCTGTCCGACCGTACTGTGAGCATCTTCAGCCGCCTGACAACCGAGGCGCTGCAAGCGGTGATCCAGGACGCGGGCTACGAGTCGCGCGCCCTGTAGCCGCCGGCGCTCCCGGTCGTACTGTCGCAAGCGTGGATTTTCCTAGGACGCCGGCGCAGTCTCGTTAGACTGGCCCGAGATTGATTGGCCAGTCCCGCGGCGCCCCGAAGCGCTGCAAGGTCCCGACGGAGGACGGGTCGCGGGCTGGCTCACGGGAGGAGGGACCCCATGGATTCGGCAAGACTGAGCGCGCAGACCCAGGAGTGGCTGGAGTTGATGGCCCGGCTCCAGACGGTGACGCAGCGCTCGCAGGAACAGGCCGTCGCAAAGGCTGTGGGGAACGAGTTCTCGGTCGTGGACAGCCGGAGCGTGATGGAGGCCTACCTGCGCTCCCTCAACGAGATGCTGAGAAACCCGGTTGAAGCCGCCGGCTATGCGCAGCGCATGTGGATGGACTGGGCGCAAGCCTGGCAGAATGCCTGGACTCCGGGCGGCGAGGCTCCGAAGGACAAGCGGTTTCGGGACCGTCGCTGGCAGAACGATCCCTATACCCGCGGCATGCGCGACGCCCATCTGGCGCTTGAACAGGCCACCGAGGATTTTCTCGCCCGGCTTCCGGCCAACAGCAAGGACACCCTTCGGACCAAGTTCTACACGCGCCAGTTCCTGAGCGCATTGTCCCCGAGCAACTACCTGATGCTCAATCCTGCCGCCCGGGACAGGTTTCTCGAGACGGATGGAGAAAGCCTTCTTCAAGGTTTCCGCAATCTCGTCGAGGATCTCGAGCGGGGCGAGGGTCGGCTCGACATCAACACCAACGATCCCACGGCTTTCGAGGTCGGAAAGGACCTCGCCACGACGCCGGGCAAGGTGATCTACCAGAACGATCTGATGCAGCTGATCCATTATGCACCGATGACTGAGACGCAGAAGAAGCGTCCGCTGCTCTTCGTGCCGCCCTGGATCAACAAGTATTACATTTTCGACCTACGCCCGGACAACAGCCTCGTCCGCTACATGCTGGAACAAGGCCATTCGGTGTTCCTGATTTCCTGGGTCAATCCGACGGAAGAACACGCGAACCTGAGTTTCGAGGATTACATGAAGCTCGGACCGCTGGCGGCGCTCGACGCGATGGGCGAGGCCACCGGCGAAAAGCGTTTCGACATTCTCGGTTTCTGTATCGGGGGCATCCTCGTTACGGCAACGCTGGCAATCCTCGCTGCCCGCAAGGACAAGCGCATCGCGACCGCGACGACGCTCGCGACCATGGTCGACTTCACCGATGTCGGCGAACTCGGTGTGTTCATCGACCGAGACCGGCTCATGGTTCTCAGAGAGCACATGAAAGAGAAGGGCTATCTGGAGAACTACCACTTGCAGGACATGTTCTCGATGATCCGCGAGAACGATCTCGTCTGGTCGTTTCACGTCATGAACTACCTGATGGGTCGTAAACCACCGGCGTTCGATCTGCTCTACTGGAACACCGACAGCACCCGCCTGCCCGCGGCCATGCTGCTCTGGTATCTGGAGAAGATCTACATCGAGAATGGGTTGCGTCAACCGGCGCACCTGTCGCTAGATGGAACGCCGATCGACCTGTCCAAGATCGATGTGCCATTCTTCGTTCTGGCCACCAAGGAGGATCACATCGCACCGTGGACCTCGATCTACCCCACGACCCGGTTGCTGTCCGGAGAGGTGAAGTTCGTGCTTGGCGCTTCCGGCCATATTGCGGGCGTCATCAACCCGCCGGCGGATAAGCCTAAATACGGCTACTGGCTGAACGACGACTATCCGGCAGACCCGGGGGAATGGTTGAAGGGCGCCGAATTCACGGCCGGCAGCTGGTGGCCGGTCTGGTCGGACTGGATGAAGGCCCATGATACGGAGCCGCCCATCAAGGCACGGCAACCCGGCGCAGGCAAGTTGAAAGCGATCGAGGATGCGCCAGGGAGCTATGTTCGGGCCAAATGACCTCAACCCAACATGGTCGCATTTGCCCTGATTTCAAGTTTGACTTTTTGTTTGGTCCCTTTGTTTTGTTTGTAGTAGTTATGAACGTGAACAGCCCCGGTTGGCATTATCCAACTGGGGCTGTTTTTTGTATTGTATCGTTTATAG
>NZ_JBHTJT010000033.1:0-8827 GCF_042676185.1 Tropicimonas aquimaris | reverse complement strand
AGATGGAACCAAGGCGGGTCATGCACTAACAATCAAACCGGACCAGTCAGATCAGGCTCCCCACTTTCGGCCCCGCACAACCATCATCGGCCCATGGAAGGCCTGATGGTTCGGGAGGTGAACTTGGGTACGCAAACAGGCGGATGCGCAGATGGCGCTTCGCTATCCGTTTGACGCGGTAATCTTCGCAGTGCTGGCGGGATTGATCGGACTATCGGAAGAGGTCTGGCAACAGCGTTTGTCCGCTCCCGTGCATCCAAGAGCGGCGCCGTGTTCCAGAGGCACAACCTTCGACGGGTAGACGGCGCAAATCCATCTCGCCCGTCAGCGCATAGACGTTAGGCTGGCCAGTTTTTTTCTATAACCGTGCTGCTTTCGGTTCCTTCGCTCATCGCTGGCTTGCCTCAGAGAGCCCTTAATCCCTGGCCGAAGCGGCTCGCCCTTCAATGTCCTGCCCGCTCCAAAAATCCGTGTTGAACATGAAGGCCGATCCTTTGCTTCGGCCTTGCGGGAGGGCGTTAGCAAGCCAACGACAAGCAAAGGAGAAACATCATGGCACGCGAAAAAACCAACCAAAACCTGCCCCTGAATGCGCCCGACTATCTGGCGTGGCACGTCACCCAGAAAGGCGACAAAGCCTACTGGAACAAGGTCGGAGCCGCATGGAAGCACAAGGACGGGCGCGGCTACACGCTCCAGCTTGAGACTTGTCCCATCAATGGCCGCATCGTTCTGCGCCTGCCGCTGGAAGATGCCCCCGAAACCGCAAACGACGCGGGGCGCGCATGAGCGCCCCGCAAGACTTCGCTATTCTTTGGGACGGCATCCCGGTGGAGATCACCTATCACCAGCGCCGCTGGAATTCGGATTTCGACCACATCGAACTGCGCGTCCCAGACGGCCACATCCTGCCCGTCACCGAGACCGGCTACCGTTCGCACTTTCTTCTAAGCGGCATTGCCCAGGAATATGGCGGCGTCCCTGCCTTCGTCAGCGCATGGCTAGACCACGAGGCCAAGAGCCCAGAGTGGCAAGCACGCAAAGACGCCGCCCGCCAGATGTCGCTGTTCTGATCGCGGCTTTGGCCGACAGCTTTAGCTGGCGGCCTGATCGGCAGGGCCGCGCTTGGCAGCGGAAGCCGCTGCCCGTAGCATTGCGCCCAAACCAACCAAGAGCGCAAAGAATGAGCGGTGTATTCTATACCTATGTCTGGGGAACGCATGGCGAGCGGGGCAGCCCGCTTACCTTCACCAGCAAACAAAACCGCACCGCCGCGATCCGCAGCACGCAGGGAGGCGATCTTGTCTTCGGCGTGGTGAGCCGAAGCCCCGGCGATCCTGACGTGCAAATCCCGGACGCCATCAAGGGACGCGTCATCAATGTCTGGCAGATCAGCCATTCGGCGGCTGACACGGCAGAGTTTGGGATCGAGGCCAGAAACGCCTGGGATAAGCTGGAAGACGGCAGCTATCGCTGGCCCTTCGCTCTTCAGCCGATCCGCACCTGGATCATTCGGGACGCGCCCGAGTTTCGGGACTTGCCGGGATACACTCCGGCAACCCACACGCAGCGCGCCATCACGACCGTGCAGGAAGTCAGCGAAAACTTGGCCGCAACGCTCAAAGACCTGCTGCAAACCAATGGTGAAGAACTTGAGGTGATGACGCCGCGCTATTTGACGATGGCCAATCGCGTGCAGCAACTTCGCCAGAAACATCCGTTCGCGCTGAACGGCTACAGCGTTCAGCCGAATGCCGAGGCGACCAACAGCATTTACATTGCCACGCTAGGTAAAGGCGGGCGAACCTTGAAAATTGGTCATGCCCAAGACGCCGCAAGCCGCGTGGCCGAATTCAACAAATATCGCCTGTCATCCGAGCCTCAATGGATTCTTCACACCGATCAGGCCATCGGCAGCGTTCAAGATGCCATTGAGATTGAGAAATATCTTGGCGAGCTTTTTGCAAGATACCGCACTGAGCCCAACAACAACGAAGTCTATGTCGGTCTGGACGCCATTGACGTGGCGTTGAAGCTCGCCACTGCCCAAGTCAAGAAGTAGCGCGCCACTTGAGCCGGTAGTCAGTCGGCAATTACCCACTGAATGCGCTCCCCCCAGCCAGGATGATATCCGAGCGCGCTGCCAAGCCCTTTCGATCATCGGCATGTGTTCATCGTCCCAGATGCCGTTTTCCTTTCGTTTGGTGTTCCACCCTTCCAGCAGATTTACCGCTAACCCTGGCAGAGCCCACTTGCCGGTCAATCGAGCTGCCCGCACCAGCGGCTTCGCCGCCCGTGTTGCCCATGACCGCCTGCGCTTACGCCCCTGCCGTTTCGGGAGCGTCCATCAGGACGAAACCCAAGAAACGAAAGGAAAAAGCTATGGGACTAGATATGTATGCGATGATTTCAGATGAGAGCTTTGAGCGCGAGGTTGATTTCAAGCCCGGTCAGAATGTGGGGGAGCTGCACTACTGGCGCAAGCATCCCAACCTGCACGGCTGGATGAAAGCGCTCTACTTCGCGAAGGGCGGCGAGCAGCCGGATTTCAACTGCACGCCCGTCACCTTGACCGAAGCCGATCTGGCAAGGCTGGAAGCCGACATCAAGGCTGGGAACCTGCCGCCGACAGAAGGCTTCTTCTTCGGTGCGTCCGATGGATCGGAATCCGAAGACGATCTGGCCTTCATCGCCAAGGCGCGGGAAGCCATCGCCGATGGCGATACCGTCTACTACTACGCGTGGTGGTAGTCCCCGCACGAGCGCCGCCCGATCCGGGCGGCGCTATTCCGGCATGTGATCTTCGTCATCAAGCCAGTCATCGCGGCGAGCGCGCGGCTTGAATTCCGGCACCAGCACATCGGGCTTTTGCTTGTGACGCGCATGCGCCAGCCGAATGGCGAGGCGCACCATGTCGTCTGCCGCCAGATGGAAATGCTGGCGGAGTTCATCAAGCTGGACGGCATGCGCTTCATCTAGGTTGAGCATCAGTATGTGTCGCATAGCTTTCTCCTTTCTTTGCTTCAGCGCTCAAAGCCGGGGCCGCGATCCCGCATGCGGGTTCGCTCGCGCCCCTTGTTGTCGCGCTGTTCTCGGGTTTTTTGAGCGGTATCCATTTTCCTGCCATGGGCCGCCGCTGCGTCCTTCGGCATGACCGTTGGATTCTTTCCCTGCTTCATGAGCAGGTAATTGGCGATCTGCTGGCGAACGGCGACGAGTTCCTGCAAGCGCTCTTCACGCTGCTTTCGGATGGCCTCTTGCAGCCGCTGGCGCTCATCCAGTTGCTTGGCGATCATCTTGTCGCGCTCTGCCTGATCGCGGCGCAGGGCTTGCCATGCGTCATGTTCGTTCTGCGCTTTCAACTCGGAATACTTGCCCGTCAGGCGACTCCACAACTTGCCGAAGCCTTTCTGCGGCAGACGCGCTGCCCGCGCTGCGGCTTCTCGGGCTTCGCGGCCCTTGTGGAGTTCTGCCAGGCCGTTGCGCTCGATCCGGTGACGTTCGACCATTTGCGTGCGGCGGAGCTCCAGCGTCGGGCGGAGACGCTTGTAGCCCTCTTCAAGCTGCTTCTTGTGGTCTCGCAGATTGTCGGCGACCAGTCCTGCGATCTTCTGACGCTGATCTTCGACAGACGGCAAAGCATCCGCGCCCTTAAAACGGGCCGTTACATCCTTGGCCTTCACCCCCGACCAGCGGGATAGAGCATAGGCTTCGCCGCGATAATCCACGGCAACGACGCCCCGCCGATCTCCTTGCGCCAGATAGTAGCCGCGCACTTCCAAGGCGGCTTTGAGCGCATCAACAGAGTCCGAGCGCTCCCAGCAATCCTTGAAGAGCGCTTTGATGATCTTGGGGTCTTGCTTGGTCCGCTGGGCTTGTTGCCATTCATCGCGGGTGAAGGTGAGCGGATTCTTGGCCGCACGATCCAGCATGCCCTTGGGCATGTCCCAACCATGGCGCAGGTACAGCTCTTGCGAGACATCCATCAGCCTGCGTTTTGTGAAGGAAAGCTGCCGCGCGGTCATCGTATCGGTGTCGATCCGCGACCAGACCGCATGGGCATGCCGCCGTCCTTCCTTTTCATGGAAAACGACAGCGCGCGGTTGGCCGCTGAGGCCAAGCTTCAACTCTGCCATTTCGATGGCGGTTTCGAAGGTGGCGACATCAACATGGGCGTCTTGCGGCGGGCTTAGGCTGAGCGAGAAGAGATGCTGCTGGCAGCGCGTACCCTTGGCAATCGCCTCGGATTCTCTCAGCGCCTCATGCAGATCATCTTCGTTCATGAAGCCGCGCAACTCATGAAGCTCGACATGCTCGTTGTCGCGCGTGTTCATCAGATGCTTGGCCAGATTGGCTGCGTTGCCGCGTTGGTTGCCTTTCAGGATCATGACGGGCCTCCGTTCGAGAGGCTGCCAAGCGCGCGCAGTAACTCTCTGCGCAGCGCTTCGACATCTGCGCAGGCCTGGCGGAGTTCGTCTTCGAGTTCCGGCGACACGGGCAAAGCGCCCATATTCGCCGCGCGCGCGATCTGATTCAGGTTTTGAGACAGGCGGGACTTGCCGAGCGCGCCAAGAACGCGGCCCAAAGCTTCATGGTCTTTGACCGGATTGGTGTTGCGGCGGCGGACCTTCTCCAACGGCTCATCGAAGAGCTTGGCCTTGATGTACGCGCCAAGAGGCACGCCGTTTGCTGCGGCGCGCAAAAGGGCCTTCTCTTCGAAGGACAGCCGGAGCGAGAACGGGGCCTCGCGCTTCAGCTTGGGTTTGGCGGCTGCTACCGCATTGAAATCACGTTCCGAAATGCTCATGACCGCACCTCGGATTGTTGTCCTGAGTTACGGTGTTAGAGGCTTCAACGGCTCTGAGATGGCGCTCCCACTCTTCCAGAGTGGCGAAGAAAGTGTTCGAACTTTCTCCGCTTAGGCGCGCCATCATAAAGTTCCAAATTGTTGAAAATAAATTGTTTTTCTAGGCCTCTTTGTATCGGGTCCCCCATTTGTTCCCCCATTGGGGCGCCGTGCCTGAGATCTGTTTGCGGCCCTTTAGTTGCACCATTGCTGGTGAAGCCGTGGGCAAGATGTCCGACTACAGACGAAATTCGCCGTAAGGCCCTCAGCTATGAGTGTGGTTACCACATCTGTTCCATCAACACGAAGGTAGGCGCAGGTGCGGCCGTAGTTGCAACGGCTGGATCCTTGAGTGTCCGGCTTGCATGCGCAGGCAAAGCGAGCGTCGAATTTTCGAATCGCGGATGAGTGCAGGTACCGAAGCGACCGGTTGCCGGTCCTGGCAATGCCGGGATTGAAGCCCCCCCCCTTTCTTCTGCTCCGCGAGAAAAACCGGCGCCGCGCGGATAGCGCGACGCCGGGATGTTTATCAATTAACTCGCTGCACCTCGCCTCTAAAAACCCAAGGGGCAGGTGCCAAATTCACAAGTCAAAGAGGGGCAGGAGACTCATTCACGACTTGAACCATCCAAGGGCTCGGTACACAACGTTGCCCCTCTGACATTGACTATGCCCCATGGTGCGTCGGGTTTCATGATGCTCAATAGTGCAATCGTGGCGTGCCATGCCGGGACGATCTCTCCTCGCCGGTGCCATTGTGCGGCCGCTTGATCAAATGCCACGATCTGGACAAGTCGATGCCGCGGTCTCGACCGGCTCGATTCCTGGCATTCATGGACGAAATGCCCGCGGCAGGCGATCTATCGTTCATGCCAATGTGTGCGGCCAGCCGAAGCCGGAAGCACCCATCGGCCGCGCCCGCTGAGTGCAAGCCGGTTAATGACCAATCGACTGATGAGACGCTGAAGAAGCGGTCATTCGATTTCGTCGCTCAGTTGACCGTGCAAAGGCCCTTGTCGCTCGGCCTGATACGTCGAAGGGCTTGGCTTAAATGCCGACTTCGCAGACATCTTACGGTTTTGATCGGATGTCCGGTGCGTTGAAAAAGTGGACATCTCAGAAATCGCTTGATCTCTGGTTCTCACGGCCCTGTCCAAACGGTTTTTGGGGCTATGGCAGCCCTGCACCGCGGCACAGTGTGAGAAAGTCCTCCGTTGCCGCAGCGCCCCGAATGGGATGATCATCGAGATATGCGCGTGCGCTGAAGCCCGGTGAACGTTCCAGGACGGCCTTTGCCGAAGGGCCCGGATCATGTCCGGAACCGAAGACGGCAAGTGCCTTGAACAGACGCGTTTGCAGGAAGTCGGGTGCACGCGTCGCCGCATCGAGCGCCCGTTCATACTCTTTGGCAAACACAGCCACGCGCAGGACCGAGAGATTGTGCATGCGTGAGCCTTTGCTCAGCAAGGCTAGGGCATCGTCTATCATACGGGTTGCGCGGTCAGGCTGACCGAGAATGCTGGCGACGTAGTTGGCGCAGGAGATTTGCACATCCGCCTGCCGGCGCCCAAGGTCGATGGCGCGCTCGAGTGCGCAGCGCGCTGCGTTCATGTCGTCGCGCACGGCATTGACGGCCGCCAGTTCCATCTGCGCGACGGCATCGAGAGGGTCGAGACGGGCCGCGCGCTCGTAGGCGTCGAGCGAGCTTATGCGGTGGCTGGGGCGGTCGGCCTCGTCGCACCAGCCTTCCATCGCGATTTGCCAATGCACCCACCCGTAGACGAGCCAGCCACGCGCAAAGGCCGGGTCGATTTCGACTGCCCTTTCGGCGAGCCGCAGGGCCTTGGCGGTCCAGTCCCGACGGAAGACGATCTCCAGATCGAAGGCGAGCCGGTAGAGTTCCCAGGTTTCGAGATTGGCCGGTGGGCGCCGGGTGAGGCGTCGCCGTTCCGAGAGTGACAAGGGGCCTGCCGCCCCGCCGATCGCCGAGGCGATGCGGGCCGTCAGGTCTTCTTGCAGGTCGAGAAAGTCGCCGATAGGCCGGTCATACCGTTCGGACCAGATGGGCGGGCCGCCAATCTGCGACAGGCGCAGGTTCACCCGCACATTCTGCTCGGAGAGCTGCACGGAGCCGTCGAGTTCGTAGCAGGTATCGTCCGATTCGGTGGGCTGTTCGGACAGAACAGCAAGGTCGGGGAGCCGGGCAAGGTCTGTCACCAGGTCGTCGGTGAGACCCCGCGCCAGCAGCCCGCCGCGGTCCGTGTCGCTGAGGTTCTTGAAGGGGCAAACCACGATGCTCGGCAGACGGGAGGCAGGGAACGTGGGTGCGTCCTCGCCGGCGTTCCGAAGTTCGATGCCACCAAGATAACGGTAGCCACGCCTAGGCACGGTCTCAATGAAGCGCGGGGTGCGCGGGTTGTCGTTCAGGGCGACCCGAAGGTCGTGGACGTATTCGCGAACCAGGCTCTCGGTCACGTAAACGTCGCCCCAGATCGCCTCGAAAACTTCTTCCTTGGTCACCAGCCGGTTCGGCTTCTCGACGAGCAACCGAAGCAACTGGAAGGCCTTGTTGGTGATTGGCACGTTTTCCCCGCCCTTCCACAGGCGTTCGTCGCCCAAGTCGAGAATGAAGCCAGGTTTTGTCATTTTCTACTTGCTACCAGCTGTCTGCCAAGTGTCGCGGGTGCCCTACCCGTTGCACAGTATAGCACACCAGGCGCCTCGGTCGGTTCGGCGCTGCCATGAGGCGCTAGTTCGGCAAGACGGCATGGATCTCTGACGTGATACCCGGCTCACAGGCATTGCCCGTGGCGCGCCACATCGGGTTGTTCAACGAGATGTCGCACTTGGCCTCGAAGGAGCGTCCATCGACGGTGAGGCAGCTCAGCTCCTCGACGTCCACACGGACACCCCGGTTCGTGCAGAAGTAGTCTGGATAGGCGTGACCCGCCGCCGGTTCCGTGCGGACGAATACGTCGGCGGCGAGGCCGGGGGGCGCCTGTCCAAGAAGCGCGCTAGCAAGCAAGGCCGTCCCGAAAGCAGTCAGTTTCCGTTTCATTCTGGTTCTCCCAATGAGTTCCTGTCAGTCACATTGGAAGTCTGGAGGATCGGGCCAGGTCCTGTGTGGGGTGGGTGTTGATTCTTTGTGGAGTTGTCCTTTTGGTGCGTGGTGAGTGCTAGCGATGCGGAAGACATTGCGGCCACTGCTACCTGCTTTCCCGACATACGCAAATGGCGCGCAATGTCTGCAACGCGCAGTTAGCTGCCTGTCGGTCTGGGTTCACAGGACGGCGCTTTGGTCCAGCACTTGGTGGTTTTTGCAGCTACCGCCAATGTCCGCTTTCCGATGGATGAACCTACTTCAGCGCTCCAAACCCGATGCTGCGTGTTTGCTTGGCTTTCGCCTACCGTCTCCGTTGCGCCTCCGCTATCCGCTGCCGGCCTTCCTCGGTCTTCGGCCCGGTCGAGAGCCCGCCGTGGAGCCGGCAGCGCTTCTTCCCCGGCTCGGACTTTGCCCTGCATTGCGTGCCTTTCCGAGTCCTGGCACCGCAGATGACCCGACGGTTGGCAATGCGCAGGAGGGTCGCTCGCGTGCTGCCTGAGAAGAAACGTTTGATGAAGTCGGTGTCCGTCTCCCGGTCCAAGACCCCATGACGCGTGCGCGCGATTGGTGTCCGGAAATCCCGCCACCCGAACGCCTTCGCAATCCGGCTCATCGCCCATGAGCGAGGGTCGACTTCGGCCTTGCTCTCCCAGTACTGGACAGTCGTGCGGTCGATCTCGGCGCGCCGCGCAAGTTCGCGCTGGCTCCAGTGCATCTCTCGCCGGGCTTCTTTGAGATCGGCGCCGGTCATTGCCTGTTCATCCGCCGTTGGCGCGCCGCACGTTTGCGGCAGCCTTCGCAACAGAACCTGGCATCGGCCCGACGGTAGAGCGGGATCGGCTCGCAGCACCAAGCACACTTCCATCCGGTCCACCTGA
>NZ_JBHTJT010000032.1:0-154382 GCF_042676185.1 Tropicimonas aquimaris | reverse complement strand
GCACGCGCGAAAACCTCATGCAGGGGGCCACGCAGATCAAGCTGATGGCAGGCGGCGGCGTCACTTCAGCATATGATCCAATCCACACGATCCAGTTCACGGACGACGAATTTAAGGCCGCTGTCGAGGCGACGGAAGCCTGGGGCACCTATGTTACTACGCACGCGATCAACAATGAAGCCGTTGTTCACTCTATTGAAAACGGAGCAAAAAGCGTCGAGCACGCTCATATGTCGACGCGCGAGACGTTGCAGCTCTTCAAGGACAAGGACGTGTGGCTCAGCATGCAGCCCTTCCTTGACGACGAAGACGCACCTGCCCTGAACGAGTTCCAGAAAGCCAAGTACAAGTTCGTCACCGACGGGACCGATTTTGTCTATCGCACCGCCAAGGAACTGGGCCTCAAGATCGCCTTCGGCACCGACACGCTGTTCAGTGCGGACCTCGCGAAACGGCAGGGGGCCGTGCTTGCCAAGATGCAGCGATGGTTCACTCCCTACGAGACGCTCAAGATGGCCACCTGCGACAACGCCGAATTGCTGAAGATGTCGGGTCCGCTGACGCCGTATCCGCTCGGCCCGCTGGGCGTCATCGAGGAAGGCGCCTATGCAGACATGATCCTCGTGAACGGCAACCCGCTGGAAAATCTCGACCTGATCAGCGACGCGAAGGCGAACTTCGGCATGATCATGAAGGATGGCGTCATCTACAAGTACGACATGGAGTAGCGCCTGTTTTTTGGCCAGACTCAATCATCTTCGGATCGTTTCGGCGACTTTGGTCGCCGGAATGAAAATGCGCCGAAGCCGCTGGCTGGCTCGACGGGCCGCACTGCGGCATCCAGTGTTGCTAGTTCGGGTCGAGGACGAACGAATAGCTTCCTGCCACTTTGATTGAAACGAGAGCCATTTCAACAGGTCCAACTCAACGCCACCTCAACCGACATACGCCGTTTTTCTCCGTCGTTTGCCCCCGAAAGCCGCCCAACGTCACCCAGCGCCGAGATAGGAAATTCGCGAAATCAAAGGCTTGCCGCACAAGTGGCTGATTTTTGTAAGTTATTGGAATCTATCAATTATCGGCTCATAACCTGAAGGTCGTAGGTTCAAATCCCACCCCCGTAAGCAAAATTTATACACGTTATCAAAGACTTTAATTCGGCCTCGGCCGATCAAGTTTTTGATGTCGCGTTTTTCATCAACGCCACATCAACGTTTGACGAGTCCTCAGGGCGGAACCACGGGAGTTGTTCCTGCTTGCCCCAAATTGGACAGGCAGGAGCGCGCGGAACATATTTCTCCGAAACAGCCCGCTAGTGACCCAGAGGGCTCAGCAACCCCATTTCTAGGTCCAGCAGGACCTCAATCGGCCATCGCTATACCGGTCGCCCGTGTGACTAGCCGAGTGAATTGCCTCGTCACTGTCACGTCTTTCCCGCCAAGGTTTTCGGCTTTCAGTACCGGGCGTTCGTTCAAGAAGCCAGTCGGGAAATCAGGAACGCCTCCGTACGCTCATGCGCTTCTTCGGCCGCTTCTTCCACATAGTCCGCCGGGCGGGCATCGTTTGCGAAGGCGTGACCGGCACCTTCGTAGGTAAAGACTTCCATGTCCGGAAAAAACGCACGCGCAGCATCGAGCATTTCCGCGGGAACATGACTGTCGTTGCTGCCATAGTGTCCTTGGACCGGTGCCTTGAGCGGCGCGATTTGGTACTGGGGCAAGCGTGTGCCGTAAAACGCGACCGCCGCGCCGATATCGAGGATCTGCGCGGCGCGGATGGCCAGCCCGCCGCCCCAACAGAAGCCAATCACGCCGACCTTGCCGCCCTTGGCTTTCAACGCCTGGACCGCTGCATCCACGTCCAGCATCGTCGTTTCAAGGTTCGAAGCGAGCATCATGTCCCGGCCGCGCGGTCCCTCGGTGAAAGGGATTACGGCGTCCTTCTCGAACCTGTCGAAAAGTGCCGGAATGGCGACTTCGAATCCAAGCGCAGCGTAGCGCGCGGCAACACTCTTGAGCTGGTCAGTGACCCCGAAGATCTCCTGCAGGATCACGATCCCGCCCTTGCGCGCGCCCTGCGCTCCTTCGATCCAGCAGTCCAGTTTATGGCCGTCCGAGGCCGTTAGCTCGGTGAACATTCTTCTCATTCTCCTATTGGGAAGGCGCCTGTGCCGCGTAAACTTGCGGCACAGGCGAGCGATTACTGAGCTACCGGAACCCCGGCTTCCTCGAAGTACCGGATCGCGCCCGGGTGGTAGGGCATCGTGTTTTTCGGGGCCATGGCGCCGAAATCGGCGGCCTTGAAGGCACCGAAAGAGTTTCCGAGCGCCTCCTGGTTCTGGTGCAAAACACTGATGAGATTGTACACAAGCTCTTCGTCGACATCGGCGTTCGCGAGCAGCATCCACGGAACCCGCACGATGCTGGCGCCCCGTTGCTGCAGGCCGTTGATATTCTCGTTCTGCGGCAGGCTGACGATGATGCCGGAGGGCAGCACCGCGTCGAGGGCCGCCTCTGCGGCGTCGCTGTCGGCCGCTGAAATGTAGCACAGGCCGCCGCGGTTCTGCAGCTTGACCGCTGCTTCCTGCCCGGCACCGGAATTCAGGCTGACAAGCGCGATGTCCACGAGGCCGTCGCCGAGCGCCTTGATCCCGTCGACGAAGCTCGACACCGGAACCTGTTTGAAGGCCTCGTATTCCAGACCTTCGGTGGCGAGGATACCTTCGATGTAGAAGGGGATGATCGTGGACGAGGTGTATTGGGACGCGATCCGCAGATCCCCGGCCTTGTCTTTCAGGTCGGCCACTGTTTCCAACCCGAGATCGCACGGGGCCATGATCCCTGTGGTGAGCGAGAACATCTGACCGACAAGGCGGACATTCGTGTGCTCGCGGTCGAAATTGCCGGTAGCCGTGTAGGCGAAGGCCGCTTCGGCACCGTTCGAGAAGCCGAAATCGACCTCGCCGGAATTGAGCAGCGGCATGTAGCCCACCAGCGGTTGCGTTCGCACGGTGATACCGTTCTCGTTGGCGACGACGGCGACGGCCTGTCCGGAATTGTAGGCCAGCGAACCTTGTGCGCCGGTTGCCATAGACACGACCTGTGCCGATGCCGCCGTGCAGAACGCGATGCCGGTCAGCGCGGCTGCAGCAAGAATTTTGGATGACGTCATAGTTTCCTCCCTGTGGTCATCAGTGTGATTTGTGGATCAGATGAAGTTCCTGTTCTCCCCGGTGTTGGCAGCGGTCAGGATCAGTGCCGTGCCGAGAGCCACGACCGCGATCCCGAAGCCGATATGGAGGGCGGTAGAAACGCCGATGAAGCCAAGCGGCAGAGCGAGGGCCCCGAGCGCCACGAAGGCGAGGCGCAGGGCCATGTTGAGACGGCGGCCCCAGTAGCCCGCGATCCCCACGGTTACGCCGGCCACGCCGACAGCCGTAAGTGCTGCCGCGACGACCGTCTCTGTCATGGTGCCCTCAAACAGCAACGCCGGAGTCGCCACGAAGGCGAAGGGCAGGATGAAAGCGGCCCAGCCGACCCGCATCGCGTGCAGCCCGGTCCGAATGGCGCCGGCGCCCGAGATCGCCGCGGCGGCGAAAGCCGCGAGCGCCACGGGGGGCGTGATCATCGACATCATCCCGAAATAGAGGATGAAGAGATGCGCCGCGATCGGCGTCACGCCCGCCTCGACGAGCGACGGCGCTACGAGCGAGGCAAGCAGCACGTAGACTCCCGAAGTGGGCATGCCCATGCCGAGGATGATGCAGACAACGGCAGAGATCAGCAGCAGCAGGACGATGCTGGAGCCGACCGCGTCGACCAGCAGTAGCGTGAGCGCGAAGCCGAGCCCGGTCACGTTCAGCACGCCGATCACGAAGCCGGCGGCTGCGACGACCAAGATGAGATCGACCATCGCGATTCCGGTGCTGACGAAAACCAGACCGAGCGCTCGCAGCGACAAGCGTGTTCCCTTGTAGCCGCGTACAAGGCCTGCGAGAGCGATGGCTATGGCTGCCATGAGAGCGGAATCTTCCGGATCGAGCCTGATCCAGAACAGCCCGTACAGCAGTACCGCGAAGGGGATAAGGAAGTGCCAGCCTTCGGCCAGAACCTCTCGAACGGTCGTCGCGACTTCGTCAGGCGCGGCAATCCCGTCGCGCGCGGCGATCAGGTCTACCTGCAGAAACACGGCGATGTAGTAGAGAACGGCCGGAACGAGTGCCGCCGCAGCGACGGTCGCATAGGGAATATCAAGGAACTCGGCCATCAGGAAGGCGGCCGCTCCCATGATCGGCGGTGTGAGCTGGCCGCCGGTCGAGGCCACGGACTCGATGGCACCGGCATCTTCCTTCGAGTAGCCGCCGCGTTGCATCAACGGGATCGTGATCACCCCGGTTGTCGCTACGTTGGAGACGGCACTGCCCGAGATCGACCCGAAGAGGGCGGACCCGAAAACCGCGATCTTGGCACTGCCGCCGCGGGTGCGCCCCGTGGCGGCCATCGCGAGGTCGGTGAAGAAGGCACCACCGCCCGCGGCAAAGAGCAACTGTCCGAAGAAGACGAAGAGCAGAACCGTGATCGTACCGACCGCGAGTGGAGAGGAGAAGACTGCCGAACTGTCGAAACCGACATATTCGACCAGCCGCTGCGCCGAAAGCTCGCGCCCTACGAGGCGGCCCGGAACCTTGTCGGCGAAAAGCGCGTAGACGAGGAAAACGGCCACGATGCCAAAGAGCATGAACCCCGCGCGCCGGCGGATGCCTTCCATGACCGCGAGGACGACAACCGAGCCAACCAACGTAATCTGCCATGGCCGGTAGAACTGTTCCTCGAGCAACCAGACAAAGTCTATGGCGGCATAGAGCAGGGTTCCGAGGCAGATGAAGGCGATTGCGAGATCGACGAGACTCGGTTTGTCCACTTCCTTTCCGTCCGGTCCGAAACGGAGAAAGACGATGGTGAGCGCAAGGCCCAGGATCAGGGCCATGTATTGCTGGCGCAGAAGGGCGAAACCAAGACGGGTATGCGCCTCGAGGTTCCAAAGGATGCAGGCCATAACCATCGTCGCGGCAAGGATTGCCACGAGCCAGTCGATGCGGGTTTTCGGTGCCGCGCTGTTGCCCATCACGCCACCTCTTCCGGCCAGTAGAGCCGCATCGGGTTGTCGATGAGCAACTTCCGCTGCAACTCCTTTGTGGGGGCAATGCGCGGGATCACATCCACGAGTTTGCCGTCATCGGGCATGTGCGAGCGCATGTTCGGATGCGGCCAGTCGGTTCCCCACAGCACGCGATCCGGGAAGCGTTCCACGAGCGCGCGGCCAAAGGGAATGACGTCGTCATAGGGCGGGCCGGCGACGGTCAGCCGCTCGGGGCAGGTCGCCTTGACCCAAAACCGGTCACTTTCTTCCAGAAGTTGAAGGAAGCGCCTGAAAGACGCCGAGTCGAGGCCCTGGGCAGTGTCGGGGCGGCCCATGTGATCAACGACAATGGTACCGGGCAGGGACAGCAGGAAGGGCCTTAGATCTTCCAGTTCGGAAGATTCGAAATAGACGACGATATGCCAGCCCCGGTCCGACAGCCGTGCGGCGATCCTCTGATAGGACTCCTTCGGTGCATCGCCTACAAGCCGCTTGAGGAAGTTGAACCGGACGCCCCGAATGCCGCCGTCATGCAGTTTGTCGAGTTCCCGATCGGTCACGTCTTCGCCGATCACCGCGACGCCACGGGCGGCTCCGCTGGACTGTGCAATCGCATCGAGCAGCGCCGCGTTGTCGCGCCCGTGGCACGTGGCCTGAACGATCACATTGCGGGAAAACCCCAGCCGGTCGCGCAGCGCAAAGAGGGTTTCAGCGCTGGCATCGACGGGGGTGTACTTGCGCTCCGGGGCAAAGGGAAAACGTTCGGCGGGCCCGAAAACGTGGCAATGCGCGTCCACTGCGCCCGAAGGTACGCGGAATATCGGCACCGACGGTGACGGGTGATACGGCATGTATGCGGCCTCGGCAGCAGCTGCGCCGACAGCCGCCTGCTCAGGCTGGCTCATCTGATTTCCTCCCTTTCCAAGGAGAGTATCGATTCGACCAACATTCGGGAAATTGATATTCATGTTGTTACCAATCACTTTGAATGATGTGGAGCCGTCATGCTGCAGGCTTTCGATCTCAACCTGTTCCTCGTTCTTCACGTCCTTCTGGAAGAGCGGAGCGTGACGCGGACCGGTGAGCGCCTCGGTCGGACGCAGTCGGCGATCTCCAATTCCCTCAAGCGGCTGCGCGATCATTTCGACGACCCTTTGCTGGTCCGTACGCCCGACGGTCTCCGCCCGACGCCGCGCGCCGAGGAGCTTGCGCCGCAGGTGGCCGAGATTGTGCGGCTCTCCACCGGCTGCGTCGAACAGGAGCGTGCTTTTGACCCTACCACGGCCGAAGCCCGCTTCATGCTGGGAGCGCCGGACCGGTTCAGCCTGCCGGTGTTCCTGCCATTGCTCGAAAATATGCGAACGGTGGCGCCAGCCATCTCGGTGACCCTTCGGGCGACGGATCGGGCCTACGCCATCCGGATGATCGAGGAGGAGGAGATCGACGTGGCCATCGGCTGGTTCGACAATGTGCCGGGACATCTGAGCCAACAATTCGCCTTCGAGGACCGTTTTGTTTGCCTGTGCCGTTCGGAGCACCCGTTGCTTGCGCGCGGTCCTCAACCGGCATTGCAGGAAATCCTGGACTACCCGCATCTCGTGGTCAGTTCGTCCGGCGGCCGTCGGGCTGTTTTCGATACGATCCTCGCGCGCAACGGGTTGCAGCGCTCCATTGCCGCGACGATGACGAGTTTCACCATCGTTCCAGAGTTGCTTCAGAAGTCGAACCTCGTCGGGGTCTTTACCCACCGAACGGCGGAATATTTCGCCCGCCGGTTTGATCTCGTGACAGCACCGGTTCCGCTGGAGGTCGCGCCGATTGCAAACCAGTTGATCTGGCACAAGCGGTTCAACGCCGATGAGCCGCATGCCTGGCTGCGCGAGCAAATCCTGCTCGCCTGTGCGCAGCCCTGACGGCACGAAACCGCGTTGCGGCCTCATTGGACCGGTGGTGTTCCGTGGGTGTGGAAGCTTTCGATTGTCTTGAGCCCCCAGGCCTGGCCTTTCTTTCGGTCTGCCTCGGTCCAGCGGACCGGCTCCCAGTCCGGGTCAAGGATCAACCGCGCGCCGGCATTGGCCAGCTCCACCCGGTTGCCCGCAGGCTCCCAGACATAGAGGAAGAAGGTGTTCTGGATCGCATGCTTGTGCGGACCGGTCTCGATGAAGACGCCGTTTTCAAGGAAAATGTCGGCGGCGCGGAGGATATCCTCGCGCTGGTCGGTGGCATAGGTGACGTGATGCAGCCGACCATTGCCGCCGCCATGCTCCTCGGTGCAGGCGAGGTCATAGATCTTGTTGTTCACCGTGAACCAGCAGCCGCCGAGCCGGCCATTGTCGAGCTGGATATACTCGGTGATCCGGGAGCCGAGGCAGGTTGTCATGAACCGGCGGACTTCGGTGACATCCTCGGAGAGAAGGTTCAGGTGGTCGAGCCTGCGAGGACAGGCGCCGGTGGCGTGGAACCGCCTTGCATTGTTCTTCAGTGCGGGCGCATCCGCTTCGCTGGCGACATATTTGTTGGTCTCCCAGTAGAGCTCGAAAATATGGCCGAACGGATCCTCGAACCGGAAAGCGCGTCCGTGGCCGAGATCGCCATCGACCCAGCCATGGGTCTTGTAGCCGCTCGCCTCGATAGCGGCGACACGTCGTTCCAGCGCCTCGGGCGAGCTGGTGCGACAGCCGATATGCCCGACGCCGGTCGTATCGGACCGGGTGAGTTTCAGGGAGTGGAATTCGTAATCGTCCCAGGCGCGCAGATAGGCGCTGGTTTCGTCCTGTCCCGAAAGCGTCAGGCCGAAAACCCGGATAAAAAAGTCCAGGCTTTCCTCGAACTTGTCGGTCAGCACTTCGACATGACCCAGATGGGCGACGTCCTGGCAGGGGTCGGGCATGGTGTCCTCCACATTGGCTTCCGGCGCGATCCGGAATTCGGTCTCTTTCCTCAGGTTTGCTCGGTATGCCGGCCAGGGGTCAGCGGGGAAAGACGACCCCGTCCATCAGCTTGCGCGCCGTGCGCAGGATGGCGGCGCTCTTGACAGCACCTTCCTCGTCCAGCTCTGCCACGACGGTCATCTCACCGGTCGGATGCTCGATGGGAAGAGCCCGCTCCGCGCCCCTGCCGCGCCGTGCCAGGGCATAGGCCGGAGCGCCTTCGAGCAGGCAGGCGGTCGCGACGCTCACCGCACCCAGCACGCCGATCGTCTTGTGGCAGCGATGCGGAATGAAGGTCCGCGTTGAAATCGCGCCACCCTGGCGGGGCGCACTGACCATGGTCATCTTCGGAACGGATTTTTCGGTGACATCGCCGAGATTCATCAGCGGCCCGCAGGCCAGCCGGATCTTTTCCAACTGGAGAGTCAACGCCGTGTTCGCTTCCAGTTCCTCCGGTGTCTCTTGTCCGGTGATGCCCATGTCCGAGGCCCGCAGCACCACGCAGGGCATGCCGTTATCGATCATGGTAACTTCGACCCCCTCGACCACATCCACGACGTTGCCAGTGGGGAGCAATGCGCCACAGCTCGACCCGGCCGTGTCCCGGAATGCGACCGGGATCGCGGCGGCCTTACCCGGAACGCCGTCGATGGAGGCATCGCCCGCATAGTCGACCCGGCCACCCGGCGTCTGCACTCTGGAAACGGCGACCTGCCCGCTATTTTCCATGTAGATGGTCACCGGCGTCTCGCCGTCCCGTGCCACGACAAGCCCGCGTTCGATAGCGAAGGGGCCGACACCGGCGAGAATGTTGCCGCAGTTCTGCGCGTCCGTGACGATGGGCCGGTCGACGAAAACCTGCAAGAAAAGATAGTCGACATCGACACCCTCGCGGTCGGAAGGCGACACCACGGCGACCTTGGAGGTCAGCGGGTCCGCACCACCCATCCCGTCGATCTGCCGGATGTCGGGGGAGCCCATGATGCCGAGCAGGAGCGCGTCCCTCTCCTCCGGGCCTTCGGGCAGGTCGGAGGCGAGGAAGTACCCGCCCTTCGACGTGCCTCCCCGCATCCACATCGCCGGAATGCCGTCAGACATATTTCAGGCCCTTCTCGGCCAGCCGCTCGCGCATCTTGTAGATATCGAGCCCAAGCTCGCCGGCTTCGAACCGCGCGCGCTTGGCTGCCTCGTTGGCCTCCCGGGCGCGGGCTTTCTCCAGCACCTCCACCGCTTCCTCCCGACGGACAACGCAGACGCCGTCATCGTCGGCGACGATCACGTCCCCCGGGTTGACCAGCGCGCCCGCGCAGACAATTGGTACGTTGACCGAACCAAGCGTCTCTTTCACCGTCCCTTGCGCGAAAACCGCTTTCGACCATACGGGGAAGCCCATTTCCGTGAGGTCGCGCACGTCGCGCACGCCGGCATCGATGATCAGCCCGCGGCAGCCCCTCGCCATGGCCGATGTCGCCAGCAGATCACCGAAATAACCGGCATCGGAGGGTGAGGTGGGGGCGAGGACGAGGATGTCCCCGTCGCGGATCTGTTCGATGGCGACATGGACCATCCAATTGTCACAAGGCGCGGCCGAGATCGTCACGGCCGATGCGCCAACCCGCGCGCCGGAATAGATCGGCCGCATATAGGCTGCCACGAGTCCCTTGCGTCCCTGCGCTTCATGAACCGTCGCGACGCCGCACGCGCCGAGCCCGGCAACGACTTCCGGATCGGCCCGTTCGATATTCTGCACAACCAGGTTCGCCATCAGAGTTCATCCACGGTGCGCGGGAATACCGACTGGAAGCCTTCGGCGTATTTGGCCGCGCGCCCCCCGGCTTGTCCGCCCGAATTGCGTCGGAAATGGTTGCCGCGGTTCTCGGCCACGTTGGTGTAGAAATCCCACAGGTGGTGCTGGCCTTCCATGCACTCGATGGCGGCACGCTTCTGGTCCCAGACCTCGGTGATGTCGAGGAAGGTGTCCGGTTTCCAGCCCATCTGCTCGGTCTGGTGCGGCTCGAACAGGTAGAGCTGCGGCGCACCCAGCACTTTCTCGCCCGGATTGTGGCCCCAGGCCTGAGCGATCATGCGGCAGGTCAGCACGAACTCCGTCGTGCGCATGTGGTCGGTGTTGTAGGGGTCGTATTGCGAGTGGCTCAGCATGAAACGCGGCTGCACGGTGCGGATGATATCGACCACACGCGCCTGCGCCTCGTCGCCAAGGTCCAGCGGGTAGTCGCCTAGGTCGAGAAACTGGATGTCATGCACATCGAGTGCTACGGCAGCATTCTCCGCTTCCTTGCGGCGGATCGCCTTCACCTCGTCGAGGGTCTTGCCTTCCTTCCACAACCGCGCGCTCTCGCCACGCTCGCCATAAGACAGGCAGGCGACCGTCACTTCATAACCGAGCTTCTGATGCAAAGCGATGGCGCCGCCACAGCGCCAGACGAAATCGGCAGCGTGGGCGGAAATCACCAATGCGGTCTTGGGGTCACTCATCTCGGTCCTCCGGTGCGGAAACTTCCATTCTCAAACTGTTCATAGAGCGCGACTGCGCCGCGTGACCATTTCAAACGGATGGTATTATCATAAGTTTTCGGTATATGAGCTGCCAATTTTGTTGGAGTTGTGACCATGGACATATACAAACTTAATTTGCGCCACCTCCGCGCCTTCTGCGAAACCGCGCGCGTGGGAAGTATTTCGGCGGCGGCGTCGGAGGTGCATCTGTCTCAGCCGGCGATCACCCAGGCCCTGGCGAAGCTGGAAAAATCGCTGGACGTCGCGCTTTTCGTTCGCAACCGCGTTGGCATCTTCCTGACCGAGCCGGGTACAGGTTTTCGGGACCGGGTGGCGCGGGCACAGGAACATCTCAGGCAGGGTGCGGAGCGTTGCGGCCGGGCTGGCGGCCGAAAGCGGTCGGGTGGCTTCCAGCGCTTCGATCACCTGGTGACGAGCGCGCAATTGCGGGCTCTGCTGGCGGTGGAGGATGCGGGAAACTTCTCCTGGGCGGCACGGAGGGTCGGCATCGCCCAGCCCGCCTTGTACCGAACGGCGCGTGACCTCGAACGGCTTTCGGGCGTTTCGCTCTATGGAAAAACGGCCCAAGGAATCGAGCTGACGCCGGCTGCACAGGCCCTGGCCCTGTCCGCCCGGCTGGCCTATGCGGAGCTGAAACAGGGGATCGACGAAATCAATGCCTGGCTGGGCCATGACAGCGCTGAAGTGGTGATCGGCGCAATGCCTCTGGCCAAATCCTATGTCCTCCCCAAGGCAATCAACGATTTAACGCGCCTACGTCCGGACGTCCGGGTGCGCGTGGTTGATGGGCCTTACGCGGATCTGCTGCACGGATTGCGGCATGGTCAGATTGATCTTCTGATCGGTGCGCTGCGCGACCCGGTTCCGGCGGATGACGTAGAGCAGGCGCCCTTGTTCGATGACGCCTTGGCGATCCTCGCCCGCAGCGGCCACCCGCTCGCGGAGCGGACCTTCGTCGCTATTCGCGATCTTGCCGACTATGCCTGGGTGACGCCTCCGAAGGGCGTGCCGACGCGGGTCTTGTTTGACTCCCTGTTTTCCCAAGCAGATGTCGAGGCACCGCGTCGGATCGTGGAAACATCCTCCCAGATCGTCCTGCGCGGGTTGCTGATGGGAAGCGACAGGCTGACGATCCTTTCGCCGCACCAGGTTCGTCTGGAAATGGAGCAAGGGCTTCTGTGCCGGCTGAAGGTCGAACTCGAAGGGGCCAGTCGTATGATCGGTCTCTCGACCCGAAAGGACTGGCAGCCAACCGCAACGCAATCCCTGCTTTTGGAGCTGTTGGCAAAGGCGGCGCGCAAACGTTTCGATTGAGCATTGCCTATATCAATATTGAATGAACTTAATGAGCATTCAATTTCCTTTCTCTCCTGTTGCGGTGGTAGCGACAAAGAAACCGACACCCAGTCAGGACCTCCACCATGCCAGCCTCCGACAACCGCCAGTGCCGCGCGCTCGCCGTCGCCCTGATTGGCTTCGGCGAAGCTGCGCGGGGGCGATGTCAGAGCAAACTGGCTTGAGTGGGGCAGGGGGCTTGCAAAGCTATCTGTGATGACCAAGCGCAGCCCATTCCGCTATTTCAAGACATCACCCGAGATCATCCGCCTTGCGGTCATGATGTACATCCGCTTCCCGCTTTCGCTCCGGAACGTCGAGGACCTGCTGCACGAGCGGGGTGTCGATATAAGCCACGAAACCGTCCGCTACTGGTGGCACCGGTTTGGGCCGTTGTTCGCAGCCAAAATCCGGAAACGTCGCATCGAGGGGATGCGGTCGAGCCACTGGCGTTGGAATCTCGACGAGATGTCCGTGAAGATCAACGGCGAGCGCCATTATCTTTGGCGCGCGGTCGATCACGAGGGCGAGGTTCTCGAGAGCTTCGTGACGAAGACGCGGGACAAGAAGGCGGCATTGAAATTCCTTAGGAAAACGTTGAAGCGCCACGGCCGGGCGGATGTCTTCGTGACCGATTGCCTGCGGTCCTACGGTGCCGCGATGAAAGCGATCGGAGTGGCAGACCGCCAGGAAACTGGCCGTTGGTTGAACAACCGGGCGGAGAATTCGGACCTGCCATTCCGACGACGAGAACGAGCAATGCAACGGTTCCGGCGGATGCGAAGTTTGCAGATGTTCGTCTCCGTCCAAGCCTCGGTATTCAACCATTTCAATTCGGAACGCAGCCTCTCCTCTAGAGCAAATTTCAAGGCAAACCGCGCCGCCGCTCTCACCGAGTGGCGCGGTCTCTGTGCGGCTTAAGGGGCAGCCAGCCTGCCCATGGCGAGACTGGTTCGAACTTCTCTGACACCTCCTATCCCGCCGCTGCCGTGGTCGACTTTCTCACCGCCGTTCTCGGCCGCCAGGAGATCTGTTGTCGATTCGTTTACCTTCTCGCTATCGATATTGTCGGTGATGAATACCCGTAATCCCATGCACTCAACCAACAGATCGTCATGTGAAGCGTTGGGCGTAACCCGGACTTCGATCTGGGTTCCGGGGACCGAAAGATCTGACAGGACGCCGTGTTTCATAGTTGCAGCCTTCCGTGACGCGTCCCCATTTCTCGAAGAGATGTAATTTAAATATATCATAAAGTGGATCGTGATGCTAGCATGATGCCCGGCCGGGCCTCGGGACCGCATTGTGTAACTCAGGTGAAGTGTTCAAGCCCGAAACCTGTCCCCGTCGGTTTCAACCTGCATGCGCGTTGACAACTCCAAGTCATTAATTTCTATAGGCTTTTATGGTGGAACAATAGCTGCAAAATCTGGGAAGCCCAGTGTGGTGTCTCGGCCGGGAGGCCGGTATTCAATTTCGGAGCCTAAATCTGACTAATTCTATCCGTCCGCCGAATGTACTTGCCGACGAAATTAATACGCATGACCTACTCATAATTTATGACCATGGAAACCTGAAGACTCGCTCCGATTTCTGACAAATTCGCACAACCATTTTTTCCCACACAATTGACGAAATTGCGGAGGCATCGGTAGGATCTGCGCCTCATTTGTCGCAGTCGGCATTAAAGGGTGCTCAAAAGTTCTTGGATAAAGAGTAAGTTGCTGAATTTAAATCCAAAAAACGATAGCGATAACCTGCCTATCAGTTACACAATATCTTATTGTATACGCATTCGAATTTCTGCATGACGCAGATCAAGGACGAGGATGTTCGGGTTTGTCAAGAAGCCCACGATCCGGCCCGTAGAGCCGGAAAAACGGGATCGCAAGATTGCAGAGCATATCGAAATCAGGAGCGGACGTTGTCCAGCTCAAGGAGGCGGTAGCGAACCTTCCGACAGGAAATGCACTGCCTATCCTGGCCGAGATCCACGAGGCACTCGGCCGGTTGGTCAAGAGTGGAACGACCGCAGTGATCGACCTCGGGTCGATACCCTTCACGGGGGGAGACGAAAAACTCCTTCAAGAGGTCCTCGGCGAAGGTGAAGTCAACGCCGTTCTGAACGCGTTGGGCGAGAGCTTTGTTCAGGAGACAGAGATTCCGGGCGTGTGGCGGGTCGACCATTACGATCAACAGGGTGAGACCCAGTCGAGGTTCATCGAAGTTACGTTCATCCCCGACATCCTGAGAACGCACCGGGAAGACGCCGTGCGTGGACACGAAATGCTGGCCGAACGCCTTAACGGGAAGACTGGCGCCGACAAAAAGGGAGGGTAGTGCAGATGCCGAGTGGTCCGTTGTTGCCAAAACTGATGAAGGCACACGGGGTCAGTCGCAGGAGTTTCGTGAAGTACTGCGCGTCTCTGACCTCGCTCATGGCCCTGCCGCCCGCGATGGCGCCGCGGGTCGCTCACGCTCTGGAGACAGCTCCCCGACCGTCGGTGATCTGGCTCTCCTTCCAGGAATGCACCGGCTGCACCGAGGCGATCACCCGTTCGAGCACTCCATCGCTGGAAGAGTTGATCTTCGACGCGATCTCACTGGATTACCACCACACCCTTCAGGCGGCATCCGGCGCCGCCGCCGAGCACGCCCGCGAAGAGGCCATGCGGGAGTATCACGGCAAGTATCTAGTGATTGTCGATGGCTCGATTCCGCTGGACGAACCGGGATATTCCGCCATCGCCGGCATATCCAACCTCGATATGCTGAAAGAGACGGCCGAAGGCGCCGCCGCGATTGTAAGCGTGGGCACCTGCGCGGCCTATGGTGGCCTGCCACAGGCGAACCCGAACCCGACCGGCGCGGGGGCCGTTTCGGATATCATCAAGGACAAGCCGATCATCAACGTTCCAGGCTGTCCGCCCATTCCAATGGTGATGACGGCGGTTCTGGCCCATTACCTGACATTCGGCATCCCCGATCTGGATGAGCTTGGCCGGCCCAAGGCCTACTTCGCCGAGTCTATCCATGACCGCTGCTACCGCCGCCCGTTCTATGACAAGGGGCTCTTCGCCGAAGGGTTCGACGACGAGGGCGCGCGCGCGGGCTGGTGCCTCTACAAGCTTGGCTGCAAGGGCCCGACCACCAAGAGCGTCTGCGCCACGGTGAAATGGAACGACGGGACCAGCTTCCCGATCGAAGCCGGGCATGGATGCCTTGGCTGCACGGAGCCCGACTTCTGGGACAATGGCGGCTTCTACAAGCCGCTCTCCGCGCCCGCTGGCAACTATCGCCGCGTCGGGCAAGCCGCCGTGATTGCTGGCGTCGCTGCCGGTGCCGGTGGTGCTTATCTCGCCAGAAAAGGAAAGGCGGATGCGCTTGCCAACCACGAAACCGTCGATGCCTTCACGCTCGAGAAGGAGGAGAAGGAGTCATGAATAACCCGAACTTCGACCTTCTGATGTTCGCACGCGGACCGCTCTTTGACATCGCCTTGCTGGTCTTTGTCGCCGGTGTCCTGATCCGAGTGGTCGAGATCCTCGTCCTTGGACGGAAAAAGGATTTCTCCAAGGCCAAGGGCAAGCCTGTTCAGCAGGGGATCAAGACGATCTTCACACGGACCTTCCCACGCCCCGGCGCAATCAAGCCGAACCCGATCACCATCGTCGGTGGCTATGTCTTCCACATCGGTTTCTTCATAGCGTTCCTGTTGTTCGTGCCGCATATCGCGTTGATCGAGGAACTGATCGGGCTGAGCTGGCCGGGCGTTGGTCGGGTGATCATCGAGAGTTCGACGGTCTTGGCCGTTATCGCGGGGCTTGCGTTACTCTACACCCGCTGGCGCGATCCGGTTCGCCGAAAGCTGACGACCTGGGTGGACTACCTGGTTCTGATCCTCAGCCTGTTGCCGCTGATCACCGGTTACGTGGCCGTCAACAAGCTCTTCGGCGATCCGACCTTCATGATGGCGCTGCACATCCTGTCGGTCGACATCCTGATGATCGTCTTCCCATTCACCAAACTGATGCACGCGTTCACCTTTGCGATGGCGCGCTACTACAACGGATCGATCCAGGGCCGCAAAGGAGCTGAATCATGAGTGCGAGTGCCGAACGCGGCGTGAATGCCCTGCGCGAACAGGTCGACGCCCCGGTTGCCAGCTTCTTTTCCAGCTGCGTGAACTGTGGCCTCTGCGCCGATGCCTGCATCTTCTTCCATGAAACAGACGACCCGCAATACACGCCGATCCGAAAGGTCGAGCTTCTGCGGCGGGTCTGGGAGAACGAGTACACGCTCTTCGGGCGATTGAAGTCGATGGCGGGGCTTGGCAACAAGATCACAGACGAAGATTTCTCCGAGGCCGAAAGGCTGGTCTATGACAGCTGCACCATGTGCGGACGTTGCACCATGGTCTGCCCGGTGGGCAACGACATTACGTTGATGATACGCAAGATGCGCGAAGGCATGTCGGCCGCTGGTCACGCGCCTGTCGAGCTGATTGGGGCGGCCAAGCGGCATACGAATGGCAACAGCCCGATGGGGGATCTAAGCAAGGCTATTCAGGTGCAGGTCAAGCATGCCAGCGCCGAGACCGGGATCGAGATCGAGTTCGACAAGCCGGGCATGGACTACCTCGTCATCCTGTCGGCGCAGGAAATTGCCGAATACCCGGAAGTGATCGGCGCCATGGCGAAGATCTTCAAACAGGCCGGCGTTACCTGGACAATCTCCCTGGAGGCCTTCGAAGCAACCAATGTGGGCATCCAGATCGGCAACCGGGACGTGGCGAAATACCTCGTCACCCGCGTGGTCGAGGCTGCCGAGAGGTTGGGGGTCAAGAAGGTCATCAGCCCCGAATGCGGCCACGCCTATCAGGCGATGCGCTGGGAAGGTCCAAACCTGATCGGCCGCGAATACGACTTCGAGGTGGTTCACATCATTGAACTGCTCGACCAACTCCGCGCCGAGGGCAAGCTCAAGACCTCCGGCAAGGACAGCGACAAGATCACCTTCCACGACCCGTGCCAGATCAACCGCCGCGGTGGCATCAACAAGGAACCGCGCCGGCTGCTGAACATGGTCGCAGAGAATTTCGTCGAGACCGACGATGCCGGAACGATGAACTGGTGTTGCTCCGCTGGTGGCGGGGTTGGCGCGAATGAGCGTGCAGCAGACCTCAAGAACGCCGCCTTCCAGCTCAAGAAGCGGCAGTTCGAGAAAGTCGCGCCAGACAAGATCGTCACCATGTGCGCCTTCTGCCACCACACGCTGGAGAACGCTCTGGAAGACAACGACATGGATATCGAGGTGGCCGGCCTGACCGAGATGATGGCCGAATACCTCGTCGACGAGGATTGAGGGGAGATACGAGATGGCAGAAAGACTGGTCGTAGACCCCATCACACGGATCGAGGGGCACCTGCGCGTCGAGGCGCAGATGGACGGCAACAGGATCGCCGAGGCCTATTCGTCGGGCACGATGGTCCGCGGCATCGAGATCATCCTGCGCGACCGTGACCCGCGCGACGCCTGGGCCTTTGCCCAGCGGATCTGCGGTGTCTGTACGTTGGTTCATGGCATGGCCTCGGTCCGCGCGGTTGAAGATGCGCTGAACTGGAAGATTCCGAAGAACGCGCAGCTGATCCGCAACCTGATGATCGCCTCGCAATACGTGCATGACCACGTAATGCACTTCTATCACCTGCATGCGCTGGATTGGGTGGATGTGGTCTCGGCGCTTAAGGCCGATCCCGAGGCGACATCGGAGCTGACCGAATCGCTCAGCAGTTATCCGCGCTCCTCTCCGGGGCATTTTGCGGACGTGAAGAAGAAGCTGAAGGGCTTCGTTGAATCCGGGCAGTTGGGGATCTTCTCCGGCGGCTACTGGGGGCACCCGGGCTACAGGCTGCCGCCCGAAGCGAACCTTATGGCCGTCGCGCACTACCTCGATGCGCTCGCCTGGCAACGCGAGGTCTCCAAGCTGCACACGATCTTCGGCGGCAAGAACCCGCATCCGAACTTTGTCTGCGGCGGTGTGCCCTCCCCGATCGACCCCAATTCCGAAACCGCCATCAACATGGCGGCGCTGAGCCAGGTCTCCTCGCTCATCACCCAAATGGAAGACTTCGTGAACCAGGCCTATCTGCCGGACACGCTGGCCATCGCGTCCTTCTACAAGGATTGGGGTGCCATCGGTGAAGGCGTCGGCAACTTCATGTGCTATGGCGACTTCCCGACCGGCGAATACAACGACCCATCGACCTTCTTGGTGCCGCGCGGCGTGATCCTCGACCGGGATCTTTCCACGATCCACGACGTGGACCTGCACGAAGAAGGTCAGATCGAGGAATACGTCGATCACGCCTGGTACAAGTACCAGGGTGGCAAGGGCACCGGCCTGCACCCCTATGACGGCGAGACCGAGCTGAACTACACCGGGCCGAAACCGCCCTACACGCAGCTCGACGTCGATCAGGAGTACTCCTGGCTGAAATCGCCACGCTGGAAGGGCAAGCCGATGGAAGTTGGCCCGCTTTCACGGATGCTGATGCTCTATGCCAAGGGTCATGATCAGGCGAAGGAACTGGTCGACAGCACGCTGAGCACGCTGGACGTGCCAGTCGAGGCGCTGTTCTCGACGCTGGGCCGGACAGCGGCGCGGACGCTGGAGACCAAGATCTACCTCGACATGATGCGCGGCTGGTACAACGACCTTGTCGCCAACATCGCTGCGGGCGATCTCCAGACCCACAACGACGAATTCTGGGACCCCGCAACCTGGCCAAGCGTGGCCAAGGGCGCGGGCTACATGGAGGCCCCGCGCGGCGCACTCGGCCACTGGATCGTCATCAAGAACCGCAAGATCGACAACTACCAGGCCATTGTTCCGACAACGTGGAACGCCGGCCCGCGGGATTCCGACGGCGTCTCAGGTCCTTACGAGGCGGCGTTGAAAGGGCACGAACTGGCCAATCCGGACCAGCCGCTGGAGATCCTGCGCACCATCCACAGCTTCGATCCCTGCATCGCCTGTGCGGTGCATATGGTTGGCGAAGACGGCGACGAGAAACTCAAGATCAAGGTCCGCTGAGACCCGCGCACCGCCCCCAGCGGGGGCGGTGCCGAAGACGCGAATGGTAAAGGAAATGCCAGATGCTTGACGACAGCCAACTCGAAAAAGCCAAGAGCATGTCGATCATCGTCACCAAGGGCACGCTGGACTGGGCTTATCCTCCTTTCATCCTCGGAACGACCGCCGCTGCGATGGATGTGGAGGTGACAATGTTCTTCACCTTCTACGGTCTTGTCCTCTTGAAGAAAGACCTCAATCTCGGCTTCTCGACGCTCGGAAACGCGGCGATAGAAATCCCGATGATTGGCGGACACATGAAGATGCCCAACATGGTCTCCATGCTCCCTGGCGCCGGCGCGCTTGCCGGCACCATGATGAAGAACCTCATGGCCAAGAAGGGCGTGGCCTCTATCGAGGACCTGCGAGAGGCGGCGGTGGATCTCGAGATCCGCATGATCGCCTGCCAGATGACGCTCAACCTCTTCGAATACTCGACCGACGACCTGATCGACGGGATCGAGCTGGGGGGCGCGGCCACCTACATGGAAACCGCCCTCAAATCCGACATCAACCTGTTCATCTGAACATCACCACCACACAGGAGAAGAAACGTGGCAGATCAAACCCTCAACGCCCAAGGCCTGAACTGTCCGCTGCCGATCTTGAAGGCGAAAAAAGCGCTCAAGGGCATGGGTGCGGGCCAGGTGCTTGAAATCACCGCGACCGATCCCGGCTCCGTTGCCGACATGGCCGCCTTTTGCAACCAGACGGGCAACGAGTTGCTCAGCACGAGCAACGAAGGCGACGTCTACACCTACGAGATCAGGAAAGCCTGACAAATCGCGTGGATCGCGACCGTTCATGTCTGGTCAGCCGCTGAATCCGTGGCTGACCCGGTCCTTGCACAAGGCCGGACGATAGAACGCCTCGAGCCAAGGACCGCCACGACCACGACGCGACCGATCCCTTCCACCAAGGAAAGGATACTCCGTGAAATTCGGAATTGTCGTCAGCGAGGGCCCGTATACCCACCAGGCCGCTGACACCGCCTATCACTTCGCCAAGGCGGCGCTGGACAAGGGGCACGAGATACCTCGCGTCTTCTTCTACCATGATGGCGTGAACGTCGCGACGAACCTGTCGGTTCCGCCCCAGGACGAGCGCCATATCCAGAAAAACTGGACCGCGCTCGCCAAGGCCAATGACATCGACATGGTCGTCTGCATCGCCGCCGCTCAGCGTCGCGGCATTCTCGACGAGAACGAAGCAAAGCGGCAGGGCAAGGATGCCTCCAACCTCGCAGAGGGATTCCGCATCTCCGGACTCGGACAGCTCATCGAGATGGGCATCGAATATGACCGTACCGTCACGTTCGGCGATTGAGGAAAGCGAAGATGTCAGAAGCCAAGAAATTCCTCTACGTGAACCGCAAGGCGCCCTACGGGACGATCTACGCCCTCGAAAGCCTTGAAGTGGTGCTGATTGGTGCCGCCTTCGAGCAGGACGTGTCGCTCGCATTCCTGGATGACGGTGTGTTTCAGCTGACCAGGGACCAGAACACCGACGAGATCGGGGTGAAGAACTTCTCGCCCACCTTCCGCGCACTCGGCGACTACGAAGTCACCAAGCTTTTCGTCGAGAAGGAGTCGCTCGAGGAACGCGGGCTGGAGCCCTCCGATCTTCAGGAGATCATGTACGAGGACGAAGATGACGACTGGGAGGAGAAGCCCTCCATCCAGATCGTTTCCCGTTCTGAAATGGCCGACATCATGTCCGATCAGGACGTGGTCCTGAGTTTCTGAGGGGGGAAACATGTCCACACTTCACACAGTCAACAAGTCCCCGTTCGGTGACAGCGCATTCAACAGTTGCCTCGCGCATTGCAAACCCGGCGATGCCGTCTTGCTGATCGAGGACGGCGTCTATGGCGCGGTGGCCGGCTCGGCAGTGGCCGCGAATGTCGAGGCACGCGCTGGCGATGTCAACTTCTACGTCCTTGACGGCGATGCAAAGGCACGCGGATTGGCCGCCGGGAAACTGATCCAACAGGTGAAGCCCGTTGGCTACGACGCTTTTGTCGATCTGGTCGCGGAACACGATCGCACCCAATCCTGGCTTTGAAACGACGCCCGCGGACGCGGGACACAAGATGAGAAGAGAGAAGGAACACCAATATGTCCTATCAAGTAAACGGCGCGGCCATTGAGGCCGACGAAGACGGCTACATCGTCAACCTTGACGAGTGGTCGAAAGAACTGGCCGAAGAGATTGCCAAGGCCGAAGGCCTCGAGATGACCGACGACCACTGGAAGGTGATCGACTTCTTGCGGAACTACTACGACGAGTTCCAGATTGCCCCCGCCATTCGCGTCCTCGTCAAGAACGCAAAGAAGAAGCTTGGTCCGGACATCGGCAACAACAAGACGCTTGAAGCGATGTTCCCGGACGGCGCTGCCAAGCAGGGCTGCAAGATTGCCGGGCTTCCCAAGCCGACCGGCTGCGTCTGACCTCCGAAACGCGGCGCCCCGCCCCGAAGAGAACGCAACAGAACGACGAGCGCACGGGACGGGGCGCCGAACGGAGGAACCGGAAGACGAAAGGTCTGTCTTCCGATCGATTGCAGGCCGCAAGGGACACATCCTGTCGAAGCGCCGAAAAATCCGACATCGGCAGGACAGTGGGTGGAGAGACCCGGCAGGGCTCCACATTTGCGGCACAGAGAAATGCCTGCCGAGCACGTGATTGCAAACCCACGGAGGTCAATCATGAAAGCCACTCTAACTTGCCTGTTCGCCGCATCGGCGATGCTGATCCTGCCTGCGCTGCCCAGCTCTGCCGAAGGCGACGGCAACTGGAAGCGGGGCCGGATTTACTACCGAGCCGCCTGCACGTCCTGCCACACGGCGGAAATCGGCGAGTCCATTTCACCCGCCTCCAAGAAGATTGCCGAATGGGAGGAATGGATCGAGACCCCTGAAGGCGCCGAGCACCTGGCCGAATATGTGAGCCAGGACTACCGGGCCAAGATCGCACCCGACAACAAGGTCGCCGAGAAATTCGCTCCCATCGCCAATGACGACCTCTGGGCCGATATCCGCGCCTTCGTCGTCTATGGCGCCGCGGATTCCGCCACCCCGGCCACCTGCAACTGAAGAGGTCCCCAGTCACCGCCTGCAAGCGACTGACCGGGGAAGAGGACACCAAATGGCTACGAACGAAACTGCCGCCGGCGCGCCACCGCAAGAAAATCGGTCGTTGCCCGAATGGGCCGAGGGTTTCGCCGAGGACTACAAGAAGATCTTCATCGACGAATGGTCGCCCTACCTGGGGTTCATGCTGCTCGTCAGCCTTGCCATGATGCTCATGGCCAGCGGCGTGTTCTGGGGCGTCTTCGGCGGGTTGAAGCTCTGGGGAGACTACATCAACAACGCCATCGGACTGGGCCCGATGCTGGGTATCAGCGAAGATCTGAAGAGTCCGCTGGAGCACCAGATGTCGGTGATGAACATCGCGCTGCTGCTTGGCGCCTTCACCGCCGCGCTGATGTCCATGCAATTCGCGATCCGGAAGGCTCCCCTTAGCGAATACGCCTATGGAGCCGTTGGCGGCTCGCTGATGGGGATCGGCGCAACCATCGCCGGTGGCTGCACCACCGGTGGCTTCTTCATCCCGCTGACCTTCAGTGCGCCCGCCGGTTGGGCCATGTGGATCGGCCTGTTGGCCGGTGCCTTCATCGGGCTCAAACTGCTGCTCTGGGGGATGGAGAACATCACCTGGGGCACCAGGGCGCCCAAGAACAGGACACCGGCGCTCAAGCCCTACTTCCCCTATCTCGGATTGGTGATCGCGCTCGGCGTGCTCTGGTGGGGTGTCACCTGGCTGCGCAGCGAAAGCAACTACACCTCGATCCTTGCGTTGATGATGCTTGCCGGGTTCGGCATCGGCTTCGTGATGCACCGCTCGCGGCTTTGCTTCGCGCGGGCCATCCGTGAACCGTTCATGACCGCCGAAGGCATGATGACCAAGGCGATGATCCTCGCGATCTTTGTCGGCTGCCTGTTCGGTTCGATCCTGATCCAGAAGGGCAATATCGACCCCTACGTGGCGCTGTCCACGCGCTTCTGGCTTGGGTCGCTGATTGGCGGCCTGATCTTTGGCATCGGCATGGTACTGGCGGGCGGCTGCGCCTCGGGTACGCTCTGGCGGATCGGCGAAGGGCATCTGAAACTCGTCGTCGTGCTGTTCTTCTTCGCCTGGGTCGGCTCCATCGCCAGTGTAGCTTTTGGCAACCTTGGCGTGACCACGGGCGAGATCGACCTCGATTTCATGGACGGCATGGTCGAGTTCAGCGCGCTCGGTTATCAGGCCTTCCTGCCTGACATGCTGGGCGGATGGGGGCCGACCTACATGGTCATGATCACCATCCTCGCGATCTGGTGGTGCCTCGTTCGCTACAACGAGACCACCGAGAAGTTCACCGTCATCTAGGAAATACGCCCCTCGGAAGGACCGGGGGTTCACACGCTATCCAATACAGCAAACAGGAGGAAAAAATGAGCGCCAGGACCAAGTTGACAAGACTTGCCATGGCCGTTGCGGTGGCTTTCGCACCGGTATCCATCGCATGGGCCGAGCAAGCCGCGCCGACCGCAGAAGACAAGGCGGGCTGGTATCACGAGGAGCATGTGGTCGACTACGACTTCATCGCACCCTATGCCGTGCTGCCGCAGCGCGACGACGTGATGATCGTCGATTCCCGCCCCGAGCGCATGTTCGGCCCGGGCCACATCCCGACCTCGGTGCTGATCCCCGACAGCAAGTTCGCGGAAATGACCGACATGCTTCCCGAAGCCAAGGACCAGATGCTGATCTTCTATTGCGGCGGATATGCCTGCAAGCTCAGCCACAAGTCGGCCTTCAAGGCGGAGGAACTAGGTTATACCAACGTCAAGGTTTATGCGGCCGGTTTCCCGGACTGGAAGGAAAAGGGCGGCTCGGTCTCGATCAACACGGCTTACGTGCAGCAACTGATGGCCGGCGAAGAACCGGTGCTGATCGTCGACTCGCGCCCCAAGGGCAGCAAGTATGACAAGGGCTACATCCCCGGCGCGATCAGCCTTCCTGACAGCAAGTTCGACGCCATGTCTGGCCTGCTTCCGGCAAACAAGGACACCGCGCTTGTGTTCTACTGCGGCGGATACATCTGCAAACTGTCGGACAACTCCGCTCAGGCGGCAATGAAAATGGGCTACACCAAGGTCTTCACCTATCCCGCCGGTTACCCCGAGTGGAAGAAGCTTGTCGGTGTGGTCGCTATGCTTGTTTCCCCCGACACCAACGCAGCTGCCTCAATGGCCACGCCAGACATGCCCGCACCGGGTGAAGGTGTGATGGGTATCGAGGAGTTCAACAAGATCGTTGCCGAACGTCCGGCCGATGTTCTGATCGTCGATGTGCGCGATGCCGACGAGTATGCTGCAGGCGCGCTTGCGGACACGATCAACATTCCGGTCGGTGAGCTGGAAGACAAGGTGTTCGACCTGCCCGACGACAAGCGGATCGTCTTCATCTGTACGTCCGGCGGGCGCAGCGGGGAATCCTACGACCTTGCCAAGCTGCTGAACCCGGGCCTGAACGTCGCGTTCCTCGACGCCGTGGTGAAGTACAACAAGGACGGCACGATCGAAGTCACGCCCCATAGCTGACCGATTGCGTGCAAATGACCCGGAGCCGGCCCTCGAATGCGGGCCGGTTTCGCCCTTCGGCAGGGCTGTTCGAGCTTGCTAGGCCTTCCAGCCGTCAAGGGTTTCCTTCGCAAGCGCGACGGCCTTGGGAATGGCTGCTGCAACCTTGGGGCTCAACTCGAGCCCCCAGCCAAGCGTTTCGGGTTCGATCCCGACAAGAACACGACGCTCGGGAAGATCGCCGCTCAAACGGGACATGTCGAAGAGATCTGCCAGTCCGACCTCGTGCACGCTGAGTTTTCCGGAACGGACGAAGGCGTCCATCTCCTCGCCCTCCAGACGCCGCACGGTGCCGGCGCCGGAATGGAACTGTGCAGCATCGAACACCACGAGTTGATCGCTGGCGCCAATTGGTTCGGAAAGGGTGAAGCTGAGCGTGCCGCCATCGATGCAGGTCACGTCGCCGTCCGATCCGTGCAGTTCTTCGAACAGTTCAACGGCCCGGATCCCGGCCGCCTCGTCGGACATGATCGAATTGCCGATCCCCAGAATGAGTATGCGCACTACCCGTTTCTCCGATCTTGTTCTTGGCTTCTCTGCCGTGTCTTTTTTGTAGGTGCGAGACAAAACGCCAGCGTGAAACCGGAATGAAAACGTATTAAACATCACGAATATAAGAGCAACAAAAAAGGGATGCGACCCATGTGCCTTGCAGTGCCGATGCGTATAAGTTCGATTGATGGATTTGTTGCAACCTGTGAGGCCAGCGGGATCGAGCGGGACGTCAACCTGTTCATGATGCAGGGCGAGGATCTGGCCGTCGGGGATCACGTTCTGATCCACGTCGGGTATGCGATCAAGAAGGTGTCGGAAGAGGAAGCCCGGTTGAGCTGGGAAGCCTTCGACGAGATCCTTCAATCAGATGCATGAACTCGTGATCTGCCAGGCCCTGATCGACCAGGTCACAACAGTCGCACGGGACAACAACGCCTCGCGCGTGAGCGGCATCACCCTTGAGGTCGGCCCGTTATCCGGCGTCGTGCCGGAGTTGCTGTCGAATGCCTTTTCCATTGCTGCGGCCGGGTCCGTGGCCGATGGCGCCAGCCTGACAATCGAGCTGTCGCCGGTGCGTGTCTGGTGCAAGGCCTGTCAGGCCGAGAGCGACGCGAAGATCAACCGCCTGGTCTGCGCCCAGTGCGGCGACTGGCGAACGGAGCTGCGCTCCGGAGATGAAATGCTGTTAAGGTCGGTGGTGCTGGAGGATGCTGAATCCGACCTGCCTGCGAGGCAATCCGAGGAGGAAGGCAATGTGTGATACCTGTGGCTGCAACGTGACCCCCGGCAACCGGGACCTCGCCGAGGGCAGGCAAGCGACGCAGGTTCTCGGCAATCTGCTCCAGGTCAACGACTCTCAGGCCATGCACAACCGGACCCATTTCAACCAGCACGGGGTGTTTTCGGTCAATCTCATGTCCTCCCCCGGCGCCGGCAAGACAGCGCTTCTGGAAGCGACGGTAGAGCTTGTGAAGTCCGGCCTGCGGATCGGCGTGATCGAGGGCGACCTGGAGACCGAGAATGACGCCGACCGCATTCGCGCCTGTGGCGTTCCGGTCGTTCAGATCTGCACTGGCACAGCCTGTCATCTGGACGCGCATATGGTGCATGACGCGCTGCATGAACTGGAACTGGCCAGTCTGGACGTGCTCTTTGTCGAGAATGTCGGCAACCTTGTCTGCCCGGCCAGCTTCGATCTCGGCCAGCATCGGAACGTGGCGCTGCTGTCGACGCCGGAAGGGGACGACAAGCCCGCAAAATACCCGGTCATGTTCCGGTCGGCCGACATGGTGCTCCTGACCAAGCGTGACCTCGCCCCCTATATGCCGGAGTTCGACACGACGCGGGCTGTGAACTTCGTCCGCCAGTTGGGCAATGCCGCGCCCATTCTCGAGGTCTCTGCCAAGTCCGGCGACGGGCTGGATGGCTGGGTCGACTGGTTGAAGCGCAGGGTCGCCGAGCTTCGCTCGAACCTCTCCTTTCCCACCACAGCGGCAGGAGGCTGACCATGAGCCTAGGCGCCGCGGAGTTGCTGGAGCGGATCAGGGCATTGGACCTGCCGGAAAAAGTGCGGATCATGAACGTGTGTGGCGGGCATGAACGGTCCATCACCCAGGCCGGTCTGCGCAACGCCTTGCCGCCCGCTATCGAGTTGATCCCCGGGCCGGGCTGTCCGGTTTGCGTCTGCCCCGAGGAGGATGTCTACCAGGCTATCCAGCTGGCGATGAACGAAGACCTGACGCTGGCCACCTTCGGGGACATGTTGCGGGTGCCGGTGAACGTCCGCAAGACCGAGATCCGTTCCTTGGAGCAGGCAAAGGCTGCCGGTGCAGATGTCGTTCCCGTCGCCAGCCCGCAGGAGATCGTCGCGTTGGCCCGCGCCAATCCGGATCGCCGGGTGGTGTTCTTTGCCGCGGGGTTCGAGACGACAACGGCGCCGGTCGCTGCGATGATGGCGCAGGGCGTTCCCGATAACCTGCTCCTGTTGCTTTCCGGGCGGCTCACCTGGCCTGCAGTTTCCATGCTGCTGAACTCCGGAGAGGTCGGGTTCGACGCGCTGATCGCGCCCGGGCATGTCGGCACAGTGATGGGGCCGGAGGAGTGGGAATTCGTGGTCGAAGATCACAATGTGCCGGCCGCAATCGCCGGTTTCGACAGCGACAGCCTGCTCGCCGCGATCTATTCCGTGCTGCGCCAGCTTCAGTCGGGCAAACCCGCTCTCGACAATTGTTATACCCGGGTTGTCCAATCGGGAGGCAACCCGACGGCACGCCGATTCCTGTCGCAAGTCATGGAAGTGACCGATGCCACCTGGCGCGGGATCGGCACGATCCCCGCATCCGGCTTTTCGCTGCGCGACGTGTACGCGGCCCATGACGCCCGAAAACTGCTCCCGGATTATGGCGACGACGCACGCCGACGTGTCGGGGAGATGCCGGCCGGTTGCGACTGCGCCCAAGTGGTGCTGGGTCGTATCTATCCCGACCAGTGCCGGATCTTTGGTGCGGCCTGCACCCCGCGCACGCCGGTTGGTCCCTGCATGGTCTCCGACGAGGGCGCCTGCCGGATTTGGTGGTCCAGTGGGAAACGCACACGCGTGGAACAGGCTGCGGAGTGATCATGGCGCCGGACGCTGAAAACGATCCTGCTTCCACTGACTCCACAATCGTCTCCCGACGGCTCGTGCTGACCGGTCACGTGCAGGGCGTCGGGTTTCGCCCGCACGTTTATCGCGTCGCGACAGGACTGGGTTTGAAAGGCTGGGTGCAGAACCAGATGGGCGAGGTCTACGCCCATGCGCAAGGGCCGGAAGTTGACGTACAGGCGTTCCTGCGCGAGGTGATCGAGACGGCGCCCCCCCTCTCTGCCCCCACTCTTCGAGATGTGACAGCGGTTGCCGTCGAACCCTTCGAAGGGTTTGAGATCCTTGACAGCAACAAGGGCACCGGAGCGTCGATTTTCGTGCCCGTCGATACCTGTGTCTGCCAGGCGTGTTTGCGGGAATTGCGTGACCCGGCAGATCGGCGCCATCGCTACCCGTTCATCAATTGCACCCAATGTGGACCTCGCTACACGCTGATCGAGGCGATGCCCTATGATCGGCCAAACACGACCATGGCAGGGTTTCCACTCTGCGAGGCGTGCCGCGCGGAGTACCAGGATCCGGCGAACCGTCGGTTCCACGCAGAGCCTGTCGCCTGCCCGAGATGCGGCCCGTCCCTCCGGTTCGTTCGCGAGGGTCACAGCGAGGTTGCCGATACCGAGGCCGCGCTGACCGAGGCTGTTCATATCCTTGTCTCTGGCGGAATTCTCGCGATGCGTGGGATTGGGGGCTACCACCTTATGTGCGACGCCCGCAACGAGGCCGCAGTTTCGCAACTGCGGGCAAGGAAACGCCGCCCGGCCAAACCCTTCGCAATCATGGTTCCACAGGCAGGCGATGACGGGCTGGATGCTGTCCGCAGCTTCGTCACGCTGTCCGATGTTGCCGGGGAGGAACTGGTCACGCCGCGCCGCCCGATCGTCCTTCTGCCACGACTGCCCGAGGCTGACCTGGCACCGTCGGTTGCGCCGGGATGCGGCGAGCTCGGCCTCTTTCTGCCCTACAGCCCATTGCACACGCTCCTGCTCGGCGCCTTCGACGGTCCGCTCGTTGCGACTTCGGCGAATCTCAGTGGAGAGCCGGTGCTGACCAACCCAGATGAGATCGACGCCCGGCTTGTCGGCGTTGCGGATGCGGCGCTGCATCACAACCGGCCGATTGCGCGCCCGGCGGACGATCCTGTCATGCGCGAGATCGCCGGAGCGATCGTTCCTTTCCGCCTCGGGCGCGGCACGGCGCCGGTCGAGCTGTCGCTTCGTCGGCCAACCCCGAAGCCCGCGCTTGCGCTTGGCTCGCACATGAAGGCCACGGTCGCGCTGGCCTTCGAGAACCGGGCGGTTGTCTCCCCCCATATCGGCGAGATGGATGCCCCGCGGAGCCTCGAGATATTGAAGCGTGTCTCGCAAAGCCTTCAGGATCTTTACGATCAGCGCGCAGAAGTTCTGCTTTGCGATGCGCATTCGGGCTACACGACTCATCGATGGGCCCGGACGCAGGATCTGCCGATTGTGCCGATCCTGCATCACCACGCCCATGCCTCTGCGCTGGCCGGTGAGTACCCGGAGGCGGAAGGGACCTGGTTGACCTTCACCTGGGATGGCGTCGGTTTGGGTCAGGACGGGACGCTCTGGGGCGGCGATACCCTATTGGGTCGCCCGGGCAACTGGCAGCGGGTCGCCCATTTCCGCAGCTTCCGGCTGACGGGCGGGGACCGCGCCGGGCGAGAGCCGTGGCGCAGCGCGGCAGCCCTTTGCTGGGACGCCGGGCGGGATGTGCCGATCTTGCCCGATGGCGCGGAGATCGCCCGGCAAGCTTGGGAGAAAGGCATCAACACGCATGAGACCACTGCAGCAGGACGGCTGTTCGACGCGGCCGCCTGCCTTGTCAGCGAAATGACCCATGTGAGTTTCGAAGCTCAAGGGCCCATGCAACTGGAAGCATGGGCAAGGGGAGAAACCGGGCACGCGATCCCTGTGCCGATCCATGAGACCGAGAGCGGGATGGCAATTGCCGACTGGGCTCCCCTGCTCGATACGTTGACGGACAGCTCCCGCAGCCAGGGGCAGCGCGCGGCGGATTTTCATGCAAGCATGGCGCAGGGTCTGGTCGATCTTTCGACCTGGCTTTCCGAGCGCCATGCCATCTCGAATATCGGCCTGACAGGAGGCGTCTTCCAGAATGCGCGCCTCGTCCACGAGATACAGCGACGGATGACGCACGCTCCGGATCTGCTGCGGCTGCATCGAAAAGTGCCCTGTAACGACGCCTCCATCTCCTTCGGGCAGGTGGTCGAGTATGCCGCTTTGGCAGGAGGATCCCTCGAATGACGCTTCAGGACAGCCACATCTCGCTTGCCCACGGCAATGGAGGGCGGTTCATGCGCGAGTTGATCGACGAAGTCTTCGCGCGCCATCTCGCAAGCGACACACTGGACACCACTGCCGATGCCGTGCGCCTTTCGCTGCCCGGGGAAGAGATCCGGTTCACGACCGACGGTTTCACGGTTCAGCCGTTGGAATTTCCCGGCGGCTCCATCGGCTCTCTCGCCGTGCATGGCACGACGAACGACCTCGCTGTCGCCGGTGCAGACCCGCTCTATCTGAGCCTGAACGCCTTCATCGAAGAGGGGTTCGACGTGGCACAGCTCGAACGCATTGTTGCCGATCTCGGTCGTGCTGCATCCGAGATCGGCGTCTCGGTCGCGGCGGGCGACACCAAGGTTCTGCCGCGCGGCCAGGGCGGCGGGATTTACCTTGCGACGACAGGTATCGGAGTTCTGCGGCATCCGACCCCGCTGGGGATGAAGCAGATCCGGGACGGCGATGCGATCCTTGTGAGCGGTCCGCTCGGGGACCACGGAATCTCGGTCATGCTCGCACGAGAGCAGTTCGGGCTTCGAGGGGATATCATCTCCGATGCGTCAAGCGTTCTGGGTATCACCTGCGCGATGCGCGAGGTTCCCGGCATCCGATTCATGCGTGATCCGACCCGGGGCGGGCTTGTTTCTGTCGCCCATGAAATCGCCCGAGCCACCGGTCTCACCGTCGCCCTGGATGAGCCAGCGATCCCGGTGAGGCCGGCGGTCCGCACTGTCTGCGATATGCTCGGCTACGATCCATATTATCTCGCCTGCGAAGGTCGGGTCGTAGCGGTGGTCGATCCCGGCTCGGCACAGGATGCCCTCTCCGCCATGAGGCGCCAGTCCGGCGGCGAACTGGCCGAGGTGATCGGTTGCGTCCGTCAACAATCCGGCGAAGCCTGTGTGTCCCTGAAAACGGAAGTTGGTGGACTTCGCTTCCTGCAGGAACTGGAAGACGATCCCCTCCCACGTATCTGTTGATCGGGGCGTGGCCCGCGCGGGCAAGTGGGCTCCCTCGCCTGTCAGCGCGGAGCGTTGCGCACTGACCCTTGCCCCCGTTCGGATGGGTGCAGCCGCGCGTAGCGCCACCGGATACCACCGGCGGTTTGAGCTAGGAGTAGACCGCTGCACAAGCCAGCCGGCGCCCGGGACACACATGCCGCCGCCCATGCATCCGGCCAGTTGAGAGACTTGGCCGCATTCTTTTTTCGGAATGTCTGAGATACCGTGGGCACTGAACCGCTTCAGCCGTGGAGAAACACGCATGGGCGCACATTCTCGCGATAACACACTCGACTTCCTGCAAGTCGCCAAGGATCTGCTCCCCAGCGGCGCCAGCTATAACGCCTGCGTGGGCTGCGGCATTTGCGCCTCGGGCTGCCCGGCCTCCGGGCTCTTCGGGATGGATCCGCGCCGCTTCATCAACATGGCCATGCTGGGCATGAACGAGGAGCTCTCGACCACTCCATGGGTCTGGGCCTGCACGCAGTGCAAACGCTGCGCCTATCTCTGCCCGATGGGGATCGACGTCTCCCTGCTTGTCGGCGCTGCACGCGGCGCTTGGCCGACCGAGGACAAGCCGAGCGGGATCGTACGCTCCTGCGCGGCGCAACGGCTTGACGAGAGCACCAGCGCCATGGGGCTGATGTCGGAGGATTTCGTCGAGATCGTCGAGGAGACGGTCGAGGAGTTGAAGGAAAACGACTCCCGCTTCGCGGAACTCAAGGTGCCGATCGACAAGAAGGGCGCGAAATTCGTCATCAATCAGAACTCGCGGGAGCCCGCCACGGAGCCCGAGGAAATGGCGCCGCTCTGGAAAATCCTCGACTATGTCGGCGCAGACTGGACCTATGCCTCCAAAGGCTGGGCAGCCGAGAATTTCTGCATGTTCACCGGCGATCTCGATGCCTGGAAGGACATGGTCGAAACCCGCGTCAACGCCATCAACGCGCTCGAATGCGAAACCTGGATCAACACCGAGTGTGGGCACTCCTTCTTCACCCTCTGGGCGGGGGTCGAGAAATTCGGGTTGGAAGCCAATTTCGAGGCGGAAAGCCTTGTCACCTACTACGCCCGGTGGATCCGCGAAGGGAGGCTGCCGGTCAATTCGGACTGGAACAAGGACAACATCAAATTCACCGTGCAGGACCCTTGCCAACTGGTCCGCAAGTCCATCGGCGATCAGGCGGCGGACGACCTGCGCTTCGTGGTCAAGACGCTGGTGGGCGAAGAGAATTTCATCGACATGCAGCCCTGTCGAAGCGCGAATTACTGCTGTGGCGGCGGTGGCGGCTTCCTGCAGGCGGGCATGTCCAAGGAACGCCGCGCCTATGGCAAGCGCAAGTTCGACCAGATCATCGCCACCGAGGCGGACTACGTGCTGACCCCCTGCCACAACTGCCATTCGCAGATCGATGACGTGGGCGAGCACTTTGGCGGCGCCTATACGGTCACGCATCTGTGGACCCTGATCTGCCTGTCCCTCGGCATACTTGGGCCGGGCGAACGCAAGTATCTTGGCCCCGACCTGGCGGATATCAATCTTCCGGAGGGAACATGAACGCCATGTCCAAACGGGTTCACGAAGCCGACGTTCTTGTCATCGGTGGCGGCGCCACCGGGTCAGGGATCATGCGCGATCTTGCGCTGCGGGGGATCACCTGCCTGTTGATCGATCGCAAGGACCTGAATGCCGGGGCGTCCGGCGGCAATCACGGGTTGCTCCATAGCGGTGGTCGCTACGCCGCCGCGGACGCCGAGACAGCCGCGGAATGCATGCGCGAAGGTGAGATACTCAAACGGCTCGCACCGGAATGCATCGACGATTGCGGCGGATTGTTCGTTGCGGTCGAAGGCGATGACGTGGACTTTGCAGCTCGTTTCCCAGAGCACTGCCGCGTCGCCGGCATCCCCTGCGAGCCCCTAACCGCGGCTGAGGCGCGCGAGCGGGAACCGGCCCTGCCGCAGGGGATCATCGCAGCCTATGCGGTGCCCGATGCCACGATCGACCCGTTCCGGGTGGTACTGGAAAATGTCGGCCATGCGGAGCGACAGAACGACAGCAGCTATCTCCCGCACACCGAGGTCGAGGCATTCGAGATTGTCGACGGCAAGGTCATCAGCGCGCAGTGCCGCGATCGCAGAAGTGGCGACCCGATCGAGATCCGTGCCCGGCAGTTTATCAATGCCAGCGGCGCCTGGGCAGAGAAAGTCGCACGCCTCGCTGGTTGCAACGATGTCAGCCTTCTCTACTCCAAAGGCACCTTGCTGATCAGCAATACTCGGGTGACCAATGGCGTGGTCAACCGGCTGCGCCTTCCCGATGACGGAGACATCCTTGTGCCGGGCGGAACGGTCTCGCTGCTTGGGACCTCTTCGGTCACCGTCGAGGATCCTGATGGCATTGCGCCGACGATTCCGGAGGTGGACCGCATTCTTGCCGAGGGCGCCGCGATGCTGCCGGTTCTGAACGAAACCCGGTTTGTGCGGGCCTTCTCGGGGGTCCGGCCGCTGCTGAAATCCGCCGGGAGCGAGGCGGACGGACGCAAGGCCAACCGCGGTTTCGCGCTGTTCGACCACGAGGACCAGGGCCTCACGAATTTCGCCACGGTGGCCGGCGGCAAGTTCACGACCTTCCGGCTGATGGCCGAAAAGGCGGGCGACCTAGTGGCACAGCGGCTTGGCAATGCCGAGTCCTGCAAGACAAATGTCGAGCCCCTGCCTTCGGGCGACGCGCTGCGCTGGACCCAACCCGGGGCCGCCGCGCGCGACTGGTACAAGAGGTCTGATCCAACCGACATGATCCTATGCGAATGTGAGATGGTGGCCCGTTCCGCTGTCGACACCATCATGCAGGACGCGCCGGGCGCCGAGGACCACATGAGCCTAAAGGCAATCGCGCTGCGCAGCCGGATCGGCAAGGGCGCCTGCCAGGGGGCGTTCTGTTCTATGCGGGTCACGTCCTACCTCTATGATCGCGGCGTCTATGACAGCCCGGACGGGCTTCGCCTGATGCGTGAGTTCGTCCAGGAACGCTACAAGGGCGTCCGACCGGTTCTCTGGGGCGCACAGATGCCCCAGGCAGAACTTGCGGAGATCCTGCATTGCGGACTGGCCGGCATGGACCTGACGGCGGATGAAGACGGGGGCACAAGCAAATGAAACGAGGAACCCGCCGGATCGAGACGCAACTGGCCGTCATCGGCACCGGAATCGCCGGATTTGCCGCGAGCATCTTCGCCTTGCGGCGCCGGCTGGATGTTGCGCAGTTCGGCCATAGCGGCGCGATGGCCTATACCACCGGGTATCTCGACCTGCTTGGCGTACACGACCAACGCGTCCGGACCGACCCGTGGGCTGCGCTGGACGACCTGCGCCGGGACGAGCCTCACCATCCGATGAGCGGGCTCGCAAATCAGACCATCCGCACTGCCTTCGACGGATTCACCGATACGCTCGGTGAAATGGGGATCGGCTATACAAGGGCCGGCGAGCGCAACCTGTCGGCGCTGCTACCCAACGGCATCGCCAAGCCGACGCTTTCTGTTCCGGACACCATGCTGGCAGGCGTTACGGCATTGGAAACCGGCGCAAGTACGCTGATGATCGATTTCGACGGGTTGCAGGGGTTTAGTGCCAAGGCTTTCGAGGTCAATTTCGCCGAGCGATGGCCGGCCCTGCGCTCGGCGCGGCTGACCTTCCCGGGTATGGAAAACCGCCAGATCTTCCCCGAGGTTCTGGCACGGTCGCTGGAGACACGGACGACACAGGACGCGCTGGCAGTAGCAATCCAGCCGCTGCTGAATGGCGCGGAATATGTCGGACTTCCAGCGATCCTCGGCATGCACGCCCCCGACGCGGTTCTGGCACGGATTCAAGAGGCGATCGGTGTGAAGCTCTTCGAGATCCCGACCATTCCGCCAGCCGTACCGGGGATCCGGCTGCGCGAATGCTTCGAGCGGGCCTTCCCGGAGATGGGCGCAAAGCTGGAGCCGCAGCTCAAGGTCGCAAATGTCGAGTTCGGCGCCTCCGGAGCGACCTTGCACTTGCACGGACCAATGGAGGACCTACAGGTCGAGGCCTCCGCGGTCCTGCTCGCAACGGGTCGGTTCCTGTCCGGCGGGTTGCAATCCGATCAGCATCGCCTATCGGAGACCTTGCTTGACTTGCCGATCCGCCAGCCCGAGGGGCGGCAGGGGTGGTTTCGCCGGGAATTTCTCGATCCGCGGGGGCATCCGGTCAACCGGCTCGGGGTGGAGGTCGACAGTGCTTTCCGGCCCGTCGGGCCGGATGGCGACCCGGTGCATGAAAAACTCTTCGCGGCCGGGGCAATCCTTGCGCATCAGGACTGGGCACGGCAGCGCTGCGGCGCCGGCTTGGCGATCGCGACCGCCTACAGCGCGACCGAGGCCGCCACGGCTGCGCTTGGTTGACTGGGCAAGGCTCATTGTTTTGCGGCTGAGGGAGGTGTCATGTTTGGGTGGCTCCTTTTTCGCAAGGATTGATTTGAGCTTCTGACGAGGCTTTGTCAGAAGAACTCGGCTTGCGACGGGGCAGGGGGCTGACTAGCGTCTCGGCATGACGAAACGCGACCCGTTCAAGTACTTTAAGACCAGCCGGGAAATCATACGCCTGGCGGTGACGCTCTATGTGCGCTTTCCGCTCTCGCTGCGCAACGTCGAGGATCTGCTGCACGAGCGCGGCATTGATGTCAGCCACGAGTCCGTCCGGTTTTGGTGGCAGCGTTTCGCGCCGATGTTCGCCGCCGAGATCCGCAAGAAACGGGCCGAGCGTCTGCGTTCCGGGCCGCAGTGGCAGTGGAATCTCGACGAGATGTTCGTGAAGATCAACGGTGAGCGGCTCTACCTCTGGCGGGCCGTCGACCACGAGGGCGAGGTTCTCGAGAGCTTCGCGACGAAGTCGCGGGACAAGAAGGCCGCATTGAAATTCCTCAGGAAATCAATGAAGCGCTATGGTCGGCCGCATGTTTTTGGCACAGACAAGCTCCGCTCCTACGGCGCCGCGCTGAAGGAACTCGGCGCGGCAGACCGTCAGGAAACTGGCCGTTGGTTAAACAACCGGGCAGAGAATTCGCACCTGCCGTTTCGACGACGGGAGCGGGCGATGCAGCGGTTCCGGCGGATGCGAAGTTTACAGATGTTCGCATCCGTCCACGCCTCGGTCTTCAACCATTTCAATTCGGAGCGCAGCCTCTCCTCCAGAGCCAACTTCAAGAAGAACCGAGCCGCCGCTCTTGCCGAGTGGCGCGGCCTTTGCGCGGCATAAGGGACAGCCATCCTGTCCTTGGTGAGACTGGTTCGAATTTGTCGGACACCTCCCGGGACGATGTTCGCCTACGAGATCCGGAAACGCCGTATCGAGGGCATGCGATCCAGCCGGTGGCGATGGCACCTCGACGAGATTTTCGTGAGGATCAACGGTGATCGACACTACCTCTGGCGCGCCGTTGACCACGAATACGAGGGGCCGATCGCGCTGCAGCAAGTCGCCTGGGAGATCGAGCCGGCCGACGTGACAGGTCGTGTCTTGATCGTGCCCTACATGAACTATCCCGCCTTCAGGGCCGGCACGCGGGTCAGTCCGATCGACAACATCAACCTGAACAGGGCCTTTCCAGGCCGTGCGGATGGCACGGTCTCCCAGAAGATCGCCAACTTTTTCAACAATGTGCTGGTTCCGATGCCGGACGTGGTGCTGGACTATCACTCAGGCGGAAAGACCCTGGATTTCCTGCCCTACGCGGCGACGCACTACCTCGACGCCGCCGCGCAGCAGGCGGCCTGCGTCGACGGCGTCGAGGCATTCGGCGCGCCCTACAGCACGATGATGCTGGAGATCGACGCCGTCGGCATGTTCGACACCGCGGTCGAGTCCTAGGGCAAGGTCTTTGTGATGACCGAGCTTGGTGGCGGCGGAACAGCGACGGCGCGCTCGGCCGCCATCGCCATCCGCGGCGGCAAGAACCTGCTGCGTCACAACGGGATCCTGGCGGGGGAGGTGGAGACCGACGGCGGCAGCCAGATGCTCGCGATGCAGGATGACGCCTGCTTTCATTTCGCCACCGTCGAGGGGCTGATCCATCCGCTTTGCGATCTCGGCGACGAGGTTGTCGCCGGCCGGCCGATTGCGCAGGTCTGGCCGGTCGACCGGACCGGAGTGGCGCTGGTCGAGAGTGCCGCCAACCGCGACGGCCTGCTTGCCGCCCGGCATTTCCCCGGACTCGTGCAGTGCGGTGATTGCGTTGCCGTGATCGCGTCCGGGGTGGACATCGACGATACCGGGGCTGTTTCCGCGGGATGATGGGCTCGCCAGGCGATCCCGGAGCAACCCTAGTTGACGTCACGACGCGCGTGGCAGGGGCACCCCGGATGCCGTGGGCGGCACCTTCGGCGCGACCAATCGGGCGTGAGGATCCATGCCGTCATGCATTATCTCGCGTGACACTCGATCGGATTTCCGGTCTTGTTCGGTCAGTAGACAGAGGAGGTGAACATGAACCATCTTGCGCGCGCGCTCGTAGTCGGTTTGGCCGGTTCCGGGTTTGCGGCGGTCGCCGCAGAAGCAACGGAATGGCGTTTCAACAACCCCCTGCCGGAAACCCGGCCGGAGACCGCCGAACTGAACCAGTGGGCCGAAGACATCGCCGCAGCGACGGACGGTGAGTTCACGGTCAAGGTTTTCAGCGGCGGTTCGCTGGGCCTGGAGAACACCGACGCCCTTCGGTTTCTTCCGAACGGAGTTGTCGACATGAGCCTCGTCTGGGCCAACTACCTCGGCCGCGACGCGCCGGCACTGAGTTCCGTGCTGGTGCAAGGCTCCATCGGTGACCTGGAGGAACTGGAGGCCGCCCTGCCGGTCGTTCGGGACATCTACACCGAGGAGTTCGCGGATTGGGGCGTCGTATCGACCGGCTTCGTTGCGCTTCCGATGCTTGAAGCGTCGATCTGGTGTGCGAACGAGCCGATCCGAACACTGGAAGACCTGCGGGGCAAGAAGCTCCGGGTCTGGGCGCGCGATCAGGTCGAGACCTTCACCCGGCTCGGTATCTCGGCACAGATCATTCCCCAGGAAGAGATGTATGTCGCACTGAAAACCGGAGTGGTGGATTGCGCCGTCTATCCGGCGCTCTACGCACATACGGTCTCGCTCCAGGAAGTGGCAAAATACGGCGCCTATCTCTACCCGATGGCGACCAGCCCGTATGTGCTTGGTGTGTCGGAGGAAAAGTGGAACGCATTGCCTGAAGAACACCGGGCGGCGATTACCGCCGCTGGTGAGGCGATCTGGGATCGCACCAATTCCTACGAGGATGACCACCAGAGCGAACTCGAGGCCCGGGCAAAGGCAGTGGAGGCCGGTGTGACCTGGCTGGAGGACTTCCCCGAAGAAGACCGTGCGGTCTTCCTCGAAGCGGTCTCGGAAACCTGGAAGATGCTGGCCGAGGAGGCCGGCGGTTCTGCGCCCGAGTACCGCCAGCGCGTTCTCGACGCCATCGGGCGGTAGGCGGTCCGGCGCACCAGATGAAAACCGGACGCGGAATCGTGAGGCGGGGGCTGGAATACCTGGCACTCGCCTGTGCCGGATTGTCGGCCCTCGGCCTTGCGGCCATTGTCGGACTGATCGTCGTCAGCGTCCTCATGCGCCGGCTGGTGAATGCGCCACTGCATTTCACCGAGGAGGTCGTGGGGCTGCTGATGAGCGCCTGCCTCTTTCTCGGCCTGCCGCTCGTGACCCTTCAGGCCCGGCATGTGCGGGTCTCGATACTGGCCAATTTCCTCGAGGATCGCCACACGACCGCCGACGCCGTCCTGTCCATCCTCGCCGCGGGCGTCGGCCTAACCTGCTGCATCTGGCTCTTCGTGGAAGCCATTCCCTGGATCGAGTTCGCCCTGAAGCGGAATCTCAGGACCGAGACGTCGAGGGTTCTGCTCGCGCCGTGGTTGATGTCGCTTCCGGTTTCCATCGGCCTGACCGGCTTGATTTTCCTGTGGCAACTCATGGATCGCATCGCGGGGCTCTGGGGGCGGCGGTCTTCGGCGGGAGAGACCTGAACGATGTTCTGGACAACCCTGATCGGAATCCTCGTCGGCACCGCTGCCACCGGCGTTGCGCTGGGGGCGGCGCTCGGCCTCACGGGGTTGGTCATACTGCAGGTCTACGGTGGCGGCGCGACATCGCTGGCCGTGGACGCGATCTGGAATGTCTTCAAGTCCTTCACCTTGAGCGCCGTGCCGATGTTCATCCTGTTGGGCGAGATCCTGCTGCGCAGCGGTGTCAGCGAGCGTGCCTATTCGGCATTCCGTCCGGTCTTCGACAAGGTTCCGGGCGGCCTCCTGCACACCAATATTGCAGTCTGCACGCTGTTCGGCGCGGTGAGCGGCTCGTCGATGTCCACCGCCGCCGCGGTTGGCGCGGTGGCCTATCCGGAAATGGTGAAGCGCGGGTATGACAAGGACGTGGTGGTCGGCAGCCTGGCCGGCGGCGGCACCTTGGGTCTTCTGATCCCTCCAAGCCTGTCTCTGTTGATTTTCGGGGCGCTCACGGAGACCTCGATCGGCCGCCTGTTCCTGTCCGGGATCGTTCCCGGGCTGATGGTCAGCGTCCTGTTCATGATCTACATCTTCGGTCTCAGCCTCTGGCGCCCCGGGATCGCTCCGCGGTCCGGAGAAAGCTTCCGGCCAGCACAGGTTCTTTTGGGATTGTTCCAGGTCTGGCCGATCCTTCTTCTTCTCTTTGCCGTCATGGGAAGCATTGTCTTCGGCTGGGCCACGCCGACGGAGGCCGCGGGCGTCGGCGTGGTCGTGGCGATCGTGATCTCCTGGTTCTGGGGGAACCTGAGCCTGCAGTCCCTTGCGTCGAGCGTGTTTCATTCCGCCCTGATGTTTGCTGCCATCGGATTCGTGGTTCTGGGGGCGACGATCCTGGCGAAATCGGTCAGCATTCTCGGTGTTCCGCAGGCGATCCTCGAAACCACCCGTGACAGCGGCCTCGGAAAATACTCCATATTCTTTCTCATCGTCGCCATCTATGTACTGCTGGGCTGCGTCTTCGACGGGCTGTCCCTGATGATCATGACGCTGCCCATCGTCTTTCCGCTGCTCACCGGTTTTGGCTTCGATCCCATCTGGATCGGCGTCATCATCACCATCATGATCGAGATCGGGCAGGTCACGCCGCCGGTAGGGCTCAACCTCTCGGTGCTGGCGGCGATCACCGAGAACGAGGTGAGCCTGGGGCGGGCTGCAATCGCCACCGTACCTTATTGGCTGCTGCTGCTGCTTGCAGTGGTGATCCTCACCCTGTTCCCGCAGGTTGCCTTGTTCCTGCCGGACCTGGTTTTCTGAAGATGTTTGAGCAAAGGGCGCGCTGAACCCATGGCAATCAGAATGAAACCCGCAACATACGGGCCTGTTTTCGTGAGAATGGCCGATGACGGAGCACTGCGCTTCGGTGTCGGCAGCGGGGCCATCGATCAGCTTCATCCTCCGTCGGAGAAGCCCGCGGAGACACTTCTGGCCGCGATCGGGAGTTGCATGGTCCTGTCGATCGGGATCGTCGCCGGTCGGGACAACTTCCATCCCGGCGCCTTCCACGTCGAAGTGAGGGCTACCAAGGCGGCGGAGCCGCCGAGCCATTTCGGCGCCTACGAGATCCGGGTCAGTGAAGGACTGGCGGAGGATCCGGATCTTCGGGCGGATATCGCGAAGCGCGCGAAATCCATCTGTACCATCAGCAACTCCGTGAACGGCGACATCGTGCTCCTGACCACGCCCTGAGCCACGCTGACATCCCGCGCGGGCGTTGCATGCCGCGAGCGAGTCGGTTGCAGAAGAGTTGAAATCAGGCCGGGCGGTGCCCCAAGTCTTCGACGGCACGAACCGGACCCTGCCCGAGAAAACCGGACGGGCCTGTAGTGCACCCGCGTCAAAGGTGTGCAGACATAAGCTTGCCCGCAGGTCCCTTGCGGATGCCTCTAAAGGAATTCGCCACCGTCGATGACAAAGGCCTGACCGGTCATGAACGCGGATTCATCGCAGGCGAGGTAGACGATGCCCATTGCGATCTCCTCGACCGAAGCCCAGCGTCCCATGGGGATCGCGGTCCGCACGTAACGTTCCAGTTCCTCTCGTCCGCCCATCTGTTTCTCGAACCCGGCGTTGAAGGGCGTGTCGACGAAACCGGGGCAGAGTGCATTGAACCGGATGGCGTGCGCCGCGTAATCGGCCGCCATCTGTCGCACCATCGCGACGGCGGCGTGCTTGGTCGTGGCGTAGGCGATCATGCCCCGGTCGTACTGGACGCCGGAGTTGGAGGCGGTCACGATAATGCTGCCGCCGCCCTGGGCCTTCATGTGCGGAACCGCCGCCCGCGCCGCGATGAAATGCGCCCGGACGTTGACGGCCCAGGAGGCATCCATCCCCGCAACATCGACCTCTTCCAGGGTGCCTTCCACCTGAAGTCCGGCATGGGAGTGCAGGATATCGAGGCGCCCGAACTCCCGCGCGGCAGCATCGATGGCTGCGGCAAGCGCGTCGTCCTCGGTCACGTCGAGCTGTCGCGCGCCGGCGGCTCCGCCGGCCGCCGAGATCTCGTCCGCGGCCCTGCGCGCCAGTTCGCCATCGCGGTCGGTGACGATGACCCGGGCGCCTTCCCGCGCCATTGCGATGGCGCCCGCCCTGCCAATGCCCGATCCCGCGCCCGTCACGAGCGCGACCTTGGATGAAAGCCGCATGTTTGGCGTCTCCGTCGTCATTGTTCGTTCTAGTCCGGCTTTCTCGTGCCCCGCTGCAGAAGGGCCTGGGCGGCCACAAGCAGCAGCAGCGAGGCCGCCATCACCATCGTTCCGATTGCATTGATCTCCGGGGTCACGCCGCGCCGGATCGACGAGAAGATGTAGATCGGCAGCGTGGTCTCCGATCCGGCAACGAAGAACGCGATGATGAAATCGTCAAAGGAAAACGTGAAGCTCAGCAGGAAACCGGCGAGGATCCCCGGGGCGATCAGTGGCAGGGTCACCTGCCGAAAGGTTCCCCACGGGGTTGCAAACAGATCCGCCGATGCCTCCATCAGCGAACGATCCATGCCCGAGACGCGCGCGCGGACTATGATGATCACCAGAGCCATGGTGAACATCGTGTGAGCGGCGATCAGCGTTCCCATGCCCATCGACAACTGGGGCGGCTGTGCGCCCTCGGGCCACAGGCTGGCTATCATCGGGTTGAACCAGCCGAACACCGTCACCAGTGCGACAAGCGTGGCGATGCCGATGACGATGCCGGGGATCATCACGGCGATGTAGATCAGCGCATCGAAGACTGTGCGGAGCCACCCGGTCACGCCCTGAAGGGCAATCGCAGCCATGGTTCCGAAAACCGAGGCGAGGCAGGCCGTCACGAAGGCGGCGATCAGGCTCGTTTCGAGCGCATCCATCACGAAGGGATTGCTCAGTGCCTTGCCATACCACTGGGTCGAGAAGCCGGTGAACTCGCTGGCATGCCGACCGGCGTTGAAGCTGAACAGCGCGATCACGCCGATCGGGACATAAAGGAAGAGATAGACGCAGAGGGCGTAGATACGCATCGGGGCCTCACATCAGGGAAACATCGTCGCGCTGGCCGCCCAGGCGCGAGATGAATCTCATGTAGAGTGTGACGGTGATCAGCATGATGATCACCAGTGTCATGGCCACCGCCGAGCCGTAGGCCCAGTTGCGCGACTGTAGGAAGAGGTCCACCAGGGCATTGCCGACGAAGAAGACCTTTCCGCCCCCCAGGATTGCCGGGATCAGGAACTCGCCCATGAGCAGGATGAAGACCAGCATGCAGCCGGTCGCGATGCCGGGGATCGACAGTGGTAGCGTGACCTGGAGGAAAGTGCGCCAGGGCGTCGATCCGAGGTCGTCGGAGGCCTCCAGCAGCCGCTTGTCGAGCTTGTCGAGGCTTACGAAGATGGGGAAGACCATGAGCGGCAGGTAGCCGTAGACAATGCCGACCAGCACCGCGAAGGGCGTGTTGATGAGTCGGACGTCGTCGATCCCGATCGAGGCCAGAAGCGCGGGAATGCCGCGGCCGCCAAGAATGAAGATCCAAGCGTAGGACCGGATCAGGATCGAGGTCCAGAACGGCACGATCACCAGGATCAGCAGCGAGGTGCGCCACTTCGGAGCGCAGCGCACCGCTAGGAAGTAGGCGAGAGGGTAGGCGATCAGGAGCGCCGCAAGCGTTCCGAGCGGCGCGAGGATGAGGGTATTCTTGAACGCGGTCCAGCGCGCCGGAAGTTTGGCATATTGCTCGATTGTGAGCGCGGGAACGTACCCGCCGGCCGCGCCACGCTCGCCGAACGAGAAGATGAAGACCACGGTCAGTGGCAGGACCAGCATTACCAGCAGCCACAGACCGGCCGGCGCCAGCAGGAACCCGTTCCTGGCCTTCTGAGTCATGCGGTCTTCATCCCCTCGTCAGGTGTTGGCCGGTCTCAGGCCGACTTGAAGCGGGCGAGCAGTTCGGCCCGGTTCGGATCGGTCAGCGTCGCCGCCGCGCCGAATTCCAGCGCGTCGAGCAGTTCGGCCGCGGGATAAAGGATCGGATCTTCCAGCAGTTCCTTCGGCAGCAGCGCATTCGTGCGGGCATCGGCCGAGGGATAGCCGTGGGCCAGCACTTCCTTCGCGTTGACCTCCGGGTTCAACAGGAAGTCTATCAGCGCGTAGGCGGCGTCCATGTGCGGCGCGCCCTTCGGGATGGCGTAGTAGTCCGACCAGAGCTCGCCGCCTTCCTTGCCCAGGACGAAGGCGATCTCGGGCATGTCGACGTTCAGCTGCTTTCCGTCGCCCGTCCAGCACATCGTCATCCAAGCATCGCCGCTACGCATCGGCGGCTGGTAGTCCGACGAGATCGCGAAGAGGTGCGGCTTTGCGTCAAGCAGCAGCTTCTCGGCATCCGCCAGCTCGTTGGGGTCCACCGAGTTGAAGGAATAGTCAAAGTATTTCAGTGCGTTGCCGATGGTGGTGAGCTGGTAGTCGTGAACCATCGTGCGGCCGGAGAAACCCGCCATGGTCAGGTCCCAGAACTCCTTCCAGGTCGTCGGCGTCGGCGCGCCGTCAAGCTTGCTGGTGTTCACCGCGAAGCCGGTGGTGCCCCAGTTCTTGGGCACGGCGTAAAGCGTGCCATCGACCGAGCCAGCGTCCGAGAAGCGCTGTTCGAAAGAGCCGTCGTCGTAGTTCGGCAGTTTCGCGGTGTCGAGCGGGATGATCAGGTCTTCGCCCACATAGGTGGTGATCGTGTAGTTGGTCGGCACGAAGACGTCCCATCCCGATCCGCCGGCCTGCAGTTTGGCCAGCATCTCCTCGTTCGAGCCAAAGACGTTGACCTGGACGTACGCTCCCGTCGCTTCGGTGAACGCCTCGAAGTTCATCTCGTCGTGGTAGTTGGGCCAGGTAGCGAGGATCACGCGGTCACCGATGTCGCTGGCCGCGAAGGCCGGGCGCGGGCGCAGGCCGGGCACCGCGCTGCCCAGAACGGCGGTCGCCATGCCGAGTCCGGTCACGCCGAGGAAGTGCCGACGCGTTACGGATCCCTTCTGGTAGCGGCGCAGTTCCTCAATGAAACGCTTCTTGGAGATCGTTTCGTTGTCCTTTGTCATCTTGAACCTCTCTCTGTTGCAGGAGTTCGGGATTTTCATTTTTCCAGGATCAGCAGGGAAGCTTCGTCCCAGGAGACAAAGGCCTGCTCACCCTCATTGAACGTTCCCTCGTTCAATTCCGCCTGCCGCGGCACGAGCACCAGGAAATCTCCGAGTGCTTCGTTTCGGGCGAGGTATTCGGTGTGTTCGCCAAGAAAGATCCGGTTCCGGATCGTGACCGGAAGCACCATTTCCGCCGGGGGCGTCGCCCGTGTCAGGGCAATCTGCTCCGGACGAATGCTGACGCATACCTCCTGCCCGCGCTCGATCGGGATCTCGGGCGTTCCGTGAAGTTGCTGCCCGCTGGCCATGCGCACGGTGATGTGCTTCGGAGAGGCATCGGTGACGGTTGCGTCGAAGAAATTGGACGTGCCGACGAACCCTGCCACGTACCGGCTTCGCGGCGTGTCATAGAGATCGCGCGGGGAGCCCACCTGGACGATCCGGCCGCCGTCCATCACACAGACCCGGTCGGACATCGACAGGGCCTCTTCCTGGTCGTGGGTGACCAGAACGAAGGTGATGCCCAGCTGGCGCTGAAGCGTCTGCAGTTCGATCTGCATCTCCTTGCGCAACTTGCGGTCGAGCGCCGCCATCGGTTCGTCCAGCAGCAGAACCTTGGGCTCGTTCACGATGGCGCGGGCCAGGGCCACGCGCTGCTGCTGCCCGCCGGACATTTCCCAGATCCTACGAGACCCGTACCCTTCCAGCCGCACGGTGGCCAAGGCGCGTTCGACCTTTTCGTAGATGACCTGCCGGCCCGGGCGCGGTCGCCGCTGCCGCAGGCCGTAGGCGATGTTGTCGAAGACGTTCAGGTGGGGAAACAGGGCATAGTGCTGGAACACCATGTTGACCGGCCGCCGGTGCGCTTCGAGGTCGTTGACGACCTGCCCGTCGATCAGGACCTGGCCCGCCGTGGGCGACTCGAACCCGGCCAGCAATCGAAGCGCTGTCGTCTTGCCGCATCCCGAGGGACCGAGGAAAGACAGGAACTCTCCCTTCCCAATGGACAGGTTCAGGTCGCTGGCGGCCACCACTTCACCGTACGTCTTGGTCACGTTCCGGAGTTCGGCAATGGACTGCACAGTTTCGCTCATATCGAAACTCATATGCTGCCATATTCCATTTGCTTGTTTTTTTGGCACTCGCAGGCATACCATCCAAACAAGAAAAACTAATCAGATTGTAGAATTGGTGTATATACCACGTTTTTGATATGCCGTTGTGCATAGTCAGGAGGCGCGCATGTACGAATGGGTGGAAGAGGCCGGGCGCATCGTGGCCAGCATCGGGACGGCTGAGTTTCCGTCACAACTGGCGGCCTCGCTCCGGACGGTCGCTCCCTTCGACTACACGGTGGTGTTCGGCTACGCGGGCAGCAAGGCGCCGATCGACCTATTCGACGATTTTCCCAGAAACAAGCGACGCATCTTCGTGGAGGACTATCAGGCGGGCCCTTACGTGCTCGATCCGTTCTTTCTGGCTGCGACCAAGCCGATTGCTCCGGGGCTCTACAGGATGCGCGACATCGCTCCGGACCGGTTCTATCAGGGCGAGTATTTTCGCAGTTACTACGTGCAGACCGGTCTTGCCGAGGAGATCGGGTATTTCATTGATGTCCCCTCCGTCGCTGTCGTTGTCGTGTCGCTGATGCGGGCTGAAAAACCGTTCTCGGCCAAGGAAGTCCGCCACCTTCGTGCACTCTGGCCGCTGATCGGGGCGATGTGCCGGAAACACTGGGCGGAGTATCCGAACTGGTTCGGCGAGACGATGCATCTTCCGCCGCCGGACAGGGAAAGCGTGGACCAGGCGTTCCAGACTTTTGGCGAAGGAACACTGACGCCGCGGGAGCGCGAGGTGGTCGAATACACCCTCAAGGGGCATTCGGCGGATGCTGTCGGCACGATTCTCGGTATTTCCCCGGGAACGGTGCGCATTCATCGGCGCAACATCTACGCGAAACTGAGGATCAACTCGCAAGGGGAGCTGTTCTCCAAGTTCATCGACGAGATCGTCGCCTGATCGCCGTCTGGCGTTCAAGGCACGAGGCGGCTGGGGCCTCGTTCGAAGGGTGTTGGAATCGACCTCTGCCGGAACTAGTGTCCACTGACCCGCAGACGGGTGTCGCGCGCATCAGCCAGACGACGGGAGAAGCAATGCGATATCATACGCCAATAAGTTTCGAAGAAGCATCGGCCATCGCCGCCCAGGCGCCCGGAACGACCAGGTTTCTCGCCGGCGGCACCGACGTGCTGGTGCAGATGCGGTCCGATGTCGTCGAACCCGACGACCTGATCGACATCAAGCACATCCCCGAAAGCGGCGAGATCACCCGCACGGACGACGGAGGCTGGATCATCGGCGCGGCGGTTCCAAGCGCGGTCATGGCGGAAAATGCCGCGCTGTGCGCCGATTGGCCCGGTGTTGTGGAGGGCATGGCACTCGTCGGCTCGACACAGGTGCAGGGGCGCGCGACTCTCGCCGGCAACCTCTGCAACGGCTCGCCGGCGGCGGACTCGGTGCCCGGCATGATCGCAGCCGGTGCGAGCGTCACGCTCCTCGGGCCGAATGGGACCCGCCGCATCGCGGTCGAATCCATTCCCACGGGCCCGGGAAGGACCTGCCTTGATAAGGGCGAGGTGGTCGTGACGATCCACCTGCCGCCGCGCGGTTCAGGGGGCGGCGATGCCTATGAACGTTTCATCCCTCGCACCGAAATGGACATTGCCGTCGTGGGCGTGGCGGTGAACCTGCGGCGTGATGGCGAGGTCATCACTGAAGCGCGGGTGGCTCTTGGGGCGGTTGCGCCGACGGCGCTGCTGGTGCCGGAGGCCGCTGCGGCGCTGGTCGGCAGAAGGCTGGACGGACGGGCCCTCGCAGCCCTCGCCGAAGCCGCCTCGGCCGCCTGCAAGCCGATCGACGACAAGCGCGGAACGATCGAGTTCCGCACCCATGTGGCAGGCGTACTTGCACGGCGCGTCGCGCGCACGGCCTACGATCGCGCGGGGGGCGCAAGATGAGCACAATCCACGTAACGACTTCAGTGAACGGCGACGAGGTCGAATTCCTCTGCGACAGCCGCGAGACGCTTCTGGATGCCCTGCGCGACCGGGTCGGGCTGACCGGCGCCAAGGAGGGCTGCGGCACCGGCGACTGCGGCGCCTGTTCTGTGACGCTGGATGGACGTCTCGTCTGCGCTTGCCTCGTGCTTGCAGCCGAAGCGCAGGGGCGGCAGATCGGCACCGTCGAAGGCATCGCCCCCGACGGCGAGACCCTGCACCCGCTGCAGCGCAAGTTCATCGAGCATGCCGCGCTGCAATGCGGGATCTGCACCCCGGGAATCCTGGTCGCTGCCAAGGCCCTGCTGGAACGCAATCCGGACCCGACCGAGACCGAGGTACGTTACTGGCTGGCGGGAAACCTGTGCCGATGCACCGGCTACGACAAGATCGTGCGCGCCGTGCTCGACGCGGCCGCCGAGATGCGGGAGGACGCGTGATGGCGCTCGACGATCGAAAGCAGAGGTTCACCTATATCGGGACGACCCCGGACCGTCCGGATGGTCTCGACAAGGTCACGGGGCGTGCTCGCTATGGCGCCGACGCCTATGCGCCCGGCATGCTCCACGGCGTCATCGTCCGTTCCCCGCACGCCCACGCGAGGATCCTGAAGATCGACGCCAGCAAGGCGCTGGCTCTCAAGGGCGTGAAGGCCGTGGTCACCCGCGCCGATTTTCCCACGGGCCTGACCGGCGAGGACTGGAACCTGCAGGAAAACGTGATGGCGGGGGAAAAGGCACTCTACGATGGGCACGCGGTGGCGGCCGTGGCCGCGACGTCGCAGCTCATCGCCCGCGACGCGGCCAAGCTGATCGAGGTGGACTACGAGCCGCTCCCCCATGTCACCGACGTGGACGCGGCGATGGAGCCTGGTGCGCCGGTGATCCGCGAGGGCGTGGCGGATTACTCCGTCCCGGAAGGGATGCACCCGAATGTCGCGCGCCGCTACGAATTCGGCCACGGCGATATCGAGGCCGGCTTTGCCGCAGCCGACGAGATTCTGGAGGAGAGCTACCGGACCGAAGCCACCCACCAGGGATATATCGAGCCGCACGCCTGCCTCGCGCAGCTTGGGTCCGACGGCAAGGGCGAGCTGTGGTGCTGCACGCAGGGGCATTGGTTCGTGCGCCGCATGTGCGCGTCGGTTCTGGGGCTTGAGACAAGTCAGCTGCGCGTGACCCCGTCCGAGATCGGTGGCGGTTTCGGCGGCAAGACGACCGTCTTCATCGATCCGGTGGCGCTGGCGCTGTCGCGCAAGGCGGGCAGGCCGGTGAAGATCGTGATGTCTCGCTCCGAAGTTCTGCGGGCCACGGGCCCGACGGCCTCGGCCTCGATGGACATCAGGATCGGCATGAAGCGCAACGGCACGATTACCGCGGCGCAGGGGACCTTCCGGCTGCAAGGGGGCGCCTTCCCCGGCGCACCGACGCCGGAAACCATGCAATGCGCCTTTGCCTGCTACGAGATCCCTGCCGTGTACGAGCTGGGTTATGACGTAATCACCAACCGCCCGAAACAGGCGGCCTACCGGGCACCCGGTGCGCCGATGGGGGCCTTTGCCGCGGAAAGCGCCATCGACGAGCTCTGTCGCCGCATGAACCTCGATCCTCTCGAGGTTCGCCTGAGGAATGCGGTCAAGGAAGGTAGCCGATCGAGCTACGGACCGACGTTTCAGCGAATTGGCCTGGTGGAAACGCTCGAAGCGGCCAGGGCGCACCCGCACTACAGCGCCCCGCTTGGTCCGAACCAGGGGCGCGGCGTGGCCTCGGGCTACTGGTTCAACTGGGGCGGGGAAACTTCCGTGTCGATGGCGGTGTCGGAAGATGGAACCGTGCAGGTCAGCGTCGGTACGCCCGACATTGGTGGATCCCGCGCTTCGATCTCGCTGATGGCGGCCGAAGCGCTCGGGGTTCCCTACGAGAACGTGCGCTGCAACGTCGTCGATACGGGTGCGCTTGGCGTCAACGAGCCGACACATGGGAGCCGCGCAACCTACGCCAGTGGGCTGGCAACGATCGAGGCCGCCCGCGAGATCGCCCGCAAGCTCTGCCGCCGCGCGGCGGACAAGTGGGGGATAGATCCGGAGGCCGTCGTCTGGGAGGACGGGCGCGCGAGGCCTTCGGGGCCCAATGCCGGGCAGTTTCCGCCGATGTCGATTGCCGAGATCGCGGCGGAAATGGGCGAGACCGGGGGGCCGATCTCCGGTCATTTCGAGGCCACACCCAACGGCCATGGTCCGAGCTTCGGAACCCATATCGTTGACGTCGAGGTTGATCCGGAGACCGGGCGAACGACGGTTCTGCGCTACACGGTGGTTCAGGACGCGGGCAAGGCCATTCACCCGGCCTATGTCGAAGGTCAGTTCCAGGGAGGCGCCGCGCAGGGCATCGGCTGGGCGCTCAACGAGGAGTACATCTACGGAGCTAATGGACGGCTGCAGAATCCGGTCTTCCTGGATTATCGCATCCCCGTCGCGTCAGATCTTCCGATGATCGACACCGTGATCGTGGAGGTACCGAACCCTGGCCATCCCTACGGTGTTCGCGGTGTCGGCGAAACCGGGATCACACCGCCGCTTCCGGCGATCGCCAATGCTGTCGCCGGTGCGGCCGGCGTGCGCCTGAGATGTCTGCCCATGACGCCGCCGCGCATCCTTGCGGCGATCCGTTCCCATGGTTGAGGTCAACCTCTGGTCCGGCCTTCGTCCCCTCGCCGATGGGCGTGACCGGGTGGAGGTCGACGCCGGGACTGTCCGGGAAATGCTGGCGGGGCTCGTTGCAGCCTATCCGGGCCTCGAACCGGCGATCTCAGCCGGGGTTTCGGTGGCCATCGACGGCCGTATCGTGACCGGTGGACTGAACGAAGCGGTAGCGCCGGACAGCGAGGTCTTCCTGCTGCAGCGCATCAAGGGCGGCTAGGCACAGGGCAGCTTCGCCACGTTGCCCTGCCTTGAAGGGCGGCCACGCTGTGGCTGGGAACGGCCTTCGTCAACCGTCACCCGCACATGGCGCAACGGCCTTGCGTCGAGGGTCAACGGTGCGTCGTCGAGCGGCAATCCCTCCGGCGCGGAAACCTTTGCGCGGGCCACGGCCCGCCGCTTTCAGAGCACGCTGGGTAACAGAACAACGTCGTCAGGGCGACCGCTGGTGATGTCAGAAGAACCTGGCTTGTGACGGGGCATGGGGCCGACTAGGTGTTCAGTCCCGGCATCGGCGGTGTCAGAGCAACTTGGCTTGCGACGGGGCAGGGGGCTGACTACCTGCCTTGGATGACAAGACCTGACCCGTTCAAGTATTTCAAGACGAGCCGCGAGATCATCCGTCTGGCGGTGATGATGTATGTCCGTTTCCCGCTTTCGCTTCGCAACGTCGAGGATCTGCTGCACGAGCGCGGGATCGAGATCAGCCATGAATCGGTCCGGTTCTGGTGGCAGCGTTTCGCGCCGATGTTCGCCGCCGAGATCCGCCAGAAGCGCGCCGAGCCCCTGCGTTCTGGACCGGAGTGGTATTGGCACCTCGACGAGATGTTCGTGAGGATCAACGGCGTGCGGCACTATTTGTGGCGGGCCGTCGACCAGGAGGGCGAGGTCCTCGAAAGCTTCGTGACGAAGACGCGGGACAAGAAGGCGGCATTGAAATTCTTAAAGAAAACAATGAAGCGCTATGGTCGGCCGCACATCTTCGTCACCGACAAACTTCGGTCCTACGGTGCGGCGCTGAGGGAAGTCGGCGCGGCTGGCCGGCAGGAAACTGGGCGCTGGACCAACAACAGGGTGGAGAATTCACACCTGCCGTTCCGACGACAAGAACGGGCAATGCAACGGTTCCGGCGGATGCGAAGTTTGCAGATGTTCGCCGCCGTCCACGCCTCGGTCTTCAATCATTTCAACTCGGAGCGCAGCTTCTACTCAAGGGCAGATTTCAAGAAGAACCGCGCCGCCGCTCTCGCCGAGTGGCGTCAGCTCGGCGCGGCATAAGGGGCAGGGATCCTGCCCTTGCGGAGACGAGTTCGAATTGGTCTGACACCTCCGCCACTTGCACATTGCAAACCCGAAAACAGGTCCCTCGCGGGGCCTTTTTCTTTATGCGCCAAAGTGGTTTGCAGGGACCATCCGCCCTTCGGAGCCTGGGCAACCCTGCGAAATCGGTCTCCGGAGGTCTTGTCAGATGAACTTGGCTTGAGGCCGGGCAGGGGGCTAGGTAGCGTGCCGGCATGACGAAACGCGACCTTTTCAAATACTTTAAGGCGAGCCGCGAGATCATCCGCCTGGCGGTGATGATGTACGTTCGCTTCCCGCTTTCGCTTCGCAACGTCGAGGATTTGCTCCACGAACGCGGCATCGAGATCAGCCGTGAAGCCGTCCGTTTCTGGTGGCATAGATTTGGCCCGATGTTCACCTCTGAGATCCGCCAGAAACGCGCCGAGCGGCTGCGTTCCGGGCCGCAATGGCGGTGGCATCTGGACGAGATGTTCGTGAAGATCAACGGCGAACGGCACTACTTGTGGCGGGCCGTCGATCGCGAAGGTGAAGTTCTGGAGAGCTTCGTCACCAAGAAGCGTGACCGGAAAGCGGCATTGAAATTCATGAGAAAATCAATGAAACGCTACGGCCGGCCGGAAATCATCTTGACCGACAAGCTTCGGTCGTATGGTGCCGCGATGAGGGAGATCGGCGCGGCGGACCGGCAGGAAAACTGGCCGTTGGCTCAACAATCGGGTGGAGAGATCGCACCTGCCATTCCGACGACGAGAGCGAGCGATGCAACGCTTCCGCCGAATGCAAAGTCTACAGAAATTCGCCGCCGTCCACGCTTCTGCCTTCAACCATTTCAACTCGGAGCGCAGCCTCTCCTCCAGAGCAAACTTTAAGAAGAACCGTGCCGCCGCTCTCGCTGAGTGGCGCAATCTCTGCGTGGCATAAGGGCAAGCTCACTGTCCATTCGGAGACTGGTTCGAATTTGTCTGGCAGCACCCTGGCTATTGCTTCCGCCCCCATCGCCCCGGTAACTGGAGCGGCTGCCATGCGCTCTCTGGCGGCTCCGTCTGTGAAGGAACAGAATCATGTCGCGCACGTCTCTTGCGGGTGTTCCGCGTGGCCGCTTGCAGGCTCTCGAGGCCCGCGAGAAAAGCAGGTTCATCGCAAATCGACCCAGGGCCGCGGAGGCGCTCGCCCGCGGAGCGTGGCCTTTTCTCGACGGGGTGCCGATGCACTGGATGCGCGACTGGCCGATGCCACACCTGCCGCTGGTCTCCCACGCAAAAGGCGCCAGTCTTACGGACATCGATGGCAACCAGCTGCACGACTTCTGCCTGGGCGACACCGGATCGATGTTCGGCCATTCCCCGGAGCCCGTCGCCGAAGCGATCCGCCGGCAGGCCGGAAACGGTCTGACCTACATGCTTCCGACCGAAGATGCGCTGGAAGCGGGGCGTCTGCTGACCGAGCGTTTCGGTCCTTTCCGGTGGCAGATCGCCACGACGGCGACCGACGCCAACCGCTTCTGCATCCGGGTCGCACGCGCTCTGACCGACCGGCCGAAGATCCTGGTGTTCAATGGCTGCTACCATGGCACCGTCGACGACGCGATGGTCGAGCTTGCGGACGGTCGGACCGTGGCGCGCCGGGGCCTCGTCGGGCAGGTCCAGGATCTGACCAGAGGTGCCGTGGCGTGTGAGTTCAACGACCTTGAAGGCGTTGAGACGGCGCTGGCGGCGGGCGACGTTGCGGCGATCCTGACCGAACCCGTGATGACCAACTCGTGCATGGTGTTGCCTGCGCCAGGCTTCCACGAGGGACTGCGAGATCTGTCGCGAAGGTACGGCGCCCTTCTGATCATTGACGAGACGCACACGATCTCCTCGGGGCTGGGTGGCTATACCAATGTCCATGGCCTTGAGCCGGATATGTTTGTGGCCGGCAAATGCGTGGCCGGCGGAATGCCAACGGCCGTCTGGGGCATGACCAATGACCTCGCCGACCGTTTCCACGCCTACGACGAAACCCGGCCGCCGGGGCATTCCGGCATGGGCACGACCCTCTCGGCCAATCCGATGCAGTTTGCCTGCCTGCGTGCGACTCTTTCCGAGGTGATGACAGCGGCCAACTATGCCCACATGGAGGCGGGCGCAGCGCGGCTTTCTGCCGGGCTTCGGGACGCGATCGAGCGGCACGCCGCGCCCTGGCATGTGGTGCGTGTCGGTGCGCGCGTCGAATTCATCTGTGCGCCGGGACCGCTGCGAAATGGCGCCGAGGCGGCACTTGCCCACGAACCCGAGCTGGAAGGCGTGATCCATACAGCCCTTCTGAACCGAGGCTGCCTGATTGCGCCCTTCCACAACATGATGCTGGTCAGCCCGGCCACCACCAACGATCAGATCGACCGCCTCGTCGACGCATTCGACGAGGTTCTGACCGAGTTCTTTGCCTGATCGCACGACACAAGCGAGACACCACATGACCACCACCGCCAGTCCATCGGGATCCATCGTCCAGGAGGCGCGGGATTTCCTTCAGGCGCATCCCGACATCGAAGCCATCGACATCGTGCTGCACGACTCCAATGGGGTTGGCCGCGGAAAGATCATCCGGCGTCACGAGCTGGAATCCTTCTACGAATCCGGGCGCCATCTGCCGATCTCAATCCTCGGACTCGATATCGTCGGCGAGGATGTCGACGAGACCGGCCTGATCTGGGACCACGGCGACAACGACCTGCGCGCCTGGCCGATTCCCGGCACGCTCAAGGCGTTGCATGGCACCCAACCACCACGAGGCGAGGTGTTTATGTCGATGTATGAACTCGACGGACGACCGATGACGTCTGACCCCCGCCACGCTCTGACGCGGCAGGTGGACCTGCTCGCGGACGAAGGGCTACACCCGACTGGCGCGTTCGAGCTCGAATTCTTCCTGCTCTCGAACGAGCGGGGTCAGGACGGTGGGATCAAGCCCGCCGGCGACGTGCTGGATGGGCGCGAAAGCCACAAGACCGAGGTCTACTCGGTGGACCACCTGCATGGCATGTTGCCGCTGTTCTCGGAGATCTACGCCGCCGCGGAGCAGGCCGGGATCAAGGCCGAGACGATGATCTCCGAGTATGCGCCGGGCCAGTACGAACTGACCTTGCACTACCGCACCGACGTGATGCAGGCCGCCGACGACCTGATGCGCCTGAAACGGATCGTTCGCCTCAAGGCGCGGCAGAACGGCATCACCGCCTGTTTCATGGCGAAGCCCTTTGCCGATTTCGCCGGGTCCGGCATGCATTTCCACGTGTCGCTCCGGGACGGCGAGGGCCGGAACGTCTTCGTGGAGCCCGTCGAAGGCGAGTGGTCCGAAACGATCCTGCATGCGATCGGCGGGCTGAGGGCGACGATGGGGGAATCGATGCTGGTCTTTGCGCCGCATGCCAATTCCTGGAGGCGGTTCGCCAGTCAGTCCTATGCGCCGGTCAGCCCAACCTGGGGTTTCAACAATCGCTCGGTCGCCCTGCGAATTCCGGCCGGCAATCCCAACGCGCGGCGGATCGAGCATCGTCCCTCGGGCGTCGACGCGAACCCTTACCTGGTTGCGACGACTGTCCTCGCGGGAATTCGCCACGGTCTGCGTCATCGCGTCGATCCGGGGCCGAGGACGACGGGAAACGGGTATGCGGATGCCCAGGGCGCCCATCCCATTCCGGTCGACTGGCGTTCAGCCATAGAGGAGGCACGGGCCTCGGATTTCCTGAAAGACGCGCTCGGTGAAGACATGCACCGCACGTTCACGGCAATCAAGGCAGCGGAATACGCCCGCGTCGCCGGCACGATCAGCGACGTCGATTTCGACCTCTACCTGCACCGGGTCTGAGGGGCGACAGGTCATGTCAGGGGAACGCGGGTTGCGGTAGGTTAGGGCGCCGATTGGCTTCCCCTGGTGTCGAAACCTGACCCGTTCAAATAGTTCAGGACGAGCCGAGAGATCATCCGGGTGGCGGTGATGATGTACGTGCGTTTCCCACTCTCACTACGGAATGCCGAGGATCTGCTGCACGAGCGCGGGATCGACATCAGCCATGAATCCGTCCGGTTCTGGTGCTATCGTTTCTGCCCGATGTTTGCCGCCGAGATCCGCCAGCGGCGCGCCGAGCGTTTGCGTTCTGGACCGCAGTGGAATTGGCATCTCGACGAGATGTTCGTGAAAATCAACGGCGAGCGCCACTGCCTTTGGCGAGCCGTCGACCACGAAGGAGAGGTTCTCGAAAGCTTCGTGACAAAGTCTCGCGACAAGAAGGCGGCGCTGAAATCCATAAGGAAATCAATTAAGCGCCAAGGCCGGCCAGAAGCCATCGTGACCGACCGGCTTCGATCCTTCGGTGCCGCGCTGAGGGAAATCGGAGCGGCGGATCGACAGGAAACCGGACGTTGGCTCAACAATCGAGTGGAGAATTCGCACCTGCTGTTCCGACGACGGGATCGGGCGATGCAGCGCTTCCGGCGGATGCGAAGTTTGCAGATGTTCGCTGCCGTCCTCGGCTCGGTCTTCAACCATTTCAATTCGGAGCGTAGCCTCTCCCCCAGAGACAACTTCAAGAAGAACCGCGCCGCTGCGCTCGCCGAGTGGCGCAGTCTCTGCGCGGCATAAGGGGCAGACATCCTGCCCTTGGTGAGACTGGTTCGAATTAGTCTGCCAGCACCCCGCGCAAACGTCGATCTGCTCAGAGCGCGCCTCATCGCGCAACCACAGTTATGAAGGTGCATCAACTTTGAGGCAGAGCCACTTTCTCATGCCGGTTCACAGTCTTGTGATGCTGGTCGGCATTACTGCCAATGCGCGGCAGGAGGCCTGCAAGGAGACGGTACTAAAGACAAACTCCACGCCGTAAAGCAGTCACCGGTTTCCCGGTTCAAGCGTCGACGCAAGGCGCCTGACAGCCCCCCTTGCAGGGACGGTGATCGCACGCTCCGCAAGCGCCTTTGGAGACGCGGTCGTCAGGCCTCGCCGGATGTGATCGTGGCGGGCCGCCTGGATTTCCTGAGCATCAAGAAGGTAATGGCGGGCAAGCTGATTAGGGTCTGGATGGCAAAGGAAACCAGTCCGACGGCAACGCTCACGTCGGCCGGGATGCTTGCACTTTGAAACCCAATTACGAGAAGCCATTCACGAATGCCAAAATTCCCCAGCGTGACCGGAACCATCAAAGCGATCAGCATGACGGAAATTGCGAAGATCGCCAGAGAGATTGGCACGGAATAGCCGAAGGCATTGTAAAGGCTTACGAACACGGCAACGCGAAACAAGGTCACCAGTGTCGAGATCAGGACGGCAGGGACAAGGCCGTGGACCAGCATGCCCGGGTGCCGCAGATAGTCGACGACCGCGGCAAGTTTCGATCGCGCGCGTTTCAAAGGCCCGGGCGTCAATGTGCGGATCACGGTATCGGCCGAAACCATCATCAGCGCCGTAACGAACGCCACGGCCGCGACAGCGGCGGCCATTCCCATCGCCACCGCCCAGTTCCCAATAGCGACGGCGCCGAAGGCCGCAACGATCAGCGTCGCGATGGTTGCTGCGTAGCGGTCTATCGCAAGGCTCGACACGACGAGCGCATTCGTGGTCTCGCCCGCCGAGGTGGCGCGAGTTCTGAGAAGGATCCCTCGTGCGATATCCGGGCCGAGCGAGGTCGGGATCAGTGCTCCCAGCCCCATGCCGGCGGACACGACCACCCCGAGCGGAAGCAACTTGGTGCGAAATCCGATCGCTCGCAGGATCTGCCACCACCGCCAGGTGATTGCTGTCCGGGTGCCCACCACGCTCATCGCGGCTGCAAAGATCCATATTGGGTCCATCTGCGGCAGGAGTTGGAACACCTCTTGCCAGTCCACCAAGAATCCGAGCGGCAAAAGCAGGGCGAGCGTTGCGAAAAGTTTCACGGCCTTGCGCGCAAATCCCTTCCTGGCAGGTTTCTGGGCATCTGGGGACACGAATGATCCTTCCAATGAAATGCTTGCCAAGCGATCGCTAGGTGGATGTTTCCGCTTTGGCCTCTTCGGATTCGCCTCGGATCCGTTGCACGCGCGCGGGCACACCGAAGCTGACGGATCTTGGCGGAAGCGTCCGTGCCACGACCGCACCAGCGCCGACGATCGCGTCATCGCCGACCTCCACGCCGCCAAGGACACTAGCGCTTGCGCCGAGCCACACGCCGCGACCGATGCGCGTTCCGCCCATGTCCCGAACGCCCTGCTGGGCAATCGGAACGTCAAGGCGATCCACGTTGTAATTTCCGCCGCCGGCGATGTAGCAGCGAACGCCGATAACCGTGTCCTCGCCGATGCGGACCGCGTTTTGAGCCTCGGCAGCGCCGGTCGACTGGATCACCGTGTACGCCCCGATCCCGCAACGCTCGCCGACGGAAATCGCGCCGTTCTTGCAGGACATCATCACGCCGTGCGAGAGCATGACGTGATCGGCGATGCGCAAACAAGGATCACCAGTAGCGGAGCGCGCGTCGAGAATGCAGTTGTCTCCCAAGACGACCTTGCGGCCAATCTCCATCTTGCCGGGGCACATCAGCGAGATGTTGCTGCCAAAGACGACGCCTTTCCCGCAAGAGGCAAACAATCCGGGCCAGAACAGTTTCCGCAGCACGATGCCGAGCGCACCCGGAAATGGCGCCAACAGCCTGCAGAACTCGAAGTAGATCAGCGACCAGATGGACCCGCTGCCCACGATCATCCGCCGATAGCTCGCAAGTGCGGACGAACCTTCGACGATCTCGCGGTGGGTCTTGCCGTGGCGGTCGGGTGCGGTCATGACGGGATGATGCTGTTGGCGCGGTACCACTCGCCCGTTCGGCGCAGGCCCTCATCAAGCGACACCGAAGCAGTGTAGCCGAAGTCTCGCTGTGCCTTGTCGATGCGGAACGCACGGTTTTGACGGTACCAGTCGACCCGGCGCGGAAAGATTGGCGGTGCGATTCCGAATGGCTTGCAAATGGTTTCGCAAACGTGCCCGGCCACGATCAAAGGTCCAATCGGCATACGACGGATAGTCACATCGCGATCCAGTGCTTTCGCCACACGGGTGATGAGATCGTTGAGCGTCACGTATTCCTTGTCGGCGATCAGGTATGCCTCGTAGGCCCCGACGCCGCTCGGCATGACAGCGATCAGTGCTTCAACGAGGTTGTCGATGTAGACCGGGTGATAGGTTGTCTTCCCATTGCCAAACATCGGAAACGTTCCCGCGGCGACGCGCTTGAAGATCATCGAGAAGCGCTCCGGATCGCCGGGGCCGAAGATCGCGGCAGGCCGGATGATCGTGTACTCGATCCGATCCCGAAATGCCTCCAGGGCGACCTCACCCTCGTATTTCGTCTGTTGGTAATAGTCCGCAGGCGCAATCGGAGCGTCTTCGCCGGCGGGCGGGTTCTCAACATTGCCGTGGACGCCGCAGGTGCTGCAATAAACGAGCTTGCGCACGCCTGCCTTCACCGAGGCCTCCGCGACGATCTCGGTGCCCCGGACATTCACCTCGCGGTATTTCTCGTCCGATGCCCCCACATCACGGAACGCGGCAGCGAGGTGCTGGACGACTTCGCAACCCTCTACGGCCTCTTCAACGCATGCCCGGTCTGTCACGCTGCCGTAGATGATCTTACCGCCTGCGTTCCGGATCGTGTCGTCATCAAGACCGGGCTTGTTGTCCAGCGCGACGACCTCATGACCGTCCTGCAAAAGCCTCATGACCAATGCATGTCCGCTGAAGCCGGTCCCACCCGTTACCAAAATTCTCATATTGTTCCTCAAAATTTACGCGAACCGTCTCGCAGATGAAGACAAGTGAATTTGTCTTTACTATGGAATATCTCCGGACCTGCTGGAAATTGTCGATGGGTCAGGCAGACGCGTCGGTTTGACAATTCCTACATTGCGATTCTTCGCACGGTGCGGTCGTCACCGGGGATTTTTCGGAAAGTCATCCGGAAGCTAGCGGCAAGGCTGAATGGCCTTGGTGCGGCGCAATCCGAACCGGTCCGCCGTCTCATTCAGCGAACGGAGGACAAGAGACGGCGCACAGGCGCCACAAGCCGGAGGATGCAGTTCGGAAGCTGCTGGCGGTCACCGCAGCCTGCCGTGACAGCCCCGGCGCGAGTGAAATGTGGCTGTTCGCCTAGAGTTCGAAGATCCTTTTTTCGGTCATGTGCAGGCAGTCGCTGACGCCGTCGGGCGTCACGATATAGTTGTCGCAGATCACCGCAAAGACACGTCCGTCGTCGTACCCGGGATGGATTGCCAACAGCATTCCCTCCTCAAGCGGTAGCGTCTCGTCGCGGCGGATGAGAGGCCGCTCGACCATTTCGCAGCCCTGTCCATGTGCGTAGAGACGGGTCTCGGGCGGCAGGCCGCGGCTCTGCATCCAAGCGTCGTGCTTCGCGGCAATGGTCGCGGGATCTGCGCCGGGCCGGATCAGCGACAATGTGTGGTCCTGTGCTGCCTTGACGTTGGCGAAGGCCTGCAGCAGGTGGTCATCTGCCTTTCCCAGCACCATGGTCCGCGCGATCTCAAGATAGAGTCCACCGGGACCGCTGGTTTCAATCAGCAGGGACATGTGATCCCCTGCCTTCAGCTCCCGTGTCTGAAATGGCCGGTTCATGAAGCGTGATGGCTCGCCCAGCGGAGACGACAGACCCAGGTGGATGCCTTGGTCGGAGCCGAGCCAACGTCCGACGGCCTCCGCGTGGGCGGCGACATCGCGGTCGGTCTTGCCGGGGCGAATGAAATCGCACACCTCGGCAAACACCTTGTCCTGAAGGGCAGCCGTGGCACGTATCAGATCGATCTCTTCGGCGCTCTTGATCGCCTTGACCCGGTCGAGCGCGTCTGTTGCGTCGATTGTCTCGAACTGCGCATTGAGCCCTTTCACCAGTCCGAAGGGCTGGGCCTGCGGACAGAGAAGCCCGACCCGGGTCGCGCCGGAATCGACGAGCGTTCTCACGGCAAGATCGGTATCGTAGTCGATGCTGTAGCCGACCGAAACAAACGACGGTGTGCCGAGAACCCGGTTCACGCCGCGCGTAGCCGGGGCCATCGGGTCGGTCATCCTGTCTGTCCCGAAGGCACCCATTTCGATCACCGTCATCGGCCGGTCGCGATGGAAGATCACCGTGCGTGGATAGCCGTTGTTGGCTGGTACGTCCGTCAGCCAGCGCACATAGCCGCCCATCCAGTCTTCGCGGGCCTGGGTCACCAGGGCGTCGAGGCCCAGTTCGTCCATCACACCGCGCGTCAGCCGCCAGCGACGCTGCATCTCGGTGTCGGAAATCGGGGAATTAGTCCGCATCGCATCTCCTCACTGCGCCAGTCAGCGCATCCGGGCCGTTTTCCAGATAGGTCCGCATGTTGGTGAGAACCGTGGGAAAACACTGCTCGTGGTAGGTGTCCGCGAAACCGCCAATATGGGGGGTCAGGATCGCGTTTGGCGCTGTCCGGAGCGGATTGTCGGCGGGCAGCGGCTCCTGTTCAAAAACGTCGATGCCAGCGCCTGCGATGCTGCCGCGATGGAGCGCGTCGAGAAGAGCGGCCTCGTCCACGCAACCGCCGCGCGCTATGTTGATCAGGAAGGCCGAGGGCTTCATCGCGTCCAGAACGGACCGCCCGATGATATGCCGGGTTTCTGCCGACAGCGGAACGAGCACAACGAGGAAATCCGCCTCGGCTGCAGCCTGCTCGAGCTGCGCCCGCGGGTAGATCCGATCGACGTGCGGGGCGTTGCCACGGCCGGAAACACCGATCACGCGCATGCCCAGAGTCGAGCAATAAAGGGCCAGCGTCTCGGCGATACTTCCCAGGCCGACGAGACAGACGGTCTTGCCAAGCAGCAGCGGTTGCGGCTCACGGTGCCAGGCGCCGGTCGTCTGCGCCTGCAGCGCCTCGGGCAGGCGCCGTGCCAGCGCCAGCATGAACGTGAGGGCCAATTCCGCCATCTGAGGCCCATGAACACCGCTGCACCTGCTGATCGGGACCGTTACGGGCAGCGCCTGCATCGCCAGCAGGTTGTCGACGCCCGTGCTTAGCGACTGCACCCACTCGAGCCCAGGCATTGCGGCGACGAGTTCGGAGGTCATCTTCGGACCTATGCCGACGAATGCATTGGCATCTCGCGCCAATGCCATCGCGTCCTCCATGGTATGGGCCGCCCGGAACAGGTGCTCGGGGAATGCGTCCGAGAGTTTGTCGACATACCAGTCGGCCCAGTCGGGAAGCTCGTGCTGCACGATGATGGTCTTCATTCTTGACCTTTCAGTTGAGAGGGGCAGGAAGCCGGAACGCGAGCGCCGCGACGGGAAACAGAGCCGCGACCAGGTTCGGAAGAATGGAGGCGAAGAACGTCATCGTCGGCACTTCGGGCACCCCGCGCTGAGGATGAACGGGGGTATGCCGACCGGCGGGGGCATGCGCCGCAACGCGACAGGCACCATGACACTCTCGGCAGAAGCCCGTCGCGCAGCCGCCAGGCTCAGTCCAATCTGGCTCATGATGTCCCCTCCCTTCTGATCGCCTGGCGTGCCCGCCTTGCCGACCGCCGCTCCTCCGGCGGGTTGGTCCGAGGTGCTGCGGGCCTTGGCCCGCCACAATGTGTCCTTTACCCGGGTGCGGTGGCCCCCCGCTGGCGGTTTGCGCTGTTCCTGGGAGTCCGATCCTCGATGCCTTGCATGTCAGACACGCTGCGATCGAAGCGGGGCGAGACCTGTCGCAAGGATCGCCAGTTCCTTCAGAAGCCCGCGCGCCTCCTTTTCGAGCTCGTCGGTGCCCACGAATCTGTCGCCGTCAAGAAACGTCTTCACCATTGGTACGACGACCCCGTTCTTGGTCGGATACATCTTGAGCGCACTGAGAATGGGTTTGGTGAGCTGCGCGGCGCGCAGGCCGCCGGAGCGTCCGCCATAGCTGACGAATCCCGCGGGCTTCAATGCCCATTCCGGCCCCAGATAGGTCAACGCGTTAACCAGGGCAGGTGTCGGCCCGTGATTGTATTCCGGCGCAACGAAAGCAAATCCGTCAGCTGCCGCGACCGAGCGCGCCCAGCGTTTGGTGTGTTCGTGCTGGTATTCCCCAAGCTTCGGATGGCGAGGCTCATCGAACAGGGGCAAGCCGAAATCGCGAATATCGACGAGCCTCGCCTCGACTGTGCCGTCCTCTGCGGCGATCTTGTGAAACCATGTAGCAACCCGATCACCTATGCGTCCGGGCCGCGTGCTGCAAATCACGACGTCGATCGTCGGCCGTTTGTCCTGAGTCAACTTTTCCACGCTCCCACGACGGTCTGAACCAATTGCGCCGTCCGCTGAAAGTGATCCGTCAAGAGCGTCGCGGCCCTGTCGGCATCCCTGTCCAGCGCGGCGGTCATGATCTCATGATGTTCGTCACGCGGGTCGCTGCGGGAAACGCCTGCCAGTCGAGCCAGGCTTCTGTAGCGTTCGGCCGAGTCGTAGAGCTGACTACAGGTTTCGATCAGCCAGTTCGAACCGCAGGCCGATACAAGGGCCTGGTGAAACGACTTGTGAGCGGCGTTCCATGCAGGATCTGGCCCGCGAGAGCCGTCTGCGGCGTCGCGCGGCGTGCGAGAGAGGCGATGACAGCTTAGCAGGACTTGCTCTTCCCATCCCGCGTCGCCGAATTCGATGGACCGCCGAATCCCGAGGTCGTTCATCCAGCAACGCGCCTGCGTGAGATCCTGTAGCTCTGGCACGCTGACCGGCGGAACAAAGAAGCCCCGATTGTCGGTGTGATCCGCCAGGCCCTCCATCGCGAGCCGATTCAGCGCCTCGCGAACCGGGCTCAGCCCTGTGTCGAACTGTGCGCTGAGGTCGCGCACATTGAGCTTGGTGCCCGGTCGCAATGAACCATCGAGAATGCTGCTGCGAAGATCTCCATAGATCACGCTCGTGCGCGTCGTCTTTGGTTCGGGTCCGTCAAGAATCTGTCGCTCGTGCATGTGCCTGATCCGATTTCTGATGAGAGATCTACCTACGATTTTAGAGATAATAAACCATAAAGGGAACGTTTCGACCATTTGATCGATCATTGTTGACATGAATATGGATCATGGATCAAGCTTGCTCCCAGACGGACATTATCCGGTGATCTGGCCTTGGGAGGGGATTGCAATGCGCTTTGCGTGCGTTCGGAATGGCGGAGCGACGGAACCAGGCGTTCTTGACAACGAAGAAATCGTTCTTGTCGGCGATCTTTTCCGGGATCTTACAGCGGTTATCGAGGCCGGGCGGGATGGGCTTGCCGCGGCAGAGCGCGCGTGTCAGGAGGCCGGTCGCAGACGGATACCGGCGGGAACGGCGGAACTCGCCGCTCCAATCAGCCGCTTCAAGCGCGACGTGCTTTGCACCGGCTGGAACTACTGGGATCATTTCGAAGAGGGCAAGGGGCGCCGCGACGGTCAGGACGTGGACAGGCCGGCAGCGCCTACCTTCTTCACCAAGGCGCCGAATGCCATCATCGGACCGTATGACCAGATTGCGTGGGACGAGCGGTGCTCCCGGAAATGGGATTACGAAGCCGAACTGGCGCTGGTGATCGGCACCGCGGGGCGTTCGATCCCGGCAGGCCGGGCGCATGAGCACATCTTTGGCTTCTGCCTGGCAAACGACATCTCTCAGCGCGATATCCAGCGCCGGCACGGCGGGCAATGGATGCGCGGAAAGAGCCCCGACGAGACGACGCCGCTTGGCCCGTTCCTGGTGACTGCGGACGAGATCGAGGATCTGGGAGCGGTAAGGATCGAATGCGAGCTGAACGGCGAGACCATGCAATCCGCTCTCGTGGCGCAGATGGCTTTCGACATTCCCACGCTGATCGCGGAACTCTCCTTCGGAATGACGCTCAATGCCGGCGACGTCCTCCTGACCGGGACGCCCGCCGGCGTTGGCAACGGGCGGACCCCTCCTGTTTTTCTCAAGCCGGGCGACGTTGTCGTGACCCGCGCAACCGGGCTCGGCGAACTCCGCAACACGGTGGTCGAGCGCAATCTTTATGGCGATGCGGAGATCGTGCTTTGACGACAGGGTTTCCGATCTCCGGGATCGTCAGCGTCGATCTCCTGTCCCGGGACCTGGCAAGTCACACGGCCTTCTACCGGGACGTCTGGGGCCTCGAGCCGGTCGATCATCCTGGCGATGCACGTTTCTTTTCGGGAACCGGCGGTGATCCGTTCCTTCTCGCGTTGTTGCCCGCAGACGCACACGGCCTTGCCGCCATCACCTTCCGCTGTGTGTCGGAGGAGGCAATGCTGGATGTCGCCGCGCGGGCGGCGCAGGCGGGATGCACGATATCTGATGGACCGGCCGCCGCCACGCGTCCGGGGGGCGGACGGATGATCGATCTCGGCCTCCCGAGCGGCTGTGTGGTGCGACTTGTCCACGGCGATACCCCGGGCAACCTGCGCCCTGAGCAGATCGACAGGGCCGTCCGCTTGTCGCACGTCAACATCAACACGCGGGATGTCGACGCGCTCGCGGGATTCTACGAAACCGTTCTTGGCTTCCGGCTCAGCGACCGCTCGAAAGCCATGGCCTTCCTGCGGTGCAACAGCGACCATCATGCCGTGGTGCTGGCCGAGGCCCCGGTTGAGGGGCTGAATCACGTCGCCTTTTTGTTGCCGGAACTCGAAGGCGTGATGTTCGCGTCTGGCCGGATGCGCGACCACGGGTTCGAGATCGGTTGGGGGGTCGGGCGTCATGGGCCGGGCAACAATGTCTTCGCCTATTTCGTCGACCCCGAAGGCTACGTGGTCGAACACACCGCCGACATCCTCCAGGTCGACGATTCCTATCGGGTTGGCATGCCCGAGGACTGGACATGGCCTCCGGGCCGGACAGACCGGTGGGGAATTGCGCCGCCGAAGAGCGAAACATGCAAGGCGGCTCAGATCGCCACGGGGTTCGCTGGATAATCGAAGTTCGTGCCGGCCCCAGTCCGGACGGCACGGCAAACAAGGGAAGGAGACGACGGTGGAGGGAGCCCCGAAAGGGCTGAATTGAGACCCGGATCGCGGGCTGACCTCGAGACGGGATGACCCAAGGGAGGAGAATCAATATGACAACTTATTCGAAGTCCAGTTGGCTGAGTTGCTCTGTCGTGGCGCTTGTGGCCATGTCGGCGGCGGCATCGGCACAGATGACCGATGAGGCGCGCGCCTTTCTGTCGGAAAACGGGATCAGCGAAGCACTGATCGAACAGGCGGATGCCAGCACGGCCACCGAACTCGCCGTGCCGGCCGAATGGCTGGAGAAGGCGGCGGCCGAAGGCACGATCGACTTCAGCACGAACGACGCCTCCGAGCATGTCGCGCGGTGGTTGCCTGTGTTCAATGCGCGGTATCCCGACATCGAAATCATTGCGACGGAAACGTCTGGAGCGGCCCGCGCTGTCCAGCCACTTCTTGCCTACAAGGCTGGCCAGCTGGTGCGTCACATCGTGGTCAGCTTCGAGGGATCCCTGCAGGATTACGTCGAGGCCGACGCGCTGGCGGAAATCGACGACCTGCCGGCGTGGGACGGCATTCCTGAAGATCGGCGCGCACCGAATGGCACCTTCTCAGGAATGCAGAACACGACCTGGTGCATGATCTACAACAAGGATCGCGTGAGCGAGGAGGAATTGCCCGCGACCTGGTGGGATCTCGTCTCGGAGGATTCTCCGCTGAAAGGCGGGCGGGTAGGGGCTGCCAACCGGGCGCAACTCTGGACGCTCAATCTCTGGACCCATCCCGACTATGGCCCGGAGCGTATGACCAACGAGTTCCTGCCGGCATTCTTCAGCACGCTCCAGCCGCAACTCCGCGCCGAAGGGGTCGGCGGCATGATCAACCTGCCGCTTGTCGGAGAATTCGACGTCGGTCTGCCGACGCCGAACGACGAGACAGCCGAAATCATGGAAACGGGGGCCCCGGTCGGGTGGCACTGCCCCGAACCGGTCCCGCAGTACTTCAACCTCATTGGAATGTTCCGCGACTCGCCGACCCATTACTCCTCGAAGGTTTTCATCAACTGGCTGCTCAGCCAGGAAGGCCAGTTGGTCCGTCTTGCAGCTGGCGGTGACGGCCCGGTGCACAAGGACCTTCAGATCGAAGGTGCTGCGCCACTGGCCGAAGAATTTGCCGGCAAGGATATCGCCCTCCGGACGTTGGATGGCATGCTGACGGAACTGCCCAAGGTCTACGAGGTCTGGAACCCGATCTGGGCGCAGGCCGGCGGTCCCGAGTGAGGTCGATCTCAGACTTTGAACGGAGCTCCCCGGGCCGATGCCGGCCCGGGGCCACCACACGGAGTTAGCCGATGACCAACATCACAACGAGCACGCCGATGGATGCAGAGCGACCTGCCGGCGCTCCCAAGCGGGACATTATCGGCCGCGTTTTCCCCTGGGCCGTCCTGATCATCCTCGCGGCGTTGGTCATCGCGCCTATCTTCTCGTTGGTTGCGGGTGCATTCAGCCTGTCGCGGTTGCCCAATGAATTCTCCTTCGACAACCTGGGGCTCGCGAATTTCTACGCGGTCTGGGTCGAGCAACGTATCGACAAGGTGATCTGGAACACCGCGATCTACGTTATTGGCGCGACCGTGTTCGGAATCTTCACGGCTGCGGTTCTGGCCTGGCTCGTGGAGCGGTCCGACATGCCGGGCAAGATGTGGATCTATGCCGGCGTGCCCCTTGGCATTGCGGTCCCGGGCATTCTCCACGCCATTGCCTGGGTGCTGCTGCTCAGCCCGCGATCCGGCTTCATCAACCGCGCCTATATGGACATGACAGGCAGCGCGACGCCGCTTTTCGACATCTACACCATGGGCGGACTGATCTTCGCGGAAGGGCTGCGGCTCGTTCCGGTCGCGTTCCTGATGCTGGTGCCTCTCATGCGCAGCATGGATCCTTCGCTGGAGGAGGCCGCTGCGGCGAGCGGCGCCAGCCCGTTGCGTGCAACGCGGCGGATCACCATAGCCTTGCTGCTTCCGGGGATCCTTGCCATCAGCATCTTCCAGGCGATCACTGCAATCGAGAACTTCGAGGTTCCCGGCGTCCTCGGCATGCCCGTCAACCTCCATGTATTCAGCACGCGCGTCTACAACCTGATCGACAACATCGGCACCATCCCGGCGTTCGGGCAAGCCAACGCCGCGGCGGTCTTCTACCTCGCGATCGCGCTTGTAATCTCGTTCCTCTACCTCCGGCTGGTCCGGCATTCGGAGCGCTATTCGATCATTACAGGTAAGGGCTACACGCCTCGTCAGGTGCGACTCGGCCATTGGCGGAAGCCCGCGCTCGCGTTGTCGCTCCTGTTCCTGTTCGTGACCATCGTGCTGCCGTTCCTCGTGTTGCTGTACGTGTCACTCGTGAATTACCTGCGTCCCCCCAGCTGGGAAGCATTCACGAGCTTGACGTTCAAGCACTACATCGCGGTCTTCAATCAGCCTCGGGTCGCCCAGACCTTGTTCAACACGATCTATGTCACCCTCATGTCGGCGACCTGCGTCACCCTCGTGTCGTTCATTGTGGCCTACATCATCGTGCGCACCCGCTTCGCCGGACGCTATGCGCTCGACATGCTGTCCTTCCTGCCGCATTCCATTCCCGGGATCGTGCTGGGGCTCGCCCTCTTCTGGCTTCTGATGCAGTTCGACGCGATCACGGGCGCAAGCACATTCGGCTCGATATACGCCCTCGTGCTGGGCTTCACGATCCTCTTTCTTTCATATGCCGTGCGCGCGATGAGCGTTGCGATGATACAGGTGCATCCCGATCTCGAAGATGCGGCGAAACTTTCCGGCGCACCGCCTTGGCGGATCGCATTGCGGATCTTCGGCCCGCTCCTGCTTCCCACGCTGGTTGGGATCTGGATCTACGTGGCGATGCTGAGCGTTCGGTTCATCAGCTTGCCGCTGATCCTTTCGCAAGGCGGCAGCAACGAGGTGCTGGGAGTCATGATCTGGTCGCTTTGGGACAACGGCAATATCAGCTCGGTAGGAGCCGTCGGGATCATGCTCATGGGATTCATGTTCGCACTCGCTCTGGGCCTGCGCCTGTTCGGGTTTGGTGGTCAACGCGGAGGAGCGCTATGATCAGTATCGAGGATCTTCGGGTCCGCTACGAGTCCGACAGGGGCGTGGTGGATGCGGTCCGAGGGGTCAGCATTTCCGTTGACGCCGGAGAATTCTACACGCTGCTTGGACCGAGCGGATGCGGCAAGACAACCACTCTGCGGTGTCTGGCCGGGCTGGAGCGGCCGACAAGCGGGCGCATCTCGATCGGCAACACGGTTGTCCACGATTCGGATAGGGGGCTGGCGGTGCCCACGCACAAACGTGACATCGGAATGGTGTTTCAGTCCTATGCGATCTGGCCGCACCTGACAGTGTTCGAGAACGTCGCCTTTCCGCTCCGCGAGATGCGTCCCAGGATCGACGAGGCGCAGATCGTGTCGCGGGTCGGGAAGGCGCTGGAACTCGTCCAGCTCTCCGGCTACGAAAGCCGTCCCGCGCCGTTTCTCAGCGGCGGACAGCAGCAACGGTTGGCACTGGCGCGAGCGATCGTGCGGGAGGCGACGGTCGTGCTGTTCGACGAACCCCTGTCGAACCTCGACGCCAAGCTTCGCGCGGAAACACGGCTCGAACTGCGCAACCTCGTTAAGCGGCTAGGCATGACCGCGCTCTACGTCACCCACGACCAGACAGAGGCGCTGACCATGGCCGATCGCGTTGCGGTGATGCGCGATGGCGAGATTGTGCAGGAAGCTTCGCCGGTCGAGATCTACAAACATCCGAATTCGCGCTTCGTGGCCAGCTTCATCGGTCAGTGCAATTTCGCGTCCGGAAAGGTCGGGGCCATTGCAAATGGCGCCGGACCGGGCCGGATAGAGACCGAGTGGGGGCAGATCAGGTTCGCGTCACCCTCCGACGTTCCGGTCGGAAAAGACGTGACGATTGCTGTTCGCCCCGAAAACGTCACGCTGGTTTCTCACGGCTCGGAGGATGCCGCCGCCGGTGAAGTGCTTGAGACGGTTTTTCTGGGTGACTCGGTGGAATGCCGGGTCCGGCTGGGCAATTCGGACATTGTCGCGCGCGTTCACCCCAATCAGCCATTGGGCGTGGGCGACAAGATCGGTGTCGTTGTTCGTCCCGATGACGTTGCGATCCTCAAAGCGTGACCGCAGCGCAGGATCAGCATGAAGGCAGAAAGGCCGCATTGGCGCTCGCCGCCCTGATGTGCGCGGTCAGTGTAACGGTGCTCGAAAGCATGGCTGTCAGTGTCACGTTGCCTGCCATTGCCCGGGACTTCGCGGTCCCGGCCACAGCATCGACCTGGGTCATGGGCTCGGCGCAACTGGTAATCGTTGCGCTGCTTCTGCCAATGGCTTCCCTGGGAGGCGTTGTCGGCTATCGCAAGGTCTACCTCACCTCGCTCGCGGTGTTCGCAACGGCGACCATGGCCTGCATGCTCGCGCCGAACTTTCCGGCATTGGTTGCTGCGCGCGGGCTGCAGGCGATAGGCACCGCCGGCGCCATGAGCCTCGGCCTTGCCCTGCTGCGCACCGTCTGTTCCGATGCGCGCCTGGGGACCGCGATCGGCCTGATGGCCACGACGGTCGCGCTCGCGTCGTCGCTCGGGCCGGCCGTGTCCGGGCTGATCCTTACGGTGGCGAGCTGGCGGGCGGTATTCGGGTTGCTTGTCGTGATGAGCCTGATCGCCCTCGTGGCCGGCAGTATAGCGCTCCCGCGGGTGCCGCCATCAGGCGGAAAATTCGATCTGTTGGGGGCTGTACTGGTAGCCGCATTGTTGACGGCTGCGCTTGTCGTGATCAACGGCCTGGCGAACGGATGGTCCGCGACGGTGCTCCTGTCGGCTGCCGCGATCTTTGCGTTGGCGCTTGTGGCGGTTCTTGCGCGATCGCGCGGCGCTGCGGCCCCAGTCTTCCCGACAGATCTTCTCGCAAGACCCGTTTTCGCGTTGTCGATCGTCGCATCGATCTGCGCTTTCACGGCACAGACCCTCGGGTTCATCCTGCTGCCTTTCTACCTGCTCTACGGCGCCGGGTTCGGTGAATTGCAGATGGCCGTCACGCTCAGCGTCTGGCCGGCCGCAACGGCAATTCTGGCTCCGCTGATCGGCCGCTTCTCTGACCGGTTTCCCGCAGGGCACACAGGGGCGGCAGGTTTGGCGGTTCTGGCGATTGGGTTTCTACTGATCTCCGGTATGGACGCAACGCCGACCGCGGCCAGCATCGCCATCCCCTTCGCGATCTGCGGCATGGGTTTCGCAATATTCCAGACGCCGAACAACCGTTTGATCATGCTGGCCGCGCCACGGGAGCGAAGCGCGGCGGCCAGCGGATCGGTTTCCGTTGCGCGACAATTCGGCCGCGCCGTCGGAACGGCAATCGCCGCGTTCGCGCTGCTGTCGGGACCGACGGCGTCGATCGATGCCATGGCCGCCGCCGCCGCGATCGCGGGCCTAGGCGCCGTTGCAAGCATGAGCCGCACCTGGGTGAGGCGGACTATTTCCTGACGGGAAACGGCCAGATATCAATGGAGAATTTCTGATGCGGAAACTGTATCACGGACCGACCAGCGTATGCTCGCAGAAGGTGCGCGTGGCTCTCGCCGAGATCGGGCTCGACTATGAAAGCCAGATGCTGGATCTGCAAAAGGGCGATCAATTCGCACCGGCATATATGCGTCTGAACCCCGAGGCCGTGGTGCCGACACTGATCGACAGGGATCTTGTCCTGGTGGAGTCGAGCCTGATCGCCGAGTATCTCGACAAGACCTACAATGGCAGCGCGTTCATGCCGGACGACCCCGGGCTTGAAATGCGCGTCCGGCACTGGCTGTTGCGCTGCCTGGCTGTGCATGCCGCAATCAACACGCTCTCCTTCTCGACCTTCATGCGAGACAAGGCTCTGGAGACGAAGTCCCTCAAGGAGATCGAAGCTGCGATCAGCCGGATGCCTGATCCCGTACTCCGCGCCAAGCGACGCGATCTCTACGCAAATGCGTTGAAGTCAGACCACGTTGCGCAAGCCTTGCGACACCTTCTGCGAACATTCGAGGACATGAGCGAGCATATCGGTGGTGGCGCCTGGGTATCGGGCCCCGCTTTCGGCCTCGCCGATATCGGACTCGTTTCCTACATCGACAGGCTGGACAGGCTGGGATTCTCCGGACTCTGGACCGATGACTTCCCTATGATCGCCACCTGGCTCGACGCGATGCGCGCACGAACCAGCTACGCGGTCGCTATTGCGGAATTCATTCCCGAGGCGACGGCGCTGGCACAACGCGCCGGAGGCGCCGTACATTGGCCCATGCTCGCGTTGCGCTGGCGAGAAACCATTGCAGAAAGCGAGCGTAGCACTGCCGCGAGTTGAGCGGTGGCTTGGCGCTCGCTGAGTGGTGCGAGTGGTCAGGGGGAACTGGCGCAGACCAAGCCTCGGCTCCGGCGGACCCGGGGGGCGTCCACGTGACGCCTGTTCATGAAGACCAATTGGATCGTGCATTGCACTGGCGTCCATCGCCGCGTCCCGACGAGGTGAGCCAAGTCCACCGGTGCGCAAGCCCGGCATTCACTCGGCGGTCGGGATGCGGGCCTCGACGGTATCGACGATCTCCGGGAAAGATTCCCTTGCAGCGTCGATCTGCTGGGGCCGGAATGTCAGGACAGTTTCCACGTCTCTTTCGATGCCGGCCCGGATCTGCGGATCGGATACCGCCTCCTCGCTCTGGCCGGCCGCGAAACGCAGCCGTCTGGATGCCAGCGACGAGGAGTAGGGTGCGAGTTCATAGGACAATCTGAACGCCTCGAGCCCGCGTTCAGGCTGCCGCGTGCCGCGCAGGCTCTCGGCAAGCAATTGCCAAGCGTGCGCACTCGCAGGGTTCAGTTCAAGGCTCGCTTCGGCGAGCGAGGCGGCGCGAGCGGTGTGCTCGCGCATCGTGTCCACCGTGATCGTCGACAGGTCTGCCCCCTGCATGAGGGCGTTCGCGATAAAATGCGCCTCCCCGTACCCCATCTGGTAGAGGTATCCTGCGGTGTCGTACATCGTAGCCGTCAGGATCGGGCGCGTGCCACCATAGGGGGCCTCCACGCGCAGCTCCCGGTTGAATGCCGGCGTGTCTCCGAGGGTCGACACGCCTTGCCAGGCGGCAAAGACCAGCACGGCGAGGCTGGCGACGGGGGCGAGGGACAGGGATCGGGAGGCAGGCATCTTCTCGCAGATCTAGCGGTGGGTCGGGCGGTCAGTGGCATAGGTTGTAATGAAGGATACATGACCACGACGCGGCCGAACTCGCAAACGGCTTTTCGCCCTGATTCACGCAGTCCCTTGCCGTGCAAAAATGGCGCACTTGCCGAAGCGTCACTTGGCTGTCACTTGAATTGAGGCAGGCAATTCCCGAGAAATAAACAAAAAACTCAAATTGAGGATATCGAGGTGATTCGGGCAAACGGAATTGTCCTGGCCAGTTGCATCGCGCTGGTCGGATGCGGTGGCGGTGGGCCAAGTTCCCGCGCCATTCTCCACGGAACGGATGTTGTCGTCGGCCGCGCCAAGAACGACGCCGCCGTCAACGATGCTCCCTATGTACTCATCAATGTCGACCGCGGCATCGCCACGTCGGTGACCCACGCCCGGCGCGCCGACGAGGCGCGCGGCTTTCATCCGGTAGGTTCTCCGGCCGGGGTGGTGATCGGCCGGGGCGACGTGCTGGAGATATCCATCGTCAGCACGGCCGAGACAGGCTTCATGGATTTCACCACGGCGTCGATCTCGCCGATCTCCCAGACCACCCTAGTTCCGCAGGAGGTGAGCAGCGACGGCATGGTGCGCGTTCCGCCGCTTGGCAGGATCAAGGCGCAGGGCATGACGGTGCAGCAGTTCGAGAACACCCTCACCCGGATGCTCAGCGATGTGCTGGTCGATCCGGCCGCCATCGTGCGCATCTCGGACCGGCAGAGCGCCAAGGTCTCGGTCGTGGGGCAGGTGGGCGTGCCCGGGAAATACGCGATCGACGAGTCCAACCTGCGGCTACTGGACATGATCTCCGCCGCCGGCGGCCCGGTCGAACGCTCCGAGAACCTGAGCGTCAAGGTCAGCCGCAACGGCGTGACCCAGAGCGCGCTGATGCGCGACGTGCTTTCGAACCCGCATCTCAACATCTACGTCCGCACCAACGACGTCATCGAGGTGGAGACCCCCGAGAACAGGATCACCATCCTCGGCTCGGGCGGGACGAAGAACGCAACGCTTTTGATGAACGAGCCGGACAGCACGGTCGTCGATGTTCTCGGCAATGGCGAGGGGCTTGCCAACCGGCAGGCGGACCGGTCGGGCGTGTTCCTCTATCGGGACGTGCCGACCAGCACGCTGAGCCAGCTCGGGATCGAGACCTATAGGTTCACGGCGCCGACGGTGCCGACCATCTTCCGATTCGATCTGACCCAGCCCGAGTCGCTGTTCGCGGCCAAGTCGTTCGAAGTTGCCGATGGCGACATCCTGTATCTGTCCACCAGCATCAAGGATGCCTTCGAGGCGCTGTCGACCTTCATCCCGGTCCCGGCGGATTACATCGCCGACTGGACGATCGACGGCACCAACGTCATCCTCGCGGACTGACATTGAGATCCCGGCGTCGGGCCCGATACTCGGACCGACCTCGCACAAAAATCAGGCAGTCCCCCGTCCGTTGCATTCGGATGCGGTGGCTGCCCATTCATTTTGCAACAAGTCCACTGTGGTGCGCCGAGGTGTCATTTACCCGTCAACATCGGTTTGCTAACAAAACTCTGAAAATCGTCAACGTATTGCCGGGTTTTAAAGGTTTTTGAGAATCGCCGAGGAAATGCGGCGTTAGGATTATTCGGGGATTTTTATGAGACAGCACGCGGTTGCACTTTCGGTTCCGAGGATCTTCCAGGGTCCCAGCCAGCACTTCTATACCGAAGATCAGACCGACGTTACTCACTGGAGTCTGCGTTTCAAGGTTGGAAAATTCATATTTGACAAAGTGTTGGCCCTCACCGGCATTTCCCTGATGGTGGTCGTCGCGCTTGTTCTCCTGATCCTGAACCCGCTGCTCAACCCGGGGCCGCTGTTCTTCCGGCAGACCCGCATGGGCAAGAACGGCACCGAATTCAGGATGTGGAAGTTCCGGACGATGATTCCCGTCGACGAGTCGCAGATGCGCAAGGCGGACGGGGCCCTGGAACAGGATCGGATCACCCCTCTGGGACAATTCCTGCGGACCTACCGCATCGATGAGCTTCCCAACTTCCTGAACGTGCTGCGCGGCGACATGAGCGTTATCGGGCCGCGCCCGGATTCGGCCTCCCACGCGAAGCACTTCGCCAAGGTCATCCCGCATTACAACTATCGCTTCAAGGTGAAGCCGGGGATCACCGGCCTCGCCCAGATCGAGTCCGGCTATGCCGAGGGGATCGAGGCGACCGAGATCAAGGCGCATTACGACCAGATCTATGTCGAGACGTCCTCCGGGCGGCTGGACCTCTACATCGCCGTGCGCACGATCCTCGTAATGTTGACCGGTTACGGCGCACGCTGACGACCGGAGCGGGCGGCACGTCGCGCCGCCCTTTCGCCTTGCGCCCTAGATCCTGAGGTCGGCCGCGTTCTCCAGGTACCAGTCGTAGGTTTCGCGGATGCCGGCCTCCAGCGCGATCTGGGCTTGCCAGCCCATCTGCGCGAGCCGGGAGACGTCCATCAGCTTGCGCGGCGTTCCGTCCGGCTTGCTGCGGTCGCAGACGATGCGGCCCTGAAACCCTGTGACGCCCGCAACCATCCCCGCCAGATCCGCGATGCTGATGTCCGTCCCGGTGCCGACATTGATGTGGCTCAGCATCGGGTCGGTGTTGGCCGTGTAGGTCTCCCGGTCCAGCCCGAGCACGAAGAGCGAGGCGCGGGCCATGTCGTCGACGTGCAGGAACTCCCGCCGCGGTGTGCCCGACCCCCAGATCACGACCTCTTCCGCACCCTCGCGGGCCGCTTCGTGGAAGCGCCGCATGAGTGCCGGCAGGACGTGGCTGTTGGACGGGTGGAAGTTGTCTCCCGGGCCGTAGAGGTTCGTCGGCATCACGGACCGGTAGTCGACGCCGTATTGCCGGTTGTAGCTCTCGCACAGTTTGATACCCGCGATCTTCGCGATGGCGTAGGGCTCGTTGGTGGGCTCCAGCGTGCCGGTGAGCAGCGCGTCCTCGGCCATCGGCTGCGGCGCCATCTTGGGGTAGATGCAGGAGCTGCCGAGGAACAGCAGCCGGCGCACCCCGGCCTCGTAGGCATGATGGATGATATTGGCCTCCATCATCAGGTTCTGGTAGATGAACTCCGCTGGGTAGGTATTGTTGGCGTGAATGCCGCCGACCTTGGCCGCGGCGAGGATCACCTGATCCGGCGTCTCGTCGCGGAAGAAAGCGCGCACCGCCGCCTGGTCGGTCAGGTCGAGCTCCGCGTGGGTCCGGGTCAGGATCTGCTGCGCCGGCGTGCCGGCCGCCAGCATCTGGCGATGGATGGCAGAGCCGACCATGCCGCGGTGACCGGCGAGAAAGGTCTTCATCTCGTTTCCCTCAGAGTTCGAGCGACACCGGCATGTCCATGCCGTGTTCGCGCAGCAGGGCGTGGCGGCGGGCGGATCTCAGGTCTTCCGCCACCATCTCGGCGCACATCTCCTGGACGGTGATCTGCGGCTCCCAGCCGAGCCGCTCCTTGGCGCGGGTCGGGTCGCCCAAGAGGGTCTCGACCTCTGCGGGGCGGAAGTAGCGCGGGTCGATCCGGACGATGACCTGGCCGGGCTTCACCGCCGGGGCCATGTCGCTGGTCACGGCGACGACCGTGCCGATCTCGCTCTCGCCTTCGCCGGAGAACGCGATCTCGATCCCGAGTTCGGCCGCCGACCAAGTGATGAAGTCGCGCACGGAATACTGCACGCCGGTGGCGATCACGAAATCCTCAGCCACGTCCTGCTGCAGCATCATCCACTGCATCCGCACGTAGTCCTTGGCGTGGCCCCAGTCGCGCAGCGCCGAGATGTTGCCCATGTAGAGGCAATCCTCGAGGCCCTGGGCGATGTTGGCGAGGCCGCGGGTGATCTTGCGGGTCACGAAGGTCTCCCCGCGGCGCGGGGACTCGTGGTTGAAGAGGATGCCGTTGCAGGCATACATCCCGTAGGCCTCCCGGTAGTTCACCGTGATCCAGTAGGAATAGAGCTTGGCGACGGCATAGGGCGAACGCGGGTGAAACGGCGTCGTCTCCTTCTGCGGGATCTCCTGAACGAGGCCGTAGAGTTCCGAGGTCGAGGCCTGGTAGAAGCGCGTCTTTTTCTCCAGCCCGAGGAAGCGGATCCCCTCCAGCAGCCGCAGCGTGCCGATGGCGTCGACGTCGGCGGTGTACTCCGGCGCCTCGAAGCTCACCGCGACATGGCTCTGCGCACCGAGGTTGTAGACCTCGTCAGGCTCCACCTCGCGCAGGATGCGAGTGAGGTTCGAGGTGTCGCTCAGGTCGCCGTAGTGCAACTTCAGCCGTGGGTTCGGCTCGTGCGGGTCCTGGTAGATGTGGTCGATCCGCTGGGTGTTGAACATCGATGCGCGCCGCTTGATGCCATGCACCTCGTAGCCCTTCTCGAGCAGGAACTCCGCGAGATACGATCCGTCCTGCCCGGTGATGCCGGTGATGAGTGCCTTCTTCGTCATGCGTCCCAAAATCCCTTAAAAGAACTGCCCGACCTTGCTCAGGTTCTTGCGTGCCAGGACCCCGATACCGCCGACCCCGTTCTTTCGCAACGCGCGGTAGTCCTCGAGGCTCTTGCGCATCACCCGCTCGACCGAGCGGTTGCTCTCGCCGCCGACGCGCATCTTGACGAACACTTTGGGCACATAGACCGCCCGGAACCCCGGCTGGCTGAAGTAGCGCAGGACGGAATCGTAATCCGCCGCGATGGAGAAGCTGGTGTCGTAGGCGCCACGCGCCTCGACCACCCGGCGGCGCAGGAAGAGCGCGGGATGCGGTGGCATCCAGCCGGCCTTGAGCCGGGCGGGCGTAAAGGCGCCGGACACCCAGTTGCGGACCACGCGGTCGGGGTCGTCCTTGCGGACATAGTGGAGATCGCCAAAGACGGCGTCCACCTCCGGGTCCGCAAAGGCGGCGGCGGCCAGCTCGAGCACCCGGTCGCTCGCCAGGAAGTCGTCCGAATGCAGGAGCCCGATGACATCGCCGCTGGCCCGAGCGGTGGCGCGGTTGAGCGCATCGTAGATGCCGCTGTCGCGTTCCGAGACCGCCCTGGTCCGGTGGTCGGCCATCCGCTCGACGATGGCCATCGTGCCGTCGCGCGAACCGCCGTCCTGCACGAGATGCTCGTAATCGGCGTAGGTCTGGCTCTGCAGGCTTCGAATGGCGTCGGCGACCGTTGCTTCGCGGTCGAACGTGGCCGTGATGATGGAGAATTTCATCGCTGATGCGGTCTTTACAATGCCTTGGCTGGCCGCAGGTGACACGGCCCGGCCCCGCTTGGCCAGCCTCTGGATGCGTGTGGAAGGGCAGGCGTGGCCGGGAAACCTCAGTCAGCGGGGCCCCTGGTTGCGCGACGCCTGCAAACCGGGCGCGCCGCGTGTACATCGGTCAGGCTTCGAGCATCCCGGCGATTTCCGCGGCGAGCGCCGCGATTTCTCCGGCCGCGGCTCCGCGGCGCTGCCGTTCGGTGACGCCGAAGCCCAGGCCGAGCGCCTCGGCAAAGACCACCCGGTTGCCGAGGATGGTCTCGGCCACCGGCGCCTCCAGTCCGCGCATCTGCTCGACGATGTCGGCGGTCAGCCGGGTGCCGGTGCGGGCCCGATTCAGAACCGTCAGCGCCGGTTTGCGGGTGCGCTCGACCAGTTCCAGCACCGCTTCGGTGGCCCAGAGGTCGAGCTGACTGGCGGAGACCGGCACGATTACCAGGTCCGCTTCGCGCAGGGCAGGGCGCAGGTCGCTGTCGGCCTTGGGGGGCGTGTCGACGATCACGAAGTCATTGGTTCGCTTGAGCTTGTCGCATTCATAGCCCACGCCCCATGCCGAGGCGGTGGAGAAATCCAGGCCCGGCGCGCCGCCCGTCGCCTCGTTACGGGTCATGAACCAGCGCCCCATCGACCCCTGCGGGTCGGTATCGAGCACCGCAACGGAATGGCCTGCGTCCAGAAGATGAACAGCCAGATTGACGGCAACGGTCGTCTTGCCCGACCCGCCCTTCTGCTGCGCCACGGTAATCGTGTATCCGGCCATGTCGTCCCCCGGGCTGACCTGCGCGACTCGCCAAGATATCGTGGCGTAACTGTCGTGGTTCCACAATAGGCGGTGATGCGGCGGGCATCGAACGGATCGGTTGCAGCGGCTCCGCAACGGTGGGCCGGAGAAGGACGTAACGGCAACAATCCGGCTCGACGCCGCATGTTGTATCGCTGTAACAAGAATGCGCGAAACCCCGACGACGCCGCCGCGCCAGCATTGGCAAGCCGGTCTGGCACAGGCTAGGAATGGGCGCCATGAGAAAACCTAAGCTCTTCTTGAAACCGATTGGCGCCGCAACGCTTCTGGCGTTGACTGCTCTGCCAACGGCCGCGCTCGAAACCGTCACCGTGAATGTGGTCGGGGGCGACGAGGATCTGCAGAAGCAGCTTGAAGGCGCCTCCAAGCTGGTGCGCGCGCTCGATGAGCAGCAGGCGGCGGAGAAACAGGCGCAGCGGAAACGGTTCTGGAATCGCAACCAGGAAGCGCCGCAGCCGCCGACCAGCTCCGAAGTGCTCGCCACCGCCCGCGCGGAATACAAGCAGATGATCTCCGTTCTTTACGGAGAGGGCTTCTACGGCGGCGTCATCAACGTGACGCTCGACGGGCGCGAAGCCGCAGACATCTCGCCGCTCAACGCACCGGCGAACATCCGCAACGCGGTGATCACGGTGCGGCCCGGACCGGTCTTCAAGTTCTCCGAGGCCAGCGTCGGCCCGCTCGCGCCCGAGACCGAGATCCCCGAAGGCTACGCGCGCGGCGAGATCGCCCAAGCCTCGATGATCAGCGACGCGGCGCGCTCGGCAACCTCCGCCTGGCGCAATGCCGGCCATGCCAAGGTCGACCTTGCTTCCGAAGACGTCACCGCGAACCACGGCAGTTCCACGATCTCCTCCCGCCTGACGATGGATCCCGGCCCGCGACTGCGCTTCGGCCCGACTGTCGTCAGCGGCAACCAGCGCGTTCGTACGGAGCGGGTCGTCGCGATCGCGGGGATTCCGACCGGCGAGGTCTACAGTCCAGAAGAGGTAAACGACGCCGCCGAGCGCCTGCGCCGCTCGGGCGCGTTCCGCTCGGTCTCTCTGCGCGAGGCCGAAGCGGTCGGTCCCGGCGACCAGCTCGCCATCGAGGCGGAGGTACTGGAGGACAAGCGGCGGCGGATCGGTGCCGGCGCGGAGATCACTACCCAGGAAGGCGGGCGATTCAATGCCTACTGGATGCACCGCAACCTGCTCGGCGGGGCGGAGAACCTGCGCTTCGACCTCGATATCCAGAACATCGGCACCTCCGTCGCCAATAACGGCGTCGACTACAAACTCAGTGGTGTGCTGCGCCGCCCGGCGACGTTCCGCCCGGATACCGACCTGTTCTTCGGCGGCTACATCGAGCATGAGGACGAACCCGGCTACCTTGCCGACACGGCCGAGATCGGCGGCGGCGTGACCTGGATTGTCTCGGACACGTTCGAGCTCACGGCAGGCCTCAACTACCGCGCCAGCTCCGTCGAGGATGCGTTCGGCGAGCGCGACTACCAGCTGGTGTCCTTTCCGCTGAACCTCGAATGGGACACGCGCGACGAGGAGTTCGACGCTACGCAGGGTTTCTTCGTCGACACCACGCTCACGCCTTTCGCCGGCATCGTCGACATGCCCAATGGCGGCCTTCTGGAGCTCGACGCACGGACCTACTGGGGCTTCGGCGAGAAGCGCAACACGGTGCTGGCCGGGCGCATGCAGTTCGGCAGCCTTTATGGTCCGGAGATTTCCGAAGCGCCGGCGGACTACCTGTTCTTCGCCGGCGGCGGCGGTTCGGTCCGGGGCCAGCCCTACCAGTCGCTCGGCACCGGAGAAATCGACGACACAATCATCGGTGGCCGCTCCTATGTCGCGCTCTCGGGCGAGATCCGCAGCTATGTGCGCGGCAACATCGGCGTCGTCGGCTTTATCGACGCTGGGTACGTCGGCGCCGAGGAATTCTATGACGGTTCCGGCAGCTGGATGAGCGGCGGCGGCATCGGCGTGCGCTACAAGACCGGCTTCGGCCCGATCCGCGTGGATATCGCGACTCCGATCGACGGCGGGCCCGACGATGCCGACGCCGTGCAACTCTACATCGGTATCGGGCAGGCATTCTGATGACGTTCGTTCGCTACGCCGCCCCGACCGCCCTGATCCTGTTCGTCGCCGCCCCGGCCGGGGCGCAGGACGACGGCGGGGGCTTCATCCAGCGTTTCCTGCAGGACAAGCTGTCCAGCGCTGGCCGCGAGGTCTCCATCAGCGCGTTCGAGGGGCTTCTGGCCGGTCAGGCCCGCCTCGGCGAGCTGACCATCGCCGATGACGACGGCGTCTGGCTGATCCTGCGCGGGGCCGTTCTGGACTGGAGCCGCGCCGCGCTGCTGCGTGGCAACCTTTCGGTGTCGGAGCTGTCGGCGGAAGAACTGATCGTCGTGCGCAAGCCGATCCCCGGGCCGGATACCGCCGTGCCCGATGCGCCGAGCGCCGAGGCGTCCGGTTTCTCGCTGCCGGAACTGCCGGTCGCGATCCGCGTCGACAAGCTGGCGATCGCACGCGCGGAACTGGGCGAGGCGCTTCTCGGTGAGGCCGCGGTGCTCTCGCTCGACGGCTCGGTCCAGTTGGCAGGCGGCGACGGCAGCGTCGACATTCGCACCGAACGGCTGGACGGGCCTTCCGACACAATCTCGCTTCAGGGCGCCTTTGCCAACGAGAGCCGCGAGCTGTCGCTCGACCTCGCGCTGAAGGAAGAGCCTGGCGGACTGGTCGGCAACCTGATCAACCTGCCCGGCGCGCCATCGCTCGATCTGTCGGTCCAGGGGGCCGGCCCGCTAAGCGATTTCGCCGCCGACATCGCCCTGCGCACCGACGACCAGGACCGGATCGCCGGCACCGTGACGCTGACCGGCACCGACGCTGGCAGCACCGATTTCGCGGCCGATATCGGGGGCGACATCACCCCCCTCCTGCCGGCTGAGTTCCACGACTTCTTCGGCGAGGACATCCGCCTCGCGACCCGTGGCAACCGGAGCGCCGAGGGCGCGATCGACCTGTCCGAACTCACGCTCGCCGCGCAGAGCCTGTCCCTGGAAGGCAGCGCCCGGATCGGCGCCAACGGTCTGCCGGAAGCCTTCGCCCTAGACGGCACGATGGCGAACCGGGACGGCACCGCCCTGCGCCTTCCGGTTTCCGGCCCCGGGATCTTCGTCGGTGAGGTGACCCTCGACGCGGCGTTCGACTCCGCCACCAGCGACCGCTGGACGCTCGAGGCCGATCTCGCCGGGCTCGAGACGGAAGCCGCGACGCTTGGCAGTCTCGATCTGAACGGGGAGGGGACGATCACCACCGAGCCCCGCGCCGTGACCGCGAACATTCAGTTCGACCTTGCCGAACTCTTGCTGGCGGACGCCGCCCTGGCCCAGGCGGTGGGCGACGCACTGAATGGCGTGGCTGTCCTCGCCTGGGAAGACGGCGCGCCGCTGAGCATCTCCAGCCTCCAGGTCAACGGTGCGGATTACGGCCTGACAGTGGCCGGAGATCTGCAGACCGAAGGCCGGAGCATGCAGGTCGACGGCGAGGCCAGCCTGCGGGCGGATGACCTGTCCCGCTTCTCCACGATCTCGGGCCAGACGCTCACAGGCCAGGTCACTGCCGACCTCACCGGCTCGGCCGACGTGCTGGGCGGGCAGTTCGATATCGCGCTCGACCTCGAAGGCGACGGACTGTCGATCGGTCAGGAAACGGCCGACCGGCTGCTGACCGAACCGGTCACGCTTTCCACGGCCGTGCGTCGCGACACCGCCGGCACCACGCTCGAAAAGTTCGAGCTGCGCAGCCGCGCGATCACCGCGGATGCCCAGGGGGCGGTCGGAGGCGGTACCTCCGACATCGGTTTCACCGCCGCGCTGAGCGACATCGGCCTGGTCATGCCCGGCCAGGAAGGTGCGCTGACGCTTTCGGGCGACGCGCGCGAGGAGGCCGCCGGCGACTGGCAGGTCGGCCTCGACCTTGACGGCCCGTGGGATCTGACCGGCACCGTTGACGGCCGGGTGAAATCCGGGGAGAGCGACGTGACGCTCGACCTGTCGCTGCCCGATATCGCGCCGCTGGTGCCCGGTCATACCGGCCCCGTCAGCGTGAAGGGCCAGGCGGCAGAGACCGGAGCCGCGGGTGCCTGGGACCTCGATCTTGATGTCGGCGGTCCCTATGACCTCGCCGCCGCGGTCGAAGGGCTCTACGCCCCGGGCGAGACCGACGTGTCGCTCGACCTGTCGCTGCCCGACATCGCCCCGCTCGTCCCCGGCCATGAAGGCGCGGTGAACCTTTCCGGAAACGCAGCCGAGACCGACACCGGCGGCTGGCAGTTCCAGTTCGGCGGTACCGGCCCTTACGATGCCGAACTCGATCTGGGCGGCAACATCGAACCCGATCAGCCTGGCAAGATCACCCTGAGCGCCGGCCTGCCCGACATCGCGCCTCTGGTGCCGAGCCTCTCCGGCCCGGTCCGTGCCGAGGGCACGGCGACCGACGCAGGCGAAGGCCTGTGGCAGATCGATTTCAACGCCGGCGGGCCGCTCGATGCGGAAGCCTCGGTGGATGGCGTGGTCGGTGGCGGTCAGAGCGATCTGTCGCTCGATGTTTCCGTGCCCGACCTCTCGCCGCTGGTTCCGCAGCTCTCCGGTCCGCTCGATGCGAGCGGCACCGCGAAGGAAATCGGCGATGGCCGTTGGGATGTCGATTTCGACGTGGACGGCCCGAACGGTGCGACCGCCGGGATCGCCGGCGCGGTGGGAAGCATCGGCACGGACGTGGACCTGAGCATTGCCGTGCCCGACGTCTCGCCCTTTGCGCCGGGCATCACCGGCGCCCTGCGCGCCGATGCCTCGGCCGCGCAGGCAGAAGATGGTGCCTGGGATCTCGCGGTCGATGCGACCGGCCCCTACAGCAGCACCGTCTCCGCCGGCGGCACTTACGGAAACGGCGCCTCCGAGCTGTCGTTCGAAGCCGCGATGCCGAATGTCGCGCCGCTCGCCGGCAGCATCTCCGGACCGCTCTCGCTCAGCGGCACCGCGAGCGAGGCCGAGGCCGGTGCCTGGAACGTGGCTGTCGATGCGGGCGGCCCGTACAACACCACGGCCACGGTCAACGGCCAGGTTGGCAACGCGGCGACGGCGCTCGACCTCGCCCTCTCGGTGCCCTCGTTGTCGCCCTTCGCGCCCGGTGTCACCGGCGGCGTCGAGGCCACGGGCAGCGTGCGCCAGCAGGACAACGGCTACACCGTGGACCTGACGACCAGCGGACCGCAGGGCGCCTCCACGGCCATCGGCGGCACTGTCGCCAGCGATTTCTCGACCCTCGAGCTGTCTGTCAACGGCAACGCCCCGCTCGGCCTCGCGAACCTCGCGATCCAGCCAGCCGCCATACTCGGAACGGCCAATTTCGATCTTGCCGTCAATGGCCCGCCGTCGCTGGACGCTGTCTCGGGCACCGTCACGATCAATGGTGCACGGCTCACCAACCCCGGCACGCCGCGCGGTCTGGACGGCATCAACGTGCAGGTGAACCTGAACGGCCAGTCGCTCCAGCTCGACGCCAGCGCTAACGGTCCGGACGGCGGCAGCCTCGGGGCGCAGGGCTCGCTGCAACTGGACACCATGAACGCCGACCTTCAGGCGACTCTCAACGAATTCGTCCTCACCGACCCGCTGCTCTATCGTACCTCGCTCGGCGGCAGGGTTTCGGTCACTGGTCCGCTGACCGGCGGAGCGACGATTGACGGACGCATCAACGTCGGACGCACCGAGGTCCAGATCCCCGAAGGCAGCCTCGGCTACGGCGGCGCGATCCCCAACATAACCCATATCGGTGAGCCGGCCGACGTTTTCCTGACCCGGGAGCGCGCCGGTCTTGTCGTGACCGAGAAGGACTCCGGGTCTGGCAGTGGTGGTGGCGGTGGGCCGGTCTACAACTTGAATGTGCAGGTGAACGTGCCGGGCCCGGTCTTCATCCGTGGACGCGGTCTCGACACCGAAATGGGCGGTGCCCTGCGGCTGACGGGCACCACGGCAAACCCGAATCCCGTTGGAGAGATCGACGTGATCCGCGGTCGCCTCGACATTCTCGGCAAACGGCTCGATGTGGAAGACGGACAGGTGTCACTCGCGGGCGGTCTGCAACCCTATATCGACATCTCCGCTTCTTCCTCGCGGGACGATTTCGAGTTTGTCGCGCGGATCTCCGGCCCGATCGACGATCCGGAGTTCGATCTTACTTCCGTGCCCTCGCTGCCTGACGACGAGGTGCTTGCCCGCTTCCTGTTCAACAAGGGACTGGATGACCTGTCGCCCTTGCAGGCGGTTCAACTTGCCAATGCGGTCGCGATCCTGACCGGCCGCGGCGGTGTTGGCGTGCTCGGCAACCTGCGCGAAGGCATCGGTCTTGATGACCTCGACGTCGCAACGACCGAAGAGGGCGATGCAGAAGTCCGCGCCGGCAAGTACATCAGCGACAATGTGTACACAGAGTTCGTCGCCGACAGCGAAGGCGACACGGAGATCGACATCAACATCGATCTGACGAAGAACTTCACCATCAAGGGTACGGCCGAATCCTCCGGCGACAGCTCGATCGGCATCTACTGGGAGCGGGATTACTGATCCCGCGCCCGGAAACCTGACTCCTCAGCTTCCCCGATAGGTCGCGTAGCCGTAGGGCGAGAGCAGGAGCGGCACGTGATAGTGGTCGGGCTCGGCCATCCCGAAGCGGATAGGCACCGCGTCGAGAAACAGTGGCTCGCCCCCGGCCTGCCCAGTGCGGCGCAGGTAGTCCCCCGCGTGAAAGACCAACTCGTAGCTGCCGGTCTGGAAGGCGTTCTCCGGCAGGATCGGCGCATCGGTCCGCCCGTCGCTGTTGGTGACCGCCTCGGCGATGCTCTCCCGATCCGCCCCGGAAATTCGAAACAGCTCGATCCTTATGCCTTCGGCCGGTCGGCCAAGCGCGGTATCGAGCACATGCGTCGTCAGGTATCCTGCCATCGGGGTCTCCAGCTTGCGTTGCCCCCATGAAGGCGGGAAACTGCGGCCCAGGCAAGCCGCCATCCGGCGGAGCGGAAAATTCAGGCAGAAGAGGGACTTTGATGGAGCGTTATACCCGCGACATGCACGGACACGGCGCCACGCCGCCAGCCGCCGACTGGCCCGGCGGCGCGAAGATCGCCGTGCAGATCGTCCTCAACTACGAGGAGGGCGGCGAGAACTGCCTGTTGCATGGCGATGCCGCCTCCGAGGCGTTCCTGTCCGAAATCGTCGGCGCCGCACCCTGGCCTGGGCAGCGGCACTGGAACATGGAGTCGATCTACGAATACGGCGCCCGCGCGGGTTTCTGGCGCCTGCACCGGCTGTTCACCGCAATGGTGATCCCGATCACCGTCTACGGCGTGGCAACCGCGCTCGCCCGCTCGCCGGCCCAGGTGAAGGCGATGCAGGAAGCCGGCTGGGAGATCGCCTCGCACGGGCTGAAATGGATCGAATACAAGGATTACTCCCCCGAGGACGAGGCCGCCCACATGGCCGAGGCGATCCGGTTGCACACCGAGGTGACCGGCGAACGCCCGTATGGCTGGTACACCGGGCGCAGTTCCATGAACACGGTGGAGCTTGCCGCCCGCGAGGGGGGCTTCGATTACATCGCCGATGTCTATTCCGACGATCTGCCCTACTGGATCCGCGTCGACGGCCGCGACCAGCTGCTCGTGCCCTACACGCTCGACGCGAACGACATGCGCTTCGCCACGCCGCAGGGCTTCAACTCCGGCGATCAGTTCTTTTCCTACCTCAAGGACAGCTTCGATTGCCTGATGGCCGAAGGGGAGGCTGGCGCGCCCAAGATGCTCTCGATCGGTCTGCACTGCCGCCTGATCGGCCGCCCGGGGCGGTTCATGGCGCTCAAGAGGTTCCTCGACTACGCCGCCGGTCATTCCGGCGTCTGGTTCGCGCGCCGCGTGGACATCGCCCGCCACTGGGCTGAACGGCACCCACCCCGCAAGGCCCCACGTCCCAGCGAAATGCCGCGGGACGCCTTCGTCGCGCAGTTCGGCGGCGTCTTCGAGCATTCTCCGTGGATCGCCGAGCGGGCGCATGGCCTGGAACTTGGCCCGGCGCACGACACCGCCACCGGGGTGCACTCGGCCCTTGCCCGCGCCTTCCGCTCCGCGAGCGATGAGGAGCGGCTCGGCGTGTTGCAGGCCCATCCTGACCTCGCCGGAAAAATCGCCACCGCGAAACGGCTCACCGCCGACAGCACCGCCGAGCAGGCGAGCGCCGGCCTTGACGCCCTGACCGACGCCGAGCGCGACGCCTTCACCGAGCTCAACGCCGCCTACACGGAGAAGTTCGGGTTCCCCTTCATCATCGCCGTGCGTGACCACGACAAGGCCGGCATCCTCGCCGGCTTCCGCCGTCGCCTCGACAACGACCGCGCCACTGAGTTCGCCGAGGCCTGCACCCAGGTCGAGCGGATCGCCGAGTTGCGCCTGAAGGCGATGGACCTCGCATGAGCCACCTCACCGCCAGGCCGATCACCGCCGCGGCCTTCTCGCCCTTCGGCGACCTGCTGGAGGCCTCGGGCCCGCCGGACAAGTTGATCAACGAGGGGGCCTGCGGGCGCTTCCATGACCGTGCGAAACTCGATTTCGCGGATGGGCGCGCCGGCATCAGCCTGTTCAAGGCCGAACCCCGGGCCTTGCCCTACAGCTTCGACCTCGTCGAACGCCACCCGGAGGGCAGCCAGGCCTTTATCCCGATGTCGCGGCATCCGTTCCTGGTGATCGTCGCCCCCGACGAGGACGGCCGCCCCGGCACGCCGCAGGCCTTCTTCACCAGTCCGGGCCAGGCGATCAACTACCACCGCAGCACCTGGCATGGCGTTCTCACCCCGTTGCACGCGCCCGGCCTCTTCGCCGTGGTCGACCGCATCGGCGCGGGGGCGAACCTCGAGGAATACCGCTACCCCGTCCTCTGGACGATCGAAGGGGGGCCGCTTTAGGCCCCCTTCCATTCTTCTTGGCGAAAATACCCTCGCCGGAGGCCGGCCGCGCAAGCGGCCTCCCCGTCAGTTTCCGTAGGCGACCGAGGGCAACCAGGTGACCAGCGCCGGGAACTCGAACACGATGAACAGCCCCAGCAATTGAAGCGCCACGAAGGGCACGACCCCGCGGTAGATATGCCCCAGGGTGATCCCCGGCGGGCAGACGCCCTTGAGGTAGAACAGCGCAAATCCCACCGGTGGCGTCAGGAACGAGGTCTGCAGGGTCACCGCGACCAGGATCGCGAACCAGACGATCGAGGGATCGCGCACCACGTCATACCCCGGCACCGCCAGTTCCAGCCCGCTGATGATCGGCAGCATCAGCGGCATAATGATGATGGTGATCTCGATCCAGTCCAGCAGAAAGCCGAGCAGGAACACGATGAACAGGATGAAGACGACGATCATGTAGGGGTTCTCGAAGGTCGAGAGGACCATGTGCTGCACGATCTCGTCCCCGCCATAGCGCCGAAGGATGAAGGCGAAGAAGTTGGCCGCAAGGAAGATGCCAACGATGTAGCCCGAGGTGTTGAGCGTCGAGCGGCTGACCTCCTTCAGCACCTTGTAGTTGAGCTTGCCGTTGAAGAGCGCCAGCAGCGTCGCGCCGAGCGCGCCGAGCCCGGATGCCTCGGTCGGCGTTGCGAAACCGGCAAAGATCGATCCCAGCACCAGCAGGATGAGGAACATCGGCGGCACCACGGCGAGCAGCACCTCCTTCACCACCGGCCAGCCGACATGCTCGGACTTCTCCGGCGGCGGCATAGAACCGGGCGAGATCAGGCCGTAGATCACGATGAAGATGATGTAGAGCGCGCCCAGGATCAGGCCGGGGAACAGCGCTCCCATGAAGAGATCACCCAGCGAAATCGCGAGCTGATCGGACATGATGACCAGCATGATCGACGGCGGGATCAGAATCCCCAGCGTCCCTGCGCTCGCGATCGTGCCGGTGGCGATCGGCTTGGAATAGTTCTGCGCCATCATCGAGGGCAGCGCCATCACGCCGAGAAGCGTCACAGAGGCGCCGATCACGCCGGTGGACGCCGCCAGGATGATGCCGATCAGCAGCACTGTCAGCGACAGCCCGCCGCGCAAGCCCCCGAAGAGCTTCTGCATCGACTGCATCATCCGCTGCGCCACGCCCGACTGGTCCAGCATCAGCCCCATGAAGATGAACATGGGCAGGGCCACCAGCACCGGGTTCTTGACTGTCGAGCCGAAGATCCGCCCCGAGATCGCGGCGAGCCGCCGATAGTCCATGCCGATCCGGTCGAAGTCGATGATGTCCTTGAACAGCGACCGGTGCGGGTCGAGCAGGATCTCGGCCACCAGCACGAAGATCAGGCTGACCCCGACTAGGGCATAGGCCACCGGCACGCCGCGAAAGAGCAGGAAGATGAAGGTCAGAAACATCGCCAGAACGGCGAGTTCGTTAAGGGTCAGCACGTTGCCGATCGCTTCAAGAAGTCCCATCGGTTACTCCCCCGAGGCGCGGTCGCGCAGCCAGAATACGACGATCAGCAGAAGGGTGAGCGCCAGCGAGATCAGGATCGTGTAGGGGATTTCCTGGCTGCCGACGTCCCAGGTGCCGAAGATCGGCTCCTTGGTGATCGAGCGATCGTCGGTATCGGCAGGGAGGCTGAGCCGGGTGCCCCACCAGAGCGCGTAGTAGACCAGAAGGTTGGCCAGATACATGGTCGAAGGGAACGCAAAGAGCAGGCGTTTCCAGCGTACCGGACGGGTCAGTCGCCCGAGAAGGCGCACATAGGCGGCCCAGGCCGCGACGCCCATCAGCACGAAGCCCAGGTTCATCAGGACCTTGAGAATCCACAGGTTGTGCAATCCGTTCGGGCTGTCGGAGCGCTCCCAGGCCGAGATCGACGAGATTGCGTAATGAAGCGTCATGTCCCAGCACAGGATCACAAAGGGTAGGAACAGCCAGACAAGGCCGAAGATGTCGATCCGGGTCTTCCGTTCGTCGGAATAGTTGTCGAAGAGGATGTCCACCCTGACATGGCTGTTCGTGGTCACGGCATAGGCAACGCCCGTCAGAACGGCGATCCCGTAGAGCCACCATTGCAGATCGTCGAGCCACGCCTGGTTGTGCCCGGCAGAGCGGAGCAGCACCTGGGCGCAGATCGCCACGACAAGGATCGGGAACAGCCAAGCCACGATGTTGCCGACACCGATGACAAATCTGTCGGCGCGGTTGTGTTCCTCCCGTCCGATCTCGCCCGGATCGTAGAGGGCAACGACAGGTTCCTGGTGGTCGGACATCTCGGAGGGCCTCTTATGGCTGTGAAAAGGGTATCAGCGGCACCGGGCCGCGCAGGGCCCGTGCCTGGTGGACGGAGCCCTGAGGCCCCGTCCGATCGCCGCGTGCCGGCGGATCAGCGCGGGCGCGGCAGGTAGATGTTGTTGAACCAGGTGGCGTAACCTTCGCGGAACTCCTGAAGATCGGCCCAGGTCTTGGCGAAGTGCTCATCCTTGGCGGCCAGTTCCTCCGCCACCTCAAGCCAGGCGGCTTCGAAGGCTTCGAGGAACTCGGGCTCCCACTGCTTGATCGTCACGCCGTGCTGTTCGACGTTCTCGACCATGGCGGGGAAGTTCTTGGCTTCTCCCTCGGCAAAGTTGGTCGCAAGGTTGGCGGTGCAGGCCACGTTGATCTGGTTCTGCGACAGCTCGTCCAGTTCTTCCCAGCGATCCTTGTTCACCAGAAGTTCAAAGATCGTCGCCGGCTGGTGCCAGCCGGGGAAGTAATTGAACTTGGCGATCTGGTAGAAGCCGAGCCGGGCGTCGACCAGCGGCATGGAGAATTCGGTCGCATCGATCGCGCCGCGCTCAAGTGCCGGGAAGATGTCGCCACCGGCGAGCAGCGAGGTCGAGACGCCTAGTTTCTGCATGACCTCGGCACCGAGGCCGAAGAAGCGCATGTTCAGACCCTGAAGGTCGTCGAGGGAGGTGATCTCCTCCTTGAACCAGCCCGAGGTCTCGGGCGCGTACATGCCGCAGGGGATGACGTGAACGTCGTAGCCGTTCATGTCGTACATCTCCTGGTAGAGCGCGAGCCCGTCGTCATACATCATCCAGGCCAGCATCTCGCCCGGCTCCGGGCCAAAAGGCACGGCCGCGAACAGGCCGGCGGAGGCCATCTTGCCCTGCCAGTAGCCAGCGGTCGTAAAGGCCGCATCGACCGAGCCGTTGGATACGGCGTCCAGCGCCTCCAGCGTCGGGACCAGTTCACCGGGGTCGAAATGCTCGAACTCCACGCCTTCCGAGATCGAGTTGATCTTGTCGACGAAATCGACGCCGGCCGTGCCGAGGATCGGCAGGTTCTTCCCGAAGGCCGAGGTCATCTCGAAGGTTTCCTGTGCCGTGGCGGCCCCCGCGACCGCGACAGTCGTGCCGGCAAGGAAGCCGAAAAGCTTGGTGTTCATTGTTGTCCTCCCTAGACATGCGATATTGGTCTGCTTTTCTTTCCAATATCATCTGTTCTGCCCGGTCTCGGTGCAGAATTTCAATACCAACAAACCCGTATGCGGCCATGGCGACCGTCACAGCGGGTTATGTGGCTGATCTCCCCTCCTTTTCGCCGACGCTGCGTTTCCGCTTCGTCGGCTCTCCCTGGTCCGAGTATGGCCGTCTCGACCCTCGCCCTGTCAACCGCGTGCGCGACGGCAAAATGGGCATTACTCAAATCAATCGATTGACTTGAGCGGTTGTGACCGGGCGCATGGGGCGATTGGAGGATATCGACAGAAGTTGGGCCGTCTGAAACGACGAAGGCCGCCGGGGGTGCCGGCGGCCCTGCGTTTGTTCAGGATCTGACCGTTCGCCAGAACAAGCGAATTGGAGCGGCAAGATCCTTCATGCTGCCGAACATCATCCGGGCGCGGTGGCGCCGAACTCCGGTCAGCATCTGGTAGCCATGGTTAGGATGCATTGTGCACCTCCTGCTCTTATTGCTGCCTTGCCGCACAGGATAAAGCTCGAGGCCCCGGAATGGCAACCCAGGAATTATTTAAATGTACCTAAGGTATCAAATCTGGTTCCGGATGCCGTGCTGCAGAGCAGCGCGACACGGCCAGGCTCTTGTCGGCTGCACGGTATTAAACGCTCGAAACTGGAGAAGGTTCCGTCGCGCGGGCCGCGAAATCCGGTTGACCGAGCCTAACGCTTCCATTATTCGTGAATTATGGAAAAGCAAACGGCATCCGAGGCGTTCTTCGCTCTCTCTCAGCCACTGAGGCTCGATATTTTTCGAATCCTCGTGCAGTCCGGCGCGCATGGCCGTCTGCCGGGGGAGATCGCTGAAACGCTCGGAATTCGCCTCAACACCCTGTCGAACAACCTGTCCGTCCTGCTAAACGCCGGGTTGATCCGTCGGGTCCGGGAAGGGCGCAACCTGCGATACACCGCCAATACCGACGAGATCCGGGATCTGTTGTCCTTCCTGCTGGAGGGCTGTTGCCAGTCGCGCCCGGAGCTCTGCTACCCCGTCGCCGAACGTTCCAAGAAATTGTTGGAGGCCCCCATGGCCCAGGATACATATAATGTCCTTTTTCTCTGTACGGGTAACTCCGCCCGCTCCCTGATCGCCGAATCCATCATGAACGAAGAGGGGGAGGGCCGTTTCCGTGCATTCTCCGCCGGGTCGATGCCTGCCTCGACAGGCCCGCACCCGTTCACCTTGGAGTTGCTCGCGAACCTCGAGCACGACACCTCGGCGCTCCGCACCAAGAACTGGGAAGAGTTCTCGGGCGTCGACGCGCCGCGGCTCGATTTCGTCTTTACCGTCTGCGACAAGGCCGCCGCCGAGATCTGCCCCGTCTGGCCCGGCCAGCCGATGTCGGCCCATTGGGGCGTTCCCGACCCGGTTCGGGCCGATGGCAACGAAGCGGAGCGGCGGCTCGCCTTTGCCGAGACCTACCGGATGCTGCGCAACCGGATCTCGATCTTCATGAACCTGCCCATCGCGACGCTCGACAAGTTCTCGCTGCAGGCGCGGCTGGACGACATCGGGCAGGTCTCGGACGTTCCCGAGCAGGCGTAATCAAAGCTTCACAAGGAGATCGCGGCGCGGCCAGCTATGCGTGGCCGCGCCGACCTTTGAAAATCCACGAACACAAGTGAAACGGACCACGACACCATGACGAGAATCGCAATCAACGGGTTGGGGCGTATGGGCAAGCTGGCGATGCGGTCCTTCATCGACCGGGGCCTGAACGGCGAGATCGTGCTGCTGAACGACGCGGCAGGCGACCCGGAACAGCACGCGCTTCTGATGGAGTTCGACACCGTCCACGGCCGTTGGCTTGCCGATATCTCGCATGACGCGGACAGCCTGACCATCGATGGCCAGAAAATGCGGCTGACCCGTGAGAAGCGGATCGAGGATCTGCCGCTCAAGGAGATGGGGATCGACGTGGTGGTGGACTGCACCGGGGTCTTCAAGACCGGCGAGAAGGTGCAGCCCTATTACGATGCCGGCGTGAAGAAAGTCGTCGTGTCCGCCCCGGTCAAGGATGGTGGCGCGGTGAACCTCGTCTATGGCGTCAACCACGACATCTACGACCCCACGCAGCACAACCTCGTCACCGCCGCTTCCTGCACCACCAACTGCCTCGCGCCGGTGGTCAAGGTCATCCATGAGGGGATCGGCATCAAGCACGGCTCGATGACCACGATCCACGACGTGACCAACACCCAGACCATCGTCGACAAGCCCGCCAAGGACATGCGCCGCGCCCGCTCCGCGCTGAACTCGCTGATCCCGACCACCACCGGATCGGCCACCGCGATCACGCTGATCTACCCGGAGCTGAAGGGTAGGCTGAACGGCCATGCCGTGCGCGTGCCGCTCCTGAACGCCTCGCTCACCGATTGCGTGTTCGAGGTCGAACGCGAGACCAGCGTCGAGGAGGTCAACGCCCTTTTCGAGGCCGCCTCCGAGGGCGAGCTTGCCGGCATCCTCGGCTACGAAACCCGCCCGCTGGTGTCCTGCGACTACATCAACGACGAGCGGTCCTCGATCATCGATGCGCTATCGACCATGGTCGTGAACGGCACCCAGGTGAAGATCTATGCCTGGTACGACAACGAATTCGGCTATGCCTTCCGCCTGGCCGATGTCACCCGGCTTGTCGTGGACAACCTGTGATGGACGACCGCAAACAGGGCCTCTCGGCCTATATCGCCGTAACCGCCGCCTACTGGGCCTTCATGCTCACCGATGGCGCGCTGCGGATGCTGGTGCTGCTGCACTTCCACACGCTGGGCTTCTCGCCGATCCAGCTGGCCTACCTGTTCCTGCTCTACGAGTTCATGGGCATGGTGACGAACCTCTCGGCGGGCTGGATCGCGGCGCGGTTCGGGCTGACCTCGACGCTCTACGCGGGGCTCGGCATCCAGATCGTGGCGCTGCTGGCGCTCGCCGGGTTGGACCCGGAATGGGGGCTTGCGGCCTCGGTCGTCTACGTGATGGTCGTGCAGGGGCTGTCTGGCGTGGCCAAGGACCTCTCCAAGATGTCCTCCAAATCGGCCGTGAAACTGCTGGCGCCCAACACGGGCGATGGGCTGTTCCGCTGGGTTGCCTATCTCACCGGGTCGAAGAACGCGGTGAAGGGCGTGGGCTTCCTGCTCGGCACGGTGCTGCTCGGCACGGTCGGGTTCATCGGATCGGTTATCGCCATGGCGGCGGTGCTGGCGGCGATCCTTGTCGCCATCGCGATCTTCATGCCGAGCGGTCTGCCGCAGGGCCGCAAGGGGGCGAAGTTCAAGGAGGTCTTCTCCAAAGAACGCAACGTGAACCTGCTCTCGCTGGCCCGGGTGTTCCTGTTCGGCGCGCGCGACGTCTGGTTCGTGGTCGGCATCCCGATCTACTTCTACGCGGTGCTCTCCGACGGCTCAGAGGCCGGCAACCGCATGGCCTTCTTCCAGATCGGCACCTTCATGGCGCTCTGGATCATCGCCTATGGCGCGGTGCAGGCCTGGGCGCCGGGGTTGCTGAAAGCGAAGGACAAGACCACCGACCAGATCGTCGCGCTGGCAGTGCAATGGGTGGGTCTGCTCACGCTGATCCCTGCGGCGCTCGCGCTCTGCGCGCTGGTGGCAGGCGCGCCGACCAACTGGCTGACAATCACGCTGGTGGCGGGGCTGATGGTGTTCGGCTTCGTCTTCGCCGTCAATTCCTCGGTCCATTCCTACCTGATCCTTGCCTTCACGCGGGATGACCGGGTCACGATGGACGTGGGTTTCTACTACATGTCGAACGCCGCCGGGCGGCTGCTCGGCACCCTCCTGTCCGGTCTGAGCTACCAGGTCGGCGGCTTGCCCCTGACGCTGGGCACCGCCGCGCTGATGGCCGGCCTCTCCTGGCTCGCGACGCGCCAGCTCCACGCGGGCGCGCCCCGGACCGCACCTACCTGAACTATCGAAAGTCCCTCCAATGTCCCGTTTCGAACGTTACCTCACGATCTGGGTCGGGCTGGCCATGCTCGCCGGCCTCGTCCTCGGCAATGTCGCCCCCGGCCTCGTCACCTTTGTCGCCGGCGCGGAGCTCTTCTCGGTGAACCTGGTGGTCGCGGTGCTGATCTGGGCGATGGTCTACCCGATGATGATCGGTGTCGATCTCGGCTCGATCCACGATGTCGCCAAGGCTCCCAGGGGGCTGATCATCACGCTGGTGGTCAACTGGCTGATCAAGCCCTTCACCATGGCGCTGCTCGCCGTGCTGTTCTTCGAGCACATCTTCGCCCCCTGGATCGCCCCCGCCGACGCCCAGCAATACATCGCCGGGCTGATCCTGCTCGGCGCGGCACCCTGTACGGCGATGGTCTTCGTCTGGTCGAACCTGACCCGGGGCGATCCGAACTACACGCTCGTGCAGGTGACGGTGAACGACCTCATCATGGTCGTGGCCTTCGCCCCGATCGTGGCCTTCCTGCTGGGCGTAACCGAGATCGCCGTCCCGTGGGAGACGCTGCTGCTGTCGGTCGTGCTCTACATCGTGCTGCCGCTCGTCGCGGGCCTGATGACCCGCCGCCATCTCGGCACGCCCGATGCCATCGCCGCCTTCAAGGCCAGGGTCTCGCCCGTCTCCGCCGTGGCGCTGGCCGTGACCGTGGTGATCCTCTTTGCCCTGCAGGCCGAGATCATCGTCGCAAAGCCGGCAGCGATCCTGCTGATCGCGGTTCCGATCGTCCTGCAGAGCTACTCGATCTTCGCGCTCGCCTACGGCGCCGCCTGGGCGCTAAAGGTGCCGCACCGGATCGCCGCGCCCTGCGCGATGATCGGCACGTCGAACTTCTTTGAACTGGCGGTCGCCGTTGCGATCAGCCTCTTCGGCCTCGGCTCCGGGGCGGCCCTGGCGACCGTGGTCGGAGTGCTGGTCGAGGTGCCTGTTATGCTCTCGCTCGTGGCCTTCGCCAACCGTACGCGGCAGAAGTTCGACGTGGGGGAGGCAGACCAGGCCTATGAGGCCGCACCGCCACGGTAAGCGCGGCAAGGCGCGCTTGCAGGGGGGGGCGGAACTGCTCTCCCTGAGTGCGCCTATCCGCAGACGCCGGTGACAGGGCTGGCGACGTTGGGGCTGTGGCAGAGGCAAGTGCTCGTGTCGCTGCTTTCGACACAGCAGTTCAGCAGCCATGTCCGGCTGCCGGTATAGAGTTGATAGGCATCCTGATTGCCGAACAACGCTGCAAACAACGCGTAGACTCCCAGCGTGTTGTAGGCCCTGTTAACGTTGGGATCCTGGCAACTCGCCTGCTGCGCGCTTGCGCCGGAAACGCTGATGGCCACTGCCAGTATGGCTGTGCCTACACTCCGTCCGATCATTGCCTACCCTTTGCCTCGCCGGGATAGCCCGTTTGCGTGGCCTATACCGGGAACCAAAAAATAATTTTCGGCTGAAGGAATGCAACAATTAAGATGCCATCCTTTTAAGGCTGGCACGAAGTGTAGTTGAGTGGCAACGCCTGCTAGGCAAGATGTTGCATGTTTCTAGAACTCTCGACAGCGGTCGCTAGCCCGAGGTGCAATTTTGCTGGTTATAAGTCAAAGATACGGCACTTGCGACACTCGGACTATGGCAGGCGCAAAGCTTTTGAGGGCTGGTAGTGCCGCAACACGTGTTGAGATACGTCGCCTGATTTGCGTAGATCTGTTGCAACTCGTCGTCGCCTGCCGCAGCGTCAAACAGGGCTTCGAGAGCATCGTAAGCGTTTCTCATGTCGCTTCCGGTGCACGAAGAAGTGGGGAAGTCTACTGCGAAAGCGCTTCCAGCCATCAAAGCCGACACTGCAGCGGCCAAAAACAACCTGTTCAGCAAGCCCACGAGTAAATCCTCAAGCTTCGTCATCTCAAACGGCTCCAATCGAAAGTTTTGGAGATTGACTAGCATGGGGCAAAGTTTGCGGTCAAACGAACAATGTGGCTTCGGGTTGATTGCGTGTGGGTAATGCGTTCTATGGTCAGAATCCTATCGTTCGGGAGCCTCTTGCCCTATAGCCTGCGCTGAAAGATTGAGCGGACGGAACCTTTGCGATGGCAAGTGGACGATTTTCGGCGAGCGGCTTCGGCGTCGGGCACGACAACGGGTCGCTGAAGCTCGGGGAGATTGCACAGTCCATCATCGGATGGGCGATGCTCGCACTGGCGCTCGCCGTGTCATTTCTGAACGGTGGCATGACCCCGATCGCTTGGGCTTTCCTCTACGCGGGAACGCTTTTCCTGTTCGGCTTCCAGGTTCTGCTCGACTTCCACAACGGTGTTCCATCGGTTGCGCGAAGGGTATTGCCCGTGGCTCTGCTCTATTTCGCGGCGCTGGTCTGGCTGCAGGTTCAGACTGTCGGCGGCATGGCGGAGCCAATGGCGCATCCGATCTGGCAGATCGCCCCGGGTGGCGGGGGGCAGTCGATCTCGGCCCGGCCGGAGCTCGGGCAGCAGGTGGTGTTGCGGCTGACCTGCTACGCGATGATCTTCTGGGTCATTCTGCGTAGCGCGGGCTCGAGTGCCTTGGCGACGGATTTCATCCGGGCCATCGCCGTCTTCTCGACGGTGCTGGCCGTCTACGGCATCCAGGCGCAGATTTCCGGGGTCAACCCGCTGATCGGGTCGGAGGCCGAGGGCAACGCCGTGCGTGCGAGCTTTACCAACCGGAATTCCTACGCGACCTATGCGGCCTTCGGCGTGCTCGCCAATTTTGCCGCCTACACCGGCATCACGGCGGGGGGCGAGGGCGGTACGGCGCTGGCGAGCCTGCGCAATTTTCTCGAACGTTTCTTTGCCGGTGGGTGGCTGTTCGGGCTCGGCGGGCTGATCTGCCTTGCGGCGCTGATCCTGACCGGTTCCCGGGCCGGTGGCGCCTCCGGGCTGATCGGTCTGCTGGTGTTCGCCCTGGCGCTCCGCAGCCCGAAGGGCGGCAACATGCGGATGGTCTGGGCGATGGTGGCGGCAATCGCCGCCTTCGTGCTCCTGACGAGTTCCGGGTTCCTTCTGGAGCGACTGGAAACCACGGGTCCGGATCTGCGCTTCGAGGTTTATCCCTATGTCGTCGAAGGCGCGCTCGATCGGCCTTTGCTCGGGCATGGCGCCGGGGCATTCCACGACACCTTCCGAGCCTACGTGCCGCTCGTCGCGGCGGGCGCCGGCGAATGGGCGATGGCGCACAGCAGCTATCTCGAGAACGCCTACGAGTTCGGCCTGCCGGCTGTGGCGGCCTTCTATCTCGCGCTCGGGATGATCGGCTGGCGGCTGCTGCTCGGTGTGTTCCGTCGGCGGCGGAACCGTGTCGTGCCCGCCTTTGCGCTGGCCTGTTTCGTCGTCGCGGCGCTCCATTCGCTGGTCGATTTCAGCCTGCAGATCCCGGCGGTCCCCGCTGCTTTCGCGGCCATCCTCGGCCTGGGCTGGGCGCAGAGCATCTCCTCCACCGAACTCGCCCGCGGCTCCGGCGGACGCAAGCGTGCCGGATCCCGGAGATCGTAGGACCCGGCAAGAATCGCTCGCCGTCGATTCGCTGTTGCGAGCGGACCGGCCTAAAAATGCCGGGCTTTCATGTGCTCATCCAGACGGCGTTTGCGTGCTGACTGTGCTGAATTTGCGCCAATTCGTGGAAACCACAGGAGTCCGGTGAAACTGGGGCGGAATCGTTAATCAAGATTTGACCTCACCGGGATGTCCCAATATGAATTGGGCAGTGTGCGAGCGCCGCGCTTTGGTATTTTGGGGCAATATGATGTTTGCAAGATTTCTGACGACTTTGACGGTCTCCGGTGGATTGGCTTTGGCTGCGTCGGCCGTTTCTGCGAGCAGCTTCAACATGTCGTGGACCCCGGGTCCGCTCGGATATCCGGGCGACTACAAGTGGGATACATTCAAGACACGTTCCAACCTCAGCGGTGGCCAGGCCACGGCGGGTGCCTTCGAGCTGACCGCCACGCTTCCGGACACGTCGAGCTTCGATTTCACGGCTTTCTCGCTGGATCTCGAAAGGCCGCTGATCCAGAACCAGCAGTATACCGTCACGAACTGGCCGTTCAGCAACGGTGGCGTGGACCTGACCGATCAGCAGGAAACTGCGATCCAGGCGCTGTTCGACATCGCCGATCCGATGTCGCTCGATTTCACGACCAACGAGATCTATTCCTCGGGTTTCCAGCTGGCGCTTTACGAAGTTGTCTACGAGACTTCGGGCAACCCCTACACGCTGGCTTTCGAGAGCAGCGCCACCAAGACCTTCTACGCCGAGCCGACGGATTATGCCGATACCGGTGAGGTCGGGGCGGTTGCCTTTGCCAACTCGATCCTGTCGACGCTGAACTCCGGCACTGGCTGGGTTAGCGGTGCCTACGAGCTGTTCTGGCTTCAGAACACCAACAACGTGGGCGAGAACCTCGTGAGCGGATATACCGTGGGCTCGAACCCGGGCTTCCCGGCCGCGCCCATCCCGCTCCCGGCCTCCGGCCTGCTGCTGATAGGCGGCCTCGGCGCCCTTGCCGTGGCTCGGCGCCGGCGCAAGGTCGCCTGATCCGGACCGTTATCATATCGTAATGCGGATTAACGGGGCCTCCAGCGGGGCCCCTTTTGGGTTCTAGCGGCCGGGGCGGCTGCCGTGACCCTGCAGCACGAAGCCGCGCATGGCGAAGATGAGACCGCAGCCGAGGACGGCGCCCGACAGGTTGGCCGTCAGATCCCCGGCCGTGACCTGACGCGTCACCGTGGTTGTCTGCGCCAGCTCGACTGCAACGGCAAATACCAGAATTCCGAAGACGACGCGAAGCCGGTGTTGCGGAAACGCAAGGGCGGCAAGCGCGGAGAGGAAGGTGTGCATTCCGAAATGCGCCAGCTCCTGCCGTCCTTGAATGGTCCGAACCACCAGGTCCGGCAGGTGATCCGACAGGCTCAGCCAGAGCGATGCCGCCAGCGCCAGCATGAACATCGTGAGGCAGATCAGCCGCGTCAGCACGCCCACATCCGCCGCCGATGCGGCTACGGCGATCGGCCGTTCAGTCATCCAGGACGTCCACGGTGATGATCTTGACGTCCTCGTCGATGCGCGCGGCAGTGAGACGCCCGGAATAATAGGCGCCGGTGTCGAGGCAGATCCGCCGCGACGTCACAACGGGGTCGGGGGCGTCGTAATGCCCATGAACCACGAGCATGCCATTGACGCCGCCGGTCTCGACGAAGTTAGATCGCCCCCAGAGCACCGCTTCCTCGTCGGTCATGGACGGGGCCTGCGGGTCGAGCCCGGCATGAACGCAGACTACATCGCCGGATCTGTAGGAGAGGGGCATTTTCTCAAGGAACTCGACATGCGCCCCCATCTTTTGCCGTAGCTGGATCGCCGTATCGCGCAGTTCATGGCGCGGTCCGTCCATCGACGGGAAACGGATCTGGTAGCTCGCGAGGGTCTGGAGCCCGCCGAAGCGCAGCCATGACTTGTTGCGCTCCGGATCCTCGAGAAAGGCGAGCAGGGCGGCTTCGTGGTTTCCCTTGAGAAAGATCGGCTCGTTGCCGAACCGCATCATCGCCTCCAACACATCGCTGGAGCGGTCGCCTCGGTCGATGTAGTCCCCGAGGAACACCAGCTTCGGCTTCCGCCCGTCGCGCGGGGCTGCCGCGTGGTCGGCCGCCAGCCGCGCCATCATCGACCGCAGAAGGTCGAAACGTCCGTGGATGTCGCCGACAACATAGAGCCGATCTCCCGCCGCCGGATAGACAGGCGCGGTTTCGGTCTTTTTCTGTTTTCGGCTCAGCAGGCTCCGGATCATCGGTAGTTCCGTGTTCTCCCTTGTGCGGGTCAGGTCTCGTAGTAGTCGCGGTAGCGGCCCTTGTAATAGCCGTAGCCATCATAGGAATACCGCGCCGCCTTGGTTTCGTTGACCATCGTCATCACGACGCCGGTCAGCTTGATGTCGAGCGACGTCAGTTCCCGGACGCCTTCCATCACCGCCGCACGGGGCGTGCTGTCCCAACGGACGGCAAAGACGATCGCATCCGCCATCGAGGCGACGATCCGGGAGTCGGTGACGACCAGGGTCGGCGGCGTGTCGAGAACCACGAGGTCGTAGCTCTGCGACAGGTGTTTCACCAGATGCTCGAACCGGTGCGAGGACAACACGTCGGCGGCGTTGATGTTGGCGTTGCGCTCCGATGACTTCGTCATCAGAACGTGCAGCCCGGTGTTCGGCTCCTTGTAGACCGCCTCTTCGAGCGTGGCGGTGCCGTCGATCACCGAGAGCAGACCGTGCTCGTCGTCCTTTATGTTGAGCACCTTGCTGAGGGCGGGCATCCGCAGGTCGCAATCGACGATGATCGCGGACTTGCCCATCTGGCGGCTGGTCAGGGCCATCAGCATCGAGGTGGTCGACTTGCCTTCGCGCGGCACGGAGGAGGTGAACATGATCACCTTGGGCGGCTTGTCGACATTCGAGAACAGGATAGAGGTGCGCAGGTTGCGGATCGACTCGGCGAGCGAGGAGTTGGGCTTCTCCCGCAGCAGGCTGATCACGTCGTGGCGCTTCATCCGGTTGCCGGCGAGCGGAATCGTCGCCAGCACGTTCTGTCCGACCATCTGCTCGAGCTGCTGCGGTGAGCGGAAGGTGTTGTTGAGCCGGTCGAGCAGGAAAACGATGCCGACGCCGGCCATCAGGCCCACGATGAGCGAAAGCATCTGCGTGCGCTTGGCGGCGGTCGTCAGCGGCCCTAGCGGCACCTCGGCGGGAGACAGCACCCGGGCGTCGACCGTCTGCAGGCTCTCTTCGGCGGCGGTCTCCTGCAGGCGCGACAGCAGGTTCTCGTAGAGCACGCGGCTGGCCTCGGCTTCGCGTTCGAGCTGGCGGATCTGGACCTCGCTGCGGGCCTGTTCGGCGGCCTTGTCCTCGAGTTCCCGGACCTCCATCGACAGCGTCTGCGCGGTCGCCCGCATCGCCTCGATATCGACTTCGATGGACTGAATGATACGGTCCGCCTCGGCGCGGATGTTCCGCTGAACCTCTTCGATCTGGGCCTGGACCCGCGCGATTGCCGGGTGGCCTTCCGGCACGGTAGACCGCAGCGTCGTCAGGTTCGCCATCAGGTCGCTTTCCTCGGCACGGAAGCCGGCGACGATGGGAGAGGAGCGGAACTCTGTAAGCGCGCCGAGGTCGCGCCCTTCCGCGACGGCCTGGGACAGGCGTTGGAACTGGGCCTCCTTGGCGGAAAGCTCATTGCGGGTCACCGCCAGCGAAGCGTTCAAGGCCTGAAGCTGCTGCTGCGTGACCTCGACGCTCTGGCCCGTGTCCGTAGACAGTCGGGCACGCGCATCCTCGACCGCGCTTTCGGCTTCCTGAACGCGGTTCTTGAGCTGTTCCACGCGGTCAGTGAGCCAGGTCGCGGCGGAACGCGTGGTCTCCAGTTTCCCTTCCAGCTGGTCGACGAGGTATTGCTCTGTGATCTCGTTGGCCACCATCGCCGAAAGGCGCGGGTTGCCCGAAGTGAAGGAAACGGAGATCACCCGGCTTTCCGGCACCGGTGCGAGCGAGATGCCGGATTCGACGCGGCTGATGAGCGCCAGGTGCCGGCGGCGTTCGATCTCGTCCGCGGGCAGCGGCGGGCCCGGAGGCGCCTTCAGGCCCACGTCCATCATCCATTCGGTCACCGCCAGAGGCATTGAGGGGCGCCATTGCCACCAATGCGTCTCGATCTCTTCCTTCGCGCGCGGGCGGTATTCCGGATGGTTTGACAGGTCGAGGTTGTCGATCACCCGCTCGATCAGCTTGGTGGAGCGCAGGATCTCCGAATGGGTCGGCAGCGTGGTGTCGCCGAAATTCGCCTGCACCATGACCCCCTGGTTCTGGAGGACGTCGGCTGTCGGGATGCCGATCAGCAGCTTGGCCGTGGCGCGGTAGCGCGGCTCGATCTGCGAGGCAGACAGGTAGCCCATCACGGCGCCGATCAGCGCGCAGACGAAGATGATCCACTTTCCGCGCCAGAGCGTCCCGAAAATCGCGCGCAGATCGATGACGTCATCATCATCTTCCACGACCTGGGACGAATAATGCTGTTCCGGACGCGAATTGGATTTTGTCATGTCAAGCATATCGGCTCGCAAGGGCTTCGGTTGTCAGTAACATCGGTTCCCCGTGGTTGCGAGGGGGCACCGACACGACGCAGGGGCGGCGGCGCCTTGCGGTCGCGCGCAGGGGTAAGGAGAAAAGGAAGACGACCACGTAAGTAACTATTCCACATTAGACTATTCGGCCGGCAGATGCCGCAAGCAATCCGTCACAGCGGCGTGAGCGGCCCCGCTGCTGCCATAGTGCAACGCAAACGCCGGCGTCGTCGTTGCGAAGGACAGGAAGCTGTCGCCGGTATCCGCCGCGAAGTCGATATAGCTCTCGTCGTTGAAAAAGAGTTGCATCGTCTCGATCGGAGACAGGCGTCGCGTGGCGTGATCCTGAGGCGGCAGGTCGGGGCGAAACCGGATGTCGAGGATCACGTCCGGGCGCACCGGCGCCGTGGCGCGCGCCTGGGCGGGCAGGGAGTGATAGCGCACGTCCCGCAGGCCGATCCGGTGTGTCCTTGCGCTCGCGAGGCCGGGAAAGGCCGGCTGAAGCAGAGACCAGGCGCCGGATTTGAAGCTGAAGGCGAAAGGCATCGGGGTGGCCTTCATGTCGTTGTCGAAGGCGCCGCAATCCTCGGCCACGAGTTGCCAGCCGCGGGAGACCAGTTCCGCCGATAGGGTCGACTTGCCGGAACCGCTCCGGCCGGTCAGCAGCAATGTCAGTCCATTCCGGGTGAGGACGGAGGCGTGCAGCACGGCCGTCCATGCGGTATCGGACATCAACCGGATGATCTCGGCCACGATGATCCCGCGCGCCTCCACCATGTCCTGTGCCGGGCGGTGAAACGCGCCGTCGAGGCAGATCCGCCAGCCGCCCTCGGGGCCGACCGCCTGAAGGCGAACGTCTGGCGTGGCGTTCGTGACCGGGAAATCGACCGTCAGGTCCGCGATCGCCGCTGCGAGTTGGCGGTCCTCCACGCAGATCCCGACGGGTCGGCCCGCGAGGCGGACGGTCCGCGACAGGGCCCAGGTCTCGCGGCCGGTGACGCCGTTTGGGGCCGTGTCCGCGCGGTCGGAGCGGCTGGGCTGAGCGGTCAGCCCCTGACGCTGCCAAAGGTCGATGCAGAGCGCCACGTCATCCGCGGCCTGTTCCCGCCGCGCAGGCACGGCGTCGGCATAGGCCCGCGCGGCGCGCTCCCGGTCGGCGGTGTCGATCAGGGCGTCCCAGATCGCGGCGGCTGCGGGATTGAGGCCGACCACTGCATTCAACGCCGGGTAGAGCCCGATGATGCCGTCCGCGAGAGGCAGGCTCTTGCGCCAGTGCCGGCAGGCCGACAGATCCTCTCCCGGCATGGCTAGCGCGCCTCTCCGAGGATGTAGCGCCGATAGGCGCGCCGGTAGGTTTCCGGCTGGGCGAGGTAACGCAAGGCCCGACGGCGCGGTTCGCCGCCGGCGGCCAGGCTGCTCACCGCTTCGTGCGACAGGTTCGCGAAGGCGCCGAGCCGCTGCGTCCAGCGCCGGTCGAGCTGCCAGCGCCAGCGGGCGGCGTCGAGCCGGGCCAGCCGCCCCATGGGTGAGAAGGGCGTGGGCATCCCGGTGAATTCCTCGAGGCACGAACCGGTGATCTCGACCAGCTCCCCACGGCCATGTTTCACCAGATGCGCCTCGATCGAGTGCCAGTCGATGGACAGGCCATGACGCTTTGCGAGGAAGTTGATGTCGAGCAGGTCCCGCATCTGTACCAGCGGCGCGAGGTAGCCGCCGCCGCCAAGCGGCCCGTGCAGCATCGCGATCAACACCTGGTCTGTCGGGCAAGGCACCAGGGCACGGCCCTTTCCGACCGCCACCGGGGCGGCACGGGCAATGATCTCCTCCGCCGGCGCGAATTTGCGCAGCGCTTCGCGGAACAGGGAATGATGCAGTTCCACCGGCGCCGCGCCGCCCGCGCCCTGCACTGGCAGCGCATGTTTGTGCCGGTCGGTCAGCTCGCTGTCGCCACTGTCCTGCGGGCCGAGCCCGGCGAGGCCTTCGAGCGCCTTGAAGGCGGGCTCCAGCTTCTCCGTCTCAACAAGTATGTCGATATCGCCCAGCAGCCGCGCGCCCCGGTCCGGCCAGAGCTCGCCGATCAGTTGAGCCGCTCCCTTGAGCAGCACCGGCACCGCGCCTGCCGTGTTGAGCGCCCGCGTCACGGCTTCGATCTGAGAGAGAATGGCGGCGTTCCGCTCGCAGTTGAGCGCGTACGCGAGTTCCAGCCCTTCCGCGGTGTCGGATCGATGCGCACGCTCGGTCTCGGTCAGGCTAGGCCAGATCGACGGCAGCAAAACCCCCGCCAGTCCTATCAGGCGAGGATCGTCCATTTCGATCGGGGGGCCGGTGCGGCCTGCAAGACGGTGGCCGAGTGCAGCTTGGGTTCGAAGGTAATCCTTCATCAAGCTCCGGAAGATATCACAGCTGGGGGCCGCTCTGCTGGACCGAGTCCGGATCGCCGACATCGGGGCAAGTCCAATCCACGCAGGAACCGCCACGCCATTCGGCGCGGGATTCAGACGGCGTCAGAAGCATCATGACCGCGGGAGCCGCCCCAGCCAGCAAGCCGATCTTCGACAGCGCGGCTCGACGCCCGAGATCCGCCTTGTCTCCGGCTTCAACCGAAGCGTTTTTCCGTTCCTCGAAATCGCCAGACATGTCCTATCGACCTATTCACAAAATCCAAGAGTGTTGGCGTAAAGCTAACGTCCAAAGAGGTTCGAAACAAGGCCCTCTGCATTGCAGCGCCAATTCCGTGGGATCGGTTTTCCCATGAATGCAACACGCCGACAAGACTTGACCTGTTTGAGTGCGAGCGAAGACGAAACCTGCCGGGATTTCTCGCGAAGTCGCATCCAGATCGCTGAATTGTGCACTGTTCGTGCATGACAGCTGAAATCCCCCTGTGGCCCGGATGCACCAATGGATTCGCGATCCAGGCAGATCCGCAGGCCCACTTCCGAATATGACTGAAAGTGTTGCGAATCGCGTCTCTCCGGATGGCGGGCGGGGATTGGCCGCGACGTGTTGCGCCTTGAAAGGCCCCGCCAAAAGGTGACACTGCCGCCGAACGGTGGCGGGACATGCGGATCGCCGAAGCCAGCGCGGGGCCTGGGATGGCGGCGAAAAACCTTTTGATCCTGACGCGAAACGCCGCGGCGAACGAAGATCTGAGGGCGGCCATCAAGGCGCTCAAGACCGAGCACGATCTCGACGTCCGGATCCCCTGGTCCCGGAAGCAGTTGCGCAAGGATCTCGGCCGCGAGATCGACCGCGGCTGTCGGCGCGTTGTCGCCTTGGGAGGGGACGGCACGCTGAACTCCGTGGTCAACGCGCTACAGAAGCTCAATGCGGGCGAGGATGTGGACCTTGGGCTTGTCCCTCTGGGCACCGCGAACGACTTCGCCCGCGGCTGTGGCCTTCCGCAGCGCGACCGCGATGCCGCGTTGCTGCTAGCACTCACGGGCAAGGCGCGACCAACCGATCTTGGGTGCGTGAACGGGTGCCACTTCATCAACGTCGCATCGGGCGGGTTTGGCGCCATGGTCACGGCGACCACGCCGAGGGACATGAAGAGCGTGCTTGGCGGTCTGGCCTATACGCTGCACGGGCTGTCGCGGCTTGGAGACCTGCACTCGCAAACCTGCCGGATCGCGCTCGACGGGGGCGGCACGCGGGCGCTGTCGCTGACCTTCGCGGCCATCGGCAATGGCCGCTTTGCCGGTGGCGGGTTCGACGTCGCTCCAGAAGCCGAGATGGACGACGGCGTCCTCGACCTGTCGGTCGTCAGCCACGACTGGCAGGGGGCTCCGGGCTTTCTGGTCCGGGAGTTGATGGATCCGACCAACCCCGAGAACGAGGCGGTGGTCTATCGCACGTTCGAACACCTGCTTCTCGAGACGGACCAGGATTTCCACCTCAACCTCGACGGCGAACCTATGGTCGGGCGCCGTTTCGACATCTCCGTCGTCCCGGCCGCGCTCCGCGTGGTGCGCTGACCGCTCCGGTCAGAGGACGGTCACGATGGTGCCGATCGGGACCCGCTCGTAGAGGTCGATGACGTGCTCGTTGAGCATTCGGATGCAGCCGTTGGAAACCGAGTGGCCGATGGATTGTGGTTCGGTGGTGCCGTGGATCCTGAAGAACGTGTCCCGCCCGTTCTGGAACAGGTAGAGCGCGCGCGCGCCGAGCGGATTGCCCGGGCCGCCGGGCATCACGTAGTCGTTGTCGACGAACTTGGAATAGGACAACGGATCGCGCTCGATCATCTCCTGGGTCGGCCGCCAGGTGGGCCATTCCTTCTTGACGTCGATGGTCGCCGTGCCGGTGAACTCCAGCCCCGCGCGCCCGACGCCGACGCCATAGCGGATCGCCTTGCCGGGTTCGGTGACGAAGTACAGGAAGTGGCTGCGCGGCAGGATCAGCAGCTGGCCGGGCAGGAACTCCTTCTTGATGCTCACGTACTGCGGCTGGAACTGCGGCGGGATGAGGAAGGGTTGGGCTTCCTGCGCAATGGCCGGCGCGGCGAGGGCCGCGAGGCTGGTTGCGAGGAAGGAGCGACGATTGAACATGTGATCTGACCGGGATGTGACTGTTTTCCGAAACAGATTGCACTCCAAGCGGGCGGAGAATCAACAATCGGGCCGGAGGGCCGCGCGTAACGGTCGATCACGACACCGCCAGAACACAATCGCGCAAGGCATGTCGGCCGGATTTCCACGGTAATCGAAACGATCGGGGCTGTCTGGGGAGTTTGTTGGCCTGTGGTGAACGGGCAGGGCCGGTTCGGCGGGCTGCGCCCGGAAACGATTCGGCCCGCGAAGTCGCGGGCCGTCGTGGCGCTGAGGGCTGGCCTCAGAGAGCTTCGAGGTTGATCGCAGCTTCGCGGCCGTCGCGGCCGGCTTCGATGTCGAACGACACCTTCTGACCATCGGCCAGGCCGGTGAGGCCCGAACGCTCGACGGCGCTGATGTGCACGAACACGTCACGCTTGCCGCCTTCGGGCGCGATGAAGCCGTAGCCTTTGGTGGTGTTGAACCATTTCACGGTGCCAGTGGCCATCCGTCTATCTCCTTTGAGGTTCGCTGCCCGCGTCAGTGCGGCAACGTCGGCGTCAGTCGTAGCAGTCGAGACTGAAGCCTTAGAGGAGACAGTTGGTCGAAATGCGGTAACGGTCGCATTTCGGGATATGGAGACTCCCGGCCGATCTAGCAAGAAAAATCTTCGAGTCAGCTGCGTCGGCCGGGAGCTTTTCCGGGCGGTTAATTCCGTCTCAGATCGATGCCCAGTCCGTGAAGACCGGACGCGGCGCGGGTTTCTCCGGGCGCTTCGCCTCGGTCCGCCGGGGCGGTTGTTTCGCCGAAACCGGCGCGTTCTTCTCAAGCTTTGGGGATTTGGGTTTATCAGGCATTACAGAACCTCCTACACACTAACAACACCATCAGTATGGCACAAAATGAGGGCTTTGTCTCGCCTTTGACGCGGCGGCAATCGGGCGGGCTGCGGGGCGGCCTGCCTAGCCCGAGTTGTCGCCCGAAGTCTCGGCCGCGATCCAGGACAGGTAGGCCACGCTGGCCTCCATCGAGACCCGGGTGATCGGGGGGACCTCGTAGGGATGCAGGCGGTTGATCTCGGCCTCGACGAGGTCGCGCAATTCCTGCCGGGTCTTGAGCATCAGCGGATGCTGCTCGGCGGTCTTGATCTCGTCGCGCCAGTGGAAACGGGCGATGGTCGGCGGATGCCGGTTGGCCGAGGCGACGAGCCTCTGGGAGAGCAGGGCGTCGGCGATCTTGTCGGCGGTCGCGGCGTCGGGGCAGTTCACGATGAAGGCGAGGAAGGGCATGGTCGGCTCCTTTCGGTTCGAGCCTACGCCGCCCGCAGGAGAGCGCAATGCGACGCGGCGGCGCTGCGGGCCCGGGAAACTTTCGTGAAACATTCCCGGCGCCGCTCGCGTTGTCCCCGCAATGCCAATCCCAGGAGAGGGTCGATGACCGACAAGCGCAACCGCCAGCAATCCCCCGACCGCCGCGCCCACCCCCGCGACGACCGCACCCCGCCGAGCAAGTGGCAGTTCACGGATTGGGCTGCGATTTGAGGGGGAAAGGTTCTGTAGCTTCAATGATCGTTCTTGATTGCGATGCGCGAAGATAGTTTCTTGCTATGCCTTGTTGGGAATCTCACGCAGCATTATCGTCGTAGCTGCCCGAATTCCGCCCTGAAGATCAATGGCTTCTTCGGTGCTTTCTAGTGTTTGATCGGCGTGGATCGTGGGGTTCCTATGGAGGTTCTTGATGTCTCTAAGAGATGCAATTAATGCTTCATTTTTGTCAATCCTCTGTTCGAGGTGGTGAATATATGATCCAAGTGTCTGATTTTTTGGCCGATCCTTTCCGTCGGATACATGATCCCAATAGTTTCCGATAATTATTTCTAGTGCTCGATGAAGGTGGAAGGCAGCCGCTGTCGGTAAATCAAAAGCAATGCATTTCATCGCAAAGTCTAGGTCGGGGATCACTTCAGGTATCTTGGTGGAAATATCCGGCGAAAACGCTCTGTGCCCGGCTTCCGTGAGAGCGTATGTGTCAAAGGCAGCCTTTGGCAGAGCGAGGAAAATGTTGGCGTTGGACAGTTCTGCTTTGAGTACGGCCTCAAATTCTCTGTGGCTTTCTTGGAGTTTAAATATCAAGTCAGTGGTTGGAAGATCGCTCCCAGCTCCATCTCTACGGCAGTGCTCTATCGCAATCTGAAGGTCGTCTTGAAACGCGCGAGCCGGGTTAAACAGCGTCCGGATCTGGAAGACGCTAGCTGTCATAAAGTCGCGTAGTGCGAAGTGTGCTGGATAGAGGTAACCGAGTGCCTCAGAGCAAGTATGAAGATGCTCATTCGGCCCGGGAAAAATATTGATCTCGGTTACACCGTGAATGCGGTGCCCTAGTTCATACAAATAGTGTGCGTTGATTCGTAACATCGTTAACCTCGTGGTCCTTGTGCTGCCGCCTCGACTAAGATCTGTGCGAAAAACTCAGGGGAAATTTGAATGGCATTTGTCCTAACGGTGGCATCGCTCCTGCAAAGCAACGAACCTTTCTTGCGGAAATAGACGCCCCAACTAGGAAGGAATCAAGGATTAAGAGCATAGTGCGTCAATCGCCCACTCTCCTTGGTGAGGAGAGTTCGCGATGTTGAAAGTAGCGCGGAGCTTGTTCATCGATTTGGGGTAAGCGCGCTTACAAAAAAAGCCGCGCCCACCCGGGGGAGAACAACGCGGCCTTATGTATCGCTACGGAAGCCAGCTTAACGGGTGAACTTCTTGTACTTCACCCGTTTCGGTTCCACCGAGTCCGGTCCCAACCGGCGGATCTTGTCTTCCTCGTAGGCTTCGAAGTTGCCCTCGAACCATTCCACGTGGGCGTCGCCCTCGAAGGCGAGGATGTGGGTGCAGAGGCGGTCGAGGAAGAAGCGGTCGTGGGAGATGATCACGGCGCAGCCGGCGAAATCGTCGAGCGCGTCCTCGAGGGCGCGGAGGGTTTCCACGTCGAGGTCGTTGGTCGGTTCGTCGAGCAGCAGCACGTTGCCGCCTTCCTTGAGCAGCTTGGCCATGTGGACGCGGTTGCGTTCGCCGCCCGACAGCAGGCCGACCTTTTTCTGCTGGTCGCCGCCCTTGAAGTTGAAGGCGCCGCAATAGGCGCGGGAGTTGATCTGGGCGTCGCCCAGCTCGATCACCTCGCCGCCGCCGGAGATTTCCTCCCAGACGGTGTGGTTCGGGTCGAGCGAATCGCGGGACTGGTCGACATAGGCCAGCTGCACCGTGTCGCCCATCGTGATGGAGCCGGTGTCGGGCTGTTCCTGCCCGGTGAGCATGCGGAACAGCGTGGATTTGCCGGCGCCGTTGGGGCCGATCACGCCGACGATGCCGCCGGGGGGCAGGGAGAAGGACAGGTCCTCGATCAGCTGCTTGTCGCCGAAGTGCTTGGACAGGCCCTCGACCTCGATCACCTTGCCGCCGAGGCGCGGCCCGTGCGGAATGATGATCTGCGCCTTGCCGACCTTCTCGCGCTCGGACTGGTTCGCCATTTCCTCGTAGGAGGCGATCCGGGCCTTGGACTTGGCCTGGCGCGCCTTGGCGCCCTGCCGGATCCAGGCGAGTTCGCGCTCCAGCGTCTTCTGCTTGGCCTTGTCCTCGCGGGCCTCCTGCTCGAGCCGCTTGGCCTTTTGCTCCAGCCAGGCGGAGTAGTTGCCCTCGTAGGGGATGCCGCGGCCGCGGTCGAGCTCGAGGATCCAGCCGGTGATGCTGTCGAGGAAGTAGCGGTCGTGGGTGACGATCAGGATCGTGCCCTTGTAGTCGATCAGGTGCTGCTGCAGCCAGGCAATGGTCTCGGCGTCCAGGTGGTTGGTCGGTTCGTCGAGCAGCAGCATGTCGGGGGCTTCGAGCAGCAGCTTGCAGAGCGCCACGCGGCGGCGCTCACCGCCCGAGAGGTTCGCGGGCATCGCGTCGTCGGGCGGGCAGCGCAGCGCCTCCATCGAGACATCGACCTGGGCGTCGAGGTCCCACAGGTTCTGGCTGTCGATCAGGTCCTGCAGCTTCGCCATCTCGTCGGCGGTCTCGTCCGAGTAGTTCATCGCCAGCTCGTTGTAGCGGTCGAGGATGTCCTTCTTGGCCTGCACACCCTGCATGACGTTCTCGCGGACAGTCAGGCTCTCGTCGAGATGCGGCTCCTGCGGCAGGTAGCCCACCTTTGCACCCTCGGCGGCCCAGGCCTCGCCGGTGAAATCCTTGTCGATCCCTGCCATGATCTTCATCAGCGTGGACTTACCGGCGCCGTTGACGCCGACGACGCCGATCTTCACGCCCGGCAGGAAGCTCAGGCGGATGTTCTCGAAGCATTTCTTGCCGCCGGGATAGGTCTTGGAGACACCATCCATGTGGTAGACGTATTGATAGGAAGCCATTGGGGCCCTCGTGCATGCGCTGTTTCGCCCCTGATAGCCAAGGGGCGCAGGGGGAGCAATGGGGGCGGGCCGGGCTGCGGGCGGTCAGTCCGGTGGCGGCAGGTGCTCAGCTTCGGGGACCATCCGCCGGAGCCAGGCGCCGATGTCGGTAGCCTCGGTGCCGGGGATCGGGCCGCGGAAGGTCGGCGTGTAGCTGCCGTGGCGCTGTGGCAGTTGCGGCAGGAACGGGCCGCAGGCCTCCGGATCCGGAATGCCCGCGCCCCAGAGCACGCCGACGAGCACCTCGCGCCCGTCGAGCTCGATCAGCAGCGGCGCGCCGCTGTCGCCGGGGAGAATGCGGCGGCTGTCTTCGCGGGTCGGCGGCAGGGCGGCGAGGTGGCAGGTGTTGTGCCCCCAGTAGCCGGCCGGCCCGGACTGGCGGTGCGGGCTCGGAGCATCGGCGAAACGAGGCATGCCCCAGCCGACATGGCGCAGCCGCGGCAGGGCAAAGGTGCGCTCGATATCCTCAGGCGCGCCGGTCATGACGGGCACCGGGCGTGCGGCCTCGGCGGGCGGCGGGGCCTCGAGCCGGAGCAGGGCGAGGTCGGCGCAGCGCGGCAGGGCATAGGCCACCACCCGGCGGCTCGCCAGCGGGTCAGCGGCGGTGCTGCCGAAGGAGACCCGCTTCACCCGGAGCAGGCCGCCCGAAGGATACCAGGTGCCGGGATCCTCCCAGCTTCGGCGCTGCAGCTCCGCCTGTTCCTCCAGCCCCTGGCATTCCGCATCCGGGGCGCCGGCGGGCCGGGCGGCGCGGAACTCGTGGGTGAAGCAATGGCCCGCGGTGAGGACCTCGCGCGGACCGATCAGGGTGCCGGTGCACTTGTCCACCCGCACCACGGCATTGCGGGCGGGGCTGTCCGTGTCGTCGCTGGTCGACGCTTCGGCGCCCGTTGCCGCAAACGCGAGGCACAGGCCGGCTAGAAGGGTCTGAAGGATCCAGGAGCGGGAGGGGCGGGCGCACATGGGCGGGAGCCTAGGCAGCGCCCGGGCCGGTGTCGAGCCGGCGCGGAAGAGCTTGCGATTGACATGCCTTGCGTTCTTTCCGATCAGGGGCAGCAGTCAATGCGCTGTCGGAGGTCCGGGTGTGAGATACGAACTTCCCCATGCCGGGCCGGGGCAGGCAGTGGGTCTGCTGGGAGGCTCCTTCAACCCGCCCCACGCAGGCCATGCCCACATCACCCGAGAGGCGCTCAAACGGTTCGGGCTCGACCGGGTCTGGTGGCTGGTCAGCCCCGGCAACCCGCTCAAGGCCGACGGGCCCGCCCCGATGGAGCGCCGCCTCGAGGCCGCGCGCGCGGTGATGCAGCACCCGGCGGTCGAGGTCACCGACATCGAGGCCCGGATCGGAACCCGCTTCACCGCAGAGACGCTGGAGCGACTGCTGAGGCTCTATCCGCGCACCCGGTTCGTCTGGTTGATGGGGGCGGACAACCTGGCTCAGTTCCATCGCTGGGACCGCTGGCAGCAGATCATGGAGATGGTCCCTGTGGGAGTGCTCGCCCGCCCCGGAGACAGGCTGCCCGCACGGACCTCGCCCGCCGCGGCGCTTTACGAACGCTGGCGCATTCCCGCCGCGCAGAGCCAGAGACTGGCGCAGGCGCGGCCCCCGGCCTGGTGTTTCGTCAACGTGCCGATGCGCACCATCTCCTCCACCCAGCTCCGCGCCAGCGGCCATTGGTGACGCCGCGCCGCGGCGCGGATGTGGCTTCGTGACAATGCGGTGAGACAGTCTTTCGATGGCTTGCCCGGATGGGGTGACAGCGGTTACCAAAGTCGCATGTCGAAGCCAAAGACGCATATTTCACGCCGATGGGTGCTGGCCGGATTGCTCTCCAGCGGCGCCAGCGTCGCGCTTGCCGAGCCGCCGCTGCGTTCCCTGCGCCCCGCGCCCCGTCCCGGTGGCAAGGGCGGGCGGATGGTGCCTTCGGCGGAGTACCTCGTCGAGCGCGCCAATCTTGGAACGGCGAGTGTCGGCTTCGTCGTGGCCGATGCCGAAACCGGTGAGGTGCTCGAGACCCGCAAACCCCTTCTGCCGCTGCCCCCGGCCAGTGTCGCCAAGGCCCTGACCACGCTCTACGCGCTCGATGCGCTGGGACCGGAGCACCGCTTCGCGACCCGGCTCGTGGCGACCGGCCCGGTGGAGGGCGGAGTGCTCAAGGGCGATCTGGTGCTGATGGGATCGGGCGATCCGACACTCGACACCGACCGGCTCGCGGAACTCGCGATGAAGCTGAAGGCCGCTGGCGTCACCTCTGTCGAGGGCGCGTTCCTGACCTGGAGCCGGGCCTTGCCTACCCTGACGGAGATCGACCCGGAACAGCCCGTCCAGGTCGGCTACAACCCGGCGGTTTCCGGGCTGAACCTGAACTTCAACCGGGTGCATTTCGAATGGCGCCGCGCCGGGGCAGGATGGAACACGGCGATGGACGCCCGTTCCGCGACCCACCGGCCCGATGTGCGGGTGGCGCGGATGGCGATCGTCAAGCGCCGCTACCCGATCTACACCTACGAGGACGATGGCACGGCGGATCTCTGGACGGTTGCCAGTGGCGCGCTCGGGCAGAACGGTAGCCGCTGGCTGCCGGTGCGCAAGCCGGAGTCCTATACGGCCGAGGTCTTTCAGAGCTTTGCCAAGGGGCAGGGGATCAACCTCGGCGCGGCGAAACCGGTCGACGAGCCGCCCGAGGGAACAGAGCTTGCCCGTGTGGAGAGCGAGGATCTGCGGGCGCTGCTGCGGGACATGCTGAAGTACTCGACCAACGTCACGGCAGAGGCCGTCGGTCTGGCCGCTTCGGTTGCGCGCGGGCCGGTGCCGGCCACGCTGGTGGAGTCGGGGGCGCGGATGTCGGACTGGCTGGGTGGCGAGATCGGGAGCCCAAGGCCCGCGCTCGTCGACCATTCGGGCCTCGGCGGGGCGAGCCGGATCACCACGCGGGACATGGTCCGCGCGCTGGTGAACCTCGGCCCCGCTGTGGATCTGGAACCGCTCCTGAAGGAGATTCGGATGAAGGATGCCAAGGGCCGGCCGATGGAGAGCTACCCGGCCAGCATCATGGCCAAGACCGGCACGCTGAATTTCGTGAGCACGCTCGCGGGCTACGTCACCCTGCCCGGCGGCCGCAAGCTGGCCTTTGCCAGCTTCATGGCCGACCCCGAGCGGCGGGACGCGATCCCGGTGGAGCAGCGCGAGCGCCCCGAGGGCGTGGCAAGCTGGACGGCCCGGGCCCGGACCCTGCAGCTGCGCCTGATCGACCGCTGGGTGACCACCTACGACATGACGACCTGAGGTGCCGGCCTCAGACGGTCATGTGCCGCGCGCGGGCGCCACGCTCGATCGCCGCCGCGTTGAGCCGCGGGATCTGGAAGTAGTGACGCATCTCCTGGAGCATCCGCAATTCCTGGTCGGTGAGCCGGCCATCGGCGGCCGCCACGTCGCAGCACAGCGCATAGAGCGTCTCGTGCAGGCGTTCCGGAAGCGCGTCGTCGGCCAGCCCGAACAGCGCGTCGAGCCCATCCTCCTCCTCGAACAGGTCGAAGACGAGGTTGGCCATGGCCCGAATGTGGTCGGGGTCGTACTCGGCGAAGACCGGGAGATGGTTGACGATCCGTTCGATCGTCACGAGCTCCGAGGTGCGGATGTTCTCGTCGCTGACCGACGTGGCGATCATCAGCGCGACCAGGGCGTCCTGGGGCGAGATCGGGTTCGGGTCGTTCGACATCTTCGGTCCTCCGCAATATTGACTGATCGCAGATTTATTGACGCAAGCCCCGGCTCGCAATAGGGAGTGGCCCGGTCGGGCCTTCGGGGCCTTCACCAATGCGTGGCATGGGGCCGCGCCTCACCAGGAAAGACCGTTTCAATGTCCGAGATGCGCGAAGCTGCAATGACTTCCAAGGCCTGGCCCTTCGAAGAGGCGCGCCGGGTGCTGAAACGCTACGAGAAGGCGCCGCCCGAAAAGGGATACGTGCTGTTCGAGACCGGCTATGGCCCTTCCGGCCTGCCCCACATCGGCACCTTCGGCGAGGTGCTGCGGACCACGATGATCCGCCGCGCCTTCGAGGTGATCTCGGATATACCGACCCGCCTTATCTGCTTCTCCGACGACATGGACGGGATGCGAAAGGTACCGGGCAACGTGCCCAACCAGGAGATGCTGCGCGAGCACCTGCAGATGCCGCTGACCTCGGTGCCGGACCCGTTCGAGGAGTTCGAGAGCTTCGGGCATCACAACAACGCGATGCTGCGCCGGTTCCTCGATACCTTCGGGTTCGACTACGAATTCTATTCGGCGACCGAGTATTACAAGTCGGGCCGGTTCGACGAGGTGCTGCTGCGCGCCGCCGAACGCTATGACGACATCATGAAGGTCATGCTGAAGTCGCTGCGCGAGGAGCGTCAGCAGTCCTATTCGATTTTCCTGCCGATCCACCCTGAAACCGGGCGCGTGCTCTATGTTCCGCTGAAGAACGTGGACGCGAAGGAAGGCACCATAACCTTCGACGACGAGTCCGGGCGCGAGTGGACGCTGCCGGTGACAGGCGGCCAGGTGAAGCTGCAGTGGAAGCCGGACTTCGGCGCCCGCTGGGCGGCCCTCGGCGTCGACTTCGAGATGTATGGCAAGGACCATTCGACCAACACGCCAATCTACGATTCGATCTGCGAGATTCTGGGCCAGAAGGCGCCGGAGCATTTCACCTACGAGCTGTTCCTCGACGACAAGGGTCAGAAGATCTCCAAGTCGTCCGGCAATGGCATCTCGATCGACGAATGGCTGACCTATGCTTCGACCGAGTCGCTGAGCTACTTCATGTATCTCAAGCCCAAAACCGCCAAGCGGCTGTTCTTTGACGTGATCCCGAAAGCGGTGGACGAGTATCACCAGCAACTGCGCGCCTACCCGGATCAGGACGCCAAGGCGCAGCTCAACAACCCGGTCTACCACATCCACAACGGGGATGTGCCGGCCTCGGACATGGTGGTGAACTTCGCCATGCTGCTGAACCTCGCCTCGGTCGCGGGTGCGGAGGACAAGGAGGCGCTCTGGGGCTTCATCCGCCGCTACGCGCCCGATGCCAGCCCGGAGCACAACCCGCAGCTCGACGAGGCGGCCGGCTTCGCCGTGCGCTACTACAACGACTTCGTGAAGCCCGAGAAGGTCTTCCGTGCCGCCGACGAGAAGGAGCGCGCCGCGCTCGAGGATCTCGCCGCCCGCCTGCGGGCCTGGGATGGCGGGCTCGATGCGGAAGAGTTGCAGAGCGTCGTCTTTGCCGTCGGCAAGGAGCACGGGTTCGAGCCGCTTCGCGACTGGTTCAAAGCGATCTACGAAGTGCTGATGGGTGCGAGCCAGGGCCCGCGCTTCGGCGGCTTCATCGCGCTCTACGGTGTCGAGGAGACCATCGCCCTGATCGAGAAAGGCCTGGCCGGCGAACTCGCGGCCGCCTGACCTCTCCGGCAACCGCGTGCCGGCCCTCGGGCCGGCCGCTGCCCTTCAGTGCCGGTGCGCGGGCTGGCTTCCGCCGGATGCGACGGGGCTCAACCTGTGCGCCGTGAGCGCGAGCCAGAAACCGAACCAAGCCGCAAAGCTCGAAACCTTCAGCAGATCCTCGATGACGTAGGAGGCGCCCACCTGGTCGACGATCGCCGCAAGCGCCATGACCCCGATTGCCACGCCAAGCCCCTGGATCCATGGCCGCAGAGGCCCGCGCCACAAAGCGCGCAGGATCAGCAGCCCGATGACGCCGTAGACCGCCATGAGCATCTCCTCGCTGATGCCGAACTTCGGATAGAAGCGCTCGTGCATCATGAAATGGTCATCCAGCGCCAGCATCATCGAGTACACGCTCACCAGCAGAAAGAGCCTGCGGTGTGGTCGGTCCACCGCTGCTGCCAACGCGAGGCAACCGCTTGTCAGGATCAGCAGCGCGATTCCGATGAACGAGATGCCTCCGGCATAATGCGGCACATCGAATTCCGCCGATGGATCCCTGAGAATCGATGAGACATCGATGCCGAGGCTGTCGGCCCACCCCACCAGCGCCGCTGAAAGAACGAGGCACAGGGCCGCTGATAGCAGCGGGAACCTGTATGCGCCCGGCGCTTTTTCTGTCGTCAGGCGTTCAGGGATTTGCGCGGTCTTGGGTAAAACGGTCATCTCGGCTTTCAAGTGTTTGGTGAACGCACAGGCTACAGGAGCAGGGATATGGTCTCAAGTATCGCGACCCCGCTGATTCAGGGGCGGCGGCCTTGCGCCGTGCTGCCGAGGACCTGGCCGGTTGACCGGAGCCGACGCCGGTCTATCGTTTTTCTCAAGGAGGATCGGCGCATGACCCGATTGAAGGCCCTTGTCCTGTCCCTCGTATTCGCAGGAATGGTTGCGCAGCCGCAAGCGCAAGGCAGTGGCGCCTCGGATATCGAGGCGGTCATCCGCGATCAGATCGCGGCCTTCGAGACCGGAGATCTGTCGGCGGCGTTCGAGCACGCCTCTCCCATGATCCGGCAGATGTTCCGCACCCCCGACATCTTTGGCCAGATGGTGCGCGAGGGGTACCCGATGGTCTGGCGGCCCGAGGCGCTCAGCTTTGGCGCGCTGGAATCACAGGGGCCGCGGACGCTGCAGCGCGTGGTGATCCGTGACGCGCAGGGGCGGGTGCATCTCCTAGAATACGAGATGATCCGGCTCGGCGACGGCTGGAAAATCAACGGCGTGCGATTCCTGGAGCCGCCTCAGGTCGGGGCCTGAGCGCATTCAGTAATGCGGCGGCCGTTCGTCACCGATCACGACACCGCCGCTCCCCTCCGCCTCCTGCTCTGCCGCGCGTTGCAAAAGAAGCGTGACCTGTCGGGTCAGCTTGTCGATGTCGCCCGCCTGTCGGGCGACGACTTCGGACAGGTCCTCGGTCGTGCGGCGCAGGTGCGCCAGCTCTTCCTCGATACGATCCATGCTCACCGTGTCATCCTTCCGATTGCGACCTTTTCCCGGCGCTCCTTGCGGCACGGACCCCCTTGGGCTAGACGCTGCCGCGACGACAGACCCGAGGAACCCCGTCATGGCCAAGGACAAGAAGCCCCGCCGCCCCAGGGCCGAAACGCCCAAGGGCTTCCGCGACTATTTTGGTGCGGAAGTGGCCGAGCGCAACCATATGCTCGGTCAGATCGCCGAGGTCTATCATCTTTACGGTTTCGACCCTCTGGAAACCTCTGCCGTGGAAACGGTGGAGGCGCTCGGGAAGTACCTGCCGGACGTCGACCGCCCGAACGCCGGGGTTTTTGCCTGGGAAGAGGAGGGCGACTGGCTGGCGCTGCGCTATGACCTGACGGCGCCGCTCGCCCGTGTGGCCGCGCAGTTCCGCAACGACCTGCCGAGCCCCTACCGCCGCTATGCGATGGGTCCGGTCTGGCGCAACGAGAAGCCGGGGCCGGGACGCTTCCGGCAGTTCTATCAATGCGATGCCGACACCGTCGGCGCGCCCTCCGTCGCCGCCGATGCCGAGGTTTGCGCGATGCTCAGCGACGCGCTGGAGCGCGTGGGCATTCCGCGCGGCGACTACCTCGTGCGGATCAACAACCGCAAGGTCCTGAACGGCGTGCTTGAAGCGGTGGGCGTCAACCCCGCCGAAGACCGCGAGACCGCCGACGCCGTGCTGCGCACCATCGACAAGTTCGACAAGGTCGGCGCGGATGGCGTGCGCGAGCTGCTGACCACCGGCCGCAAGGACCAGAGCGGCGCCTTCATCGACGGCGTCGGGCTGAGCAACGACGTGGCCGACACAGTGCTGGCCTTCATGCAGGCCAAAGGCGCCGATGCCGGAGCCACCATCCGGTCGCTGCGAGAGGTCGTCACCGGCTCCAGCATTGGCACTGCCGGCGTGGACGAGCTTGAACAGATCGGCGAGCTGCTGGCGGCGCAGGGCTATGGCCCGGACCGCACCGAGATCGACCCGTCGGTCGTCCGTGGCCTCGGCTACTACACCGGCCCGGTCTTCGAGGCGGAGCTGACCTTCGAGATCACCGACGAGAAGGGCCGTCCGCGCCAGTTCGGCTCGGTCGCAGGCGGCGGACGCTACGACGACCTGGTTAAGCGCTTCACCGGGCAGGCGGTGCCGGCGACCGGTGTCTCCATCGGCGTCGACCGGCTGCTGGCCGCGCTCCGCGCCAAGGGGCGGCTCGACGGCTTGACCAGGGGGCCGGTCATAGTGACGGTGATGGATCGCGCCCGCATGGCCGACTATCAGGCGATGGTGGGTGAACTGCGGGCCGAGGGAATCCGGGCCGAGGTTTACCTCGGCAACCCCAAGAACTTCGGCAACCAGCTCAAGTATGCCGACAAGCGGCTCTCGCCGGTGGCGGTGATCCAGGGCGAGGACGAGGCGGCGCGCGGCGTGGTGCAGGTCAAGGACCTGGTGCTGGGCGCGAAGATCGCCGAGAATGCCAGCCTCGAGGAGTGGAAGAGCCAGCCCGCGCAGCGCGAGGTGCCGCGCAACGAGATGGTGGCCGAGATCCGGCGCATCCTCCAGGCGGGGGGCTGACCCATGCAGCCGACCAAGGACCAGGTCCGCGCCGAAGCCGGGCGGCTCCGCTCGGTGTTTCTCGAGGCCGGAGCACGGATCGTCGATCCCGACATCCTGCAACCGGCCGACACGCTACTCGACCTTTACGGCGAGGATATCCGCGCCCGTGCCTATGTGACGGGCGACCCGCTGAAGGGCGAGCAGATGCTGCGCCCCGACTTCACCGTGCCGGTGGTCGAGATGCACATGGCCTCGGGCGAGGGTGCTGCGCGCTATACCTATGCCGGCGAGGTGTTCCGGCGGCAGGAGGTGGCGGAGCCAGGCCGGGCCAACGAGTATTTCCAGGTCGGGCTCGAAATCTTCGACGCCGCAGACCCTGAAGAGGCCGAGGCCGAGGTCTTCGCGCGCTTTGCCAGTGTGCTGGCGCCACTGTCCCTGCGGGCGGCGATGGGCGATATCGGGCTGCTGACCTCGGCGGTCTCCGGGCTGAACGCGAGCGCCCCGCGCAAGTCGGCGCTGATGCGGCACATCTGGCGCCCGCGCCGGTTCCGCGCGCTGCTCGAACGGTATTCCGGCCGCTCCCGCGTGCCGGCGAGCCGGGCGGAGCTCCTGCGCCGATTGAAGGCAGAAAGCGCTGAAGCGCTGCTTGCCGCCAACGGACCGCAGATCGGCCTGCGTTCGCCGAAGGAGATCGAGGCGCGCCTTCGCACGCTGCAGGACGACGCTGCCGAGCCGCCGATTTCCGCGGCCGAGGTTGCGCTGATCGACGACCTTCTGGATATCCGCGAGACTCCCGGCAATGCGCTGGCGCGTCTGCGCGACATCGCGGTCGACATGCCCGCGCTCGACCCGGCGCTCGACAGGCTGGAGCGGCGCTTCGACGTGATGCAGTCGCATGGGGTGGATCTCGATGCGGTGGAGTTCGAGGCGAACTATGGCCGCACCACGATGGAATACTACGACGGCTTCGTCTTCGGCTTCTACGCCGGCCGCCAGCCGCACCTGCCGCCGGTGGCCTCCGGCGGGCGCTACGACGCGTTGACGCGGGTGCTGGGGCAGGGGCGCGAGATGCCGGCGGTGGGCGGGATGATCCGCCCCGGGCTGGTCCTGGAACTTGGGCGCGGAGGCGCGGCATGAGCCTGAAACTCGGAGTGCCCTCCAAGGGCCGGCTGATGGAAAAGACCTTTGACTGGTTCGGTGCGCGCGGTCTCGATATCCGGCGCACCGGCTCGGAGCGGGAATACGCGGGCGCCGTGGGCGGGATCGACGGTGTCGACCTGGTGCTGCTCTCCGCGGGCGAGATCCCGCGCGAGCTGAACGCCGGTCGGATCCACCTCGGCGTCACCGGCACCGACCTCGTGCGCGAGCGTATCCCCGCCTGGCAGGACCGGGTCGAGGAGCTGAGCGGGATGGGCTTCGGACAGGCCGATCTCATTATCGCGGTGCCGAAATGCTGGGTCGATGTCGACACGCTGGAGGATCTGGACGCGGTCGCCTCGGCCTTCCGGCAGCGGCACGGGCACCGGCTGCGGATCGCCACCAAGTATCACCGGATGGTGCGGGAGTTCCTGCGCGAGGCCGGGGTAGCCGATTACCAGCTGGTCGACAGCCAGGGCGCGACCGAGGGCACCGTCAAGAACCTGACCGCCGAGGCCGTGGCCGACATCACCTCCACCGGCGACACGCTGCGCGCCAATCACCTCAAGATCCTGTCCGACGGGCTGATCCACCGCAGCCAGGCGACGCTGTTCCGCTCGAAATCCGCCGCGTGGAACGATCGCACTCGGGCGGCGCTCGATATCCTGTCGGAACGGCTCGAGGAAAACGTCTGAGGGGCGCTCAGCGCACCCCGATCTCGGCCAGCGCCAGTTCGAGGTCCATCGGCAGCTCGTCGTCGGCCGCCCGGCTTTCGGGCAGGTCGCGGGGGCTGTCCTCTGCGGGCAGGTAGCGCCAGCCCTGGAACGGGCGGCGCGGCACCGCTTCGGTGCGGTGGACCTCCGGGTCCAGCACCAGCGCGCAGCGCGAAACCCCGTCCGCACCCGTTACCTCGTCCAGCCGCAAGATCTTCTGGCGGGCCAGGATCGTGCCCTTGAACACCCAGTAGATCGAGCCGCCCGCCAGCAACTCCGCCTCTCGGCGCGGCCACATGCGGGTGATGTGCCGGGGCAAGCCGTCCGGACCCTTGGCCCGGGCGCTCTGCTGCCAGGCGATGAGGTCGTCGACCGCTTCGGCCCCGACGCACAGCTTGATGAGGTTGACGTAGTTTTCCACAGATTCCCTTTCGCACGCGGCACATAATGTAGGGAGGATTGGCGGCATGGCCAATCCTTGTGGGCGCGGTTTCGCCTGTCGTCGCCCTGTCCCGCGCCGCTGCTTCAACCGCAGTTTGGCCTGAGCGCGCAATCAGATCGTTTCTCAGCGCTCGGTCTTTTTGCCACCATCGCCGAAATGGAAACGGCGAAGTGGATCTTGGGACATGAAAGTCGGGTTTATCGGCCTGGGGAACGTGGGCGGCAAGTTGAGCGGCAGCCTGCTGCGGAACGGCTTCGATCTGACGGTGCTCGACCGCAAGCCCGAGCTGGTCGCAGGTTTCGTGGGCCGCGGTGCGGCCGCGGCCGGCGATGCGGCGAACCTGATGCGTGACTGCGACGTGGTCATCACCTGCCTTCCTTCGCCCGCGGCCTCTGCGGCGGTGATGGAGGAGATGCTGCCCGAGGTCGTCCCCGGCAAGATCTGGCTCGAGATGTCCACCACCGACGATGCGGAGATCCGCCGCCTTGCCGCGCTGGTCGAGGCGAAGGGCGGCACCGCCGTCGACTGCCCCGTTTCGGGCGGATGCCACCGGGCCGACACCGGCAATATCTCGATCTTCGCAGGTTGCGAGCGCGAAACCTTCGAGCGCGTCCTCCCGTTGCTGATGACGCTTGGGCGCCGGGTCCTGCATACCGGTCCCGTGGGCTCGGCGTCGGTCCTCAAGGTCGTCACCAACTACCTCGCCACGGCCAACCTCGTCTCGGTCTGCGAGGCGCTGGTCACTGCCAAGGCCGCAGGGATGGACATGAACACCGCCTACGAGGCGATCAAGATCTCCTCCGGCACCTCCTTCGTGCACGAGACCGAGAGCCAGGTGATCCTCAACGGCTCGCGCGACATCTCCTTCACCATGGATCTCGTCGCCAAGGACATCGGCCTGTTCCAGGCGATCGCCGATCGCGCCGGCGTGCCGCTGGAGATCTCTCCGCTGCTCAACGAGATCTTCCGCGACGGGCAGGAACGGTATGGCCCGCGCGAGCTGTCGCCCAACATCATCCGCCGCCTGGAGGACGCCACCGGGCTCGACATCCGCGCGCCCGGCTTTCCGCCCGAGATGGTCGACGACGAGCCCGAGGAGCCGGGCTACGAGGTCGTCCCGACCGGCATCGCCCGCCCCGTCGCCGCCGAATGACCGCTGAAGGGAAGACAGCCGTGAGCCTCGACGACACCCGTCCCAACATCGCGTATTGGCAGGAACGCACCGACCTCGCCGCCGCCTTCCGCTGGACCGCGCGCCTGAACATGCACGAGGCGGTGGCGAACCACTTCAGCCTCGCCGTGAACGACGCGGGCACGCAGTTCCTGATCAACCCGAACCAGGCGCATTTCTCGCGTATCCGGGCTTCGGACCTGCTTCTGCTCGACGCCAACGACCCGTCCGCGCTGGACCGTCCGGATGCCCCCGATCCCACGGCCTGGGGGCTGCACGGCTCGATTCACCGGCGCTGTCCCCACGCCCGTTGCGTGATGCACGCCCATTCGATCTTTTCCACCGTGCTGGCCTCCCTGGCCGACAGCACCCTGCCACCGATCGACCAGAACACCGCGACCTTCTACGGCCGCACCGTGATCGACGAGCAGTTCGGCGGGCTGGCCTTCGAGGAAGAGGGCGAGCGCTGCGCGTCCATGCTCACGGACCCGAAGAAGAAGGTCATGATCATGGGCAACCACGGCGTGCTCGTTCTGGGTGACAGTGTCGCGGATGCCTTCAACCGGCTCTACTATTTCGAGCGCGCGGCCGAGACCTATATCCGCGCGCTGCAGACGGGGCAGCCGCTGCGCGTGCTCTCCCACGAGATCGCCGAGAAGACGGCCTGCGAGCTCGAGGATTACCCCGGACAGGCGGAGGCGCACCTCTCCGCGATCCGCGAGATCCTCGACACCGAGAATTCCGACTACGCAACCTGAACCAGCGACGGGAAGGCACCGAGACATGACTGACAGCCCGATCGAACTGACCGAGACCGGCATGATCGTTCCGCTGGCCACCGGGCCGGCCTATTTCAACTTCTGCTGGTTGCGCGATGCCTGCCCGTCCTGCATCGACCCGCAGACGCGCGAACGGATCTTCGACGTCTCTGCGCTGCACGACCTTCCCCGTGCCGCCGCGGCGCGGATCGACGCCGGCGAGCTGGTCGTCGACTGGCTGGGCGAGGATCACGTGAGCCGCATCCCGCTCTCCTTGCTCGACACATTCGCCACCCGGGGCAAGCCCGAGGACCCGGCGGATCTGCCGCGTCGCCTGTGGTACGCCGACCATGCGTCGGCGATGACGCGTCTGCCGCAGGAGGCCGTGCTGAACGACCCCGACACCCGCGCGCGCCTGCTCCGGGCGCTGATCGAGGACGGCATCGCGATCGTCACCGACATGGCGGACGACGAGGGCAGCCTGCCGCGTCTGGTCAATGCCATCGGCCCGATCACGCCCTCCGCCGAAGGGCTCTTCTTCGACATCCGCGTCGAGATCGCGCCGACGAACCTCGCCTTCACCGCCGGGCCTCTGGAGATGCACACCGACCTGCCCGGTGAGGAGGCCGCGCCGGGGGTGCAGTTCCTGCATTGCCTCGAGAACACCGTGGAAGGCGGCCGGTCGCTCTTTCTCGACGGGGCTGCGGTGGCCAATGCCCTTTGCGACGAGGACCCGGAGGCCTATCGCCTGCTGGCCAGCCACGACATTCCCTTCTTCTACCGCCACGAGAGCTGGGACTACCGCGCCCACCAGCGGGTGATAGAAACCGACCCGGAGGGCCGCGTGACCGGCGTCACGATCTCCCAGCACCTGCAGGACATATTGGATCTGCCGCAGGAACTGCTCGACACCTACTACCCGGCGTTCATCAAGTTCATCCGCATGATGCAGGAGGAACGCTTCCTGATGCGCTTCCGGTCGACTGCGGGCCAATGCGTGATCTTCGACAACCACCGGATCGTGCACGGGCGAGAGGGCTACGTGGCCGACAGCGGCATGCGCCACCTGCGCGGCTGCTACACCGACCGCGGCGCATTGCGCAGCACCTACCGGGTGCTGGCCAAGCAGGGGCACACGGGCGCAACGGCCCTGGAACCGACGCTGCAGAGCGCCTGAGGTTCGGGCGGTCGTCCTGGCGGGCCGCACTTTGCCGTTGCGTAAACCTTTTGCGTTGCGTTTGATTGAAGGATGGCAACACGAGGCGTTCCGCTGTGAAGACGATCCTCCTGCTGACGTCGATCCTTGCCTCCCTCGGCTGGGGATCGGCTGCGACGGCGCAGGAGATGGTGTTTGTCATCCGGCACGGCGAAAAGGAGGCGGAGGGCGATGATCCGCCCCTGACCGCCGCAGGGCGCCGTAGGGCAGAGGCCTGGGCCGACCTCCTGAAGACATCCGGTATCGACATCGTCCTCCACACCGACGCGGCGCGGTCCCGGGAGACCGGGGAGATCATCGCGGCCTCGCTCGATATGGAACGGACCGAAGTGCCAATGACCGATACCGCGGGGCTTATGGACCTGTTGGTGTTCGATCATGCCGAGGACACCGTCCTCGTCATCGCGCATACCGAAACGATCCCGGGCATCCTGTTTCAGTTGGGCGTCGAGACGCCGCCCGACGTGAAAGACGACGACTTCGCCAACCTGTTCCTCGTCGCGCCCGTTGGTGACGGCGCTCCCGTCTTCGTTGTGCTGCGGATGCCCTGAGGCGCGTCCCTCAGGTGGTGAAGGGCGCGCGGACCTTAATCTCCTGGTAATCCTCCAGCCCGAAGATGCCACCCTCGCGGCCGATGCCGGATTTCTTGTAACCGCCGAACGGGGAGCCGTAGCCCGAGGGGCGGCCGTTGACCTGGATCACCCCGGCGCGGAGCCTGTCGCCGACCCTTCGGGCGCGCTCCGGGTCGCAGGTCTGCACATAGGCGGCGAGGCCGTAGTCGGTGTCGTTGGCGATCCGGATGGCCTCCTCCTCGGTGTCGAAGGGGATCATCACCAGGACCGGGCCGAAGATCTCCTCGCGCGCGATCCGCATGTCGTTGGTGACATCGGCAAAGATCGTCGGGCGGACGAACCAGCCCTGTTCCAGCCCCTCCGGCTTGCCCGGCCCCCCGGCGAGCAGGGTTGCGCCCTCGGCGATGCCGACCGCGATCAGCGCTTGCACGCGGTCGTACTGGATGCGGTCGAAGAGCGGCCCGATGTGGTCGCCTTCCTCGGCGGGGTCGCCCACCGCCTGGGCCTCCGCGGCCTGACGGGCGAGCTCCAGCGCGCGCGGGTAACAGCTCCGCTCCACCAGCATCCGGGTCGGCGCGTCGCAGGATTGCCCGGTGTTGTAGAAACAGGTCGCGACGCCCTCTGCAATACGCGTCTCCAGATCGCAATCGGCGAAGACGAGGTTCGGGGACTTGCCGCCCAGTTCCAGCGTCACCCGCTTGATGCCCTCGGCGGCATTGCGCGACACCTCGACCCCGGCACGGGTGGAGCCGGTGAAGGAGACCATCGCCACGTCCGGATGGCGCGCGATGGCGGCGCCCACGGTCGGCCCGTCGCCGTGCACGAGATTGAAGACCCCCGCCGGGTAGCCCGCCTCGTGCACGATCTCGGTATAGATATTGGCCGAGAGCGGAGTGTGCTCGGAGGGTTTCAGCACGCAGGTGCAACCGGTGGCGAGGGCCGGGATCACCTTGAGCGCGATCTGGTTGATTGGCCAGTTCCAGGGCGTGATCATACCCACCACGCCAATCGGCTCGCGGGTCAGGATGTCGCCATTGTCGAGCGTCTGCTCTTCCTCCTGCGCCTTCAATGCGGCGATGAAGGCTTCGAGATGCCCGATGCCGGATTCCGCCTGCACCTCGCGCGACATCGTCGCCGGTGCGCCCATCTCGGCTGTCATCGCGCGGGCGAGGTCGTCCTGGCGGCGCCGGGTGATCTCGAGCAGCCGCTCCAGCAGGTCCAGACGCTCGCCCCTCGTGGTGCGGGAGAACGTCTCGAAGGCAGCCTGAGCGGCCGCCAAGGCGCGGTCGACATCCACGGCATTGCCGAGGGTGAGCGTGCCGATCCGGCTGTCGCAGGCGGGGTTCATCACCGGCATCGTTTCCGTGCCGTTCGGGGCGACCCAGTCGCCGCCGATGTAGAACCTGTCGAGGCTGTGCATGTCTGTCCTTTCGGGTCTCAGGGAACGACCGGGTCGCGGGCCATGTCGAGGTGCAGTTCCCGGCCGGTGTAGGGTGACGCCGCGATCGCGGCATCGTCGAGCTCGACGCCAAGTCCCGGCGCGGTGGGGGGCAGGACGTAGCCGTCCTCCCAGGCGATTTCCGTCCTGAGGGGCGTCATGTAGGGGCCGTCGAAGGTCCCGATGCTTTCGAGGATCAGGAAGTTCGGGCTGCAGGTGGCAAGCTGGATGTTCGCGGCGGCCACCACCGGGCCACAGTAGAGATGCGGCGCGATCTGGGCCTGACGGGTCTCGGCTATTGCGGCGATCTTCTTGGCCTCGAGGATGCCGCCTACGCGGCCGAGGTTCATCTGCAGGATCGAGGCGGCACCGGCCTCCAGCAGGCGGGCGAATTCGTGCTTGGTACAGAGCCGCTCGCCGGCGGCCACCGGGATCGAGGTGAAGCGCGCGATCTCGGCCATGTCGCCGGCGTTCTCGGGGGTGGTCGGCTCCTCGAACCACAGCGGATCGTAGGCTTCCAGCCGCCGCGCCATACGCTTGGCGCCGGAAACGGTGAACTGCCCATGGGTGCCGAAGAGCAGGTCGGCCCGGTCACCCACCGCCTCGCGGATCCGCTTGCAGAACATCTCCGAGCGGGTCAGGTCCTCCAGCCGGGGCTGGTGGCCGTCGTAGATCGTGTAGGGGCCGGCCGGATCGAACTTGATCGCGGTAAAGCCCTTGTCGACCATCTGCACGGCCACCTCGGCGGCGAGGTCCGGATCGTCGTAGACGCTGGGCGAGCCCGGGTCCGGATAGACGTCGCCTTCGGTCGGATAGAGATAGGTGTAGCTGCGAAGGCGCTCGTTCACCTTGCCGCCCAGAAGCTGGTAGACCGGCTGGTCCGCCGCCTTGCCGACGATGTCCCAGCAGGCCATTTCCAGCCCGCTCAGCACGCCCATCACCGTCACGTCCGGCCGCTGGGTGAAGCCCGCACTGTGGCATTGCCGCCAGAGCCGCTCGATATGGTGCGGGTCCGCCCCCTCGAACTGGCGTTCGAACATCTCCACGGCCATCGCGGCGCAAAGCTCCGGGCCGAAGGTAGCATTGTAGATCTCGCCGACCCCGGAGATCCCGCAGGACGTGGTGAGCCGCACGAAGATGAAGTAGCGTCCGCCGTGGCGCGGTGGCGGGTTGCCGAAGATGAAGGTTTCGATCTTTTCAAGTCGCATGGGCAAGCTCCCGTTCCTGGCGACCCGTCGCGGCATCCTCGAGGATCATCTCCGCCGCCCGTGTCGCAAGCATCATCGTCGGTGCATTGGTATTCCCCGATGTGACGGACGGAAAGGCGGAGCTGTCGACGACCCGCAGCCCGCCGATGCCGTGGACCCGCAGCCGCGGGTCGAGCACCGAGGTGCGGGGCCCGCTCCCCATCCGGCAGGTCGACGTCGGGTGAAATACGGTGGAGGCCCGTGCGCGGTAATCGTTCATCAGCTCCTCCGGGTCGGTCATGGCCGGTTCCGGCACCAGCCGCTCGCGAACCACCCCGGCCAGCGAGGGCGCGGCGGCGAGCCGGTCGATGATCCGCAGGCACCGGCGGGCGCCGTCGCGGTCGTGCTCCGTGGCGAGCGAGTTGGCGCGGATCACCGGGGCATCCTCGGGGTTCGCGGAGCGGAGGACGATCTCACCCCGGCTGTCCGGCCGGCAGAGCTGTGCGCTGAGCAGGAAGCCCGGCTCGCGGTCGAGCACCGGCCTGCCGGCGGGCGAGGACCAGTAGGACAGCGGGTTGCAATAGATCTGCAGGTCGGGCACCGGCTGCCCGGGATCGGAGCGCAGGAAGCCGCCGACCTGGTTGACCGGCACGCCGAGCGGCCCACGCCGCGTGGAGAGATAGCGCATCCCGGCCCAAAGCCGCGGCGCCACGCGTCCGAGCACGTTGTTCAGCGTGGGTGCGGTGGCCCGGAAGAGATGCGAGATTGCCAGATGGTCCTGCAATCCGCGCCCGACCTCGCTCAGGTCCTGGCGCGGTGCGATCCCGTGCGATTTCAGCAGTTCGGCCGGCCCGATCCCGGAAAGCTGCAGCAACTTCGGCGAATTTACCGACCCGGCGCTCAGGATCACCTCGCGCCCGGCCCGGACGCTGAGGCGCGCGTCTTGGAGGCGCAGGGCCACGCCGGTGGCGCGGCGTCCTTCGAAGGTGATGCGCTCGACCACTGCCTGCGAGACGACCTTCAGGTTCGCCCGGCGGCGCGCCGGGGCAAGGAAGGCGTCGGCCGACGAACAGCGCAGGCCGTTCCGCACGGTGCTGCGGTAATAGCCGACGCCTTCCGCGGTCGCGGCGCTCAAATCCTCGCATTGCGCCCAGCCGCATTCTCCTGCGGCGGCGAGGAACCGCCGCGAGAACGGGTTCATCTGGTCGCTGAGGTCGCTGACCCAGAGCGGCCCGTCCCAGCGTTGACGCGGCCGGCCCTCCGCGTCGCGTTCGAGATGGCGCTCCATTTGTTCGAAGGCCGGGCGCACGGCCTCCCAGGACCATCCTTCGGCGCCTTGCGACACCCAGTCGTCGAAATCCTGCGGCAGGCCCCGGACATAGGCCATGGCGTTGATCGAGCTCGACCCGCCGATGACACGGCCGCGCGGCCAGTAGACCACGCGGCCGTTCAGCGCCGGGTCCGGCTCGGCATGGTAGCCCCAGTTGAGCCGCGGGTTGGCGAAGTTGACGCCATAGCCGATCGGCACCTTGATCCAGAACTTCCTGTCCGATCCCCCGGCCTCGATCAGCAGCACGCTGTTCCGGCCGTCGCGGGTCAGGCCTTCGGCGAGGGCGCAGCCCGCAGAGCCCGCCCCAACGATGATGTAGTCGAAGATCGATCCGTCCATGCCGGTGCTGGCCCCGTTCTAGCCGGTGGATGACACCGCAACGGCCGCGCAGCTTCAAACAACCGCTGTTGCGGCTATGGGGCGGTTCATTTTAACGCTGCCGGGGCTTGATGCGGCGGGGTTTACTGCACATCCTTCCGCAACGCGCGACACCGCCCCGGCCCGGGCGACTATTCACAGGTGCCCCATCCGGATTCCACATGTCATATGGTTGAGGGCCTTCGAGGCCGCTGCGCGTCACAGCAGTTTTTCCGACGCTGCGGCCGAACTGAACCTGACGCCCGCGGCGGTGAGCCAGCAGATCCGCCTGCTGGAACAGCACCTCGGGATCCAGCTGTTCCGGCGCCTTCCGCGCGGCGTTGAGCTGACCGACATGGGGCAGGCCTACGCGCTGCCGATCCGCAAGTCCTTCAGCGAGATCCAGGAGGCGACCGAGGGGCTCTTCACCGTGCGCCGCAAGCGCAAGCTGCGGGTGCGCGCCTCGATCAGCTATGCGACGCTGATCCTCGCGCCCCGGCTCAAGGCGTTCCACGACCTGCATCCGGAGATCGAGATCCAGCTGTCGACAGCGGTCTGGTCGGACCGGATGGACAACGAGTCGATCGATCTCGATATCCGTTACGGCACCGGGCATTGGGACGAGCGCGACATCTGGCAACTCGGGCACGAGTTCGCCACCGTGGTCTGCCACCCAGACCATGCGCGCGCCTTTGGCGAGCCGCCGCGGATCCACGACCTGCTGGGCGCGGGCGTCGTGCCGGTTTTGGGGTCAGAGGTCGAATGGGGCCGGCTGTCGGATCATTTCGGGCTGGAGTTGCCGGCGCCGCCAGTCTGGATCACGGCCGACTCCTCCCTGATCGCGCTGCAGACAATCTCGGCGGGGTTCGGGGCGGCGCTGATCCATGAGAGCTTTTCACAGTCGTTCCTGGATCGTGGCCTCCTCGTCTCGCCCTTCGAATACCGCCTGCCGATCCGCGAGGCCTATTTTCTGGTGGCGCGCGAAGGGCTGAGGGAGCGTAAGGAGGTGGAAGCGTTCCGAAACTGGATGGTCGGGCCCGATCCGGTCGAACCCGACATGGAGCAGGCCCCAGTCGGCTGAGCCCCGGGATGCCCTACAATCCACCGACGCGGTGCACCGGGCTCGCCCGGACGTCGAGCGGCATGGCGTGCAGCGCGCCGGCTCCGGGATGCATGGCAAGCTCCGACGGCCGCAGGAACCGGCGCTGATCCGTGACGAACAGGGTCCGGTCGTCCGACCCGCCGATGACGACCGACGTCGGCCGCATGACCGGCGTCCGGAGCCGTTGCAGGCAGCGGCCGGAGGGGCTGATGCGGAGGACCTCGCCGGGGCCGACGATGGCCACCCAGAAATTGCCGTCGGCATCCATGCAGGCGCCGTCGGGGTTGCTCCCGTCCGGGAGGCGCAGGATCTCCCGCGTGCCGGTGATGTCGCCGCTGCGCGGATCGGTGTCGATCAGCTCGATGCGCCGGCGCGCCGTGTCGGTGAAGAGCAGCGAGCGGCCGTTGCCGCAAGGCACGATCGCGTTGGGGATCGCGACCCCCTCGCGCATCGCCGTGACCTCGCCGCCAGGATCGCGCCGGTAGAGGCGGCCGATGGCCTTGCCGGTGTGGGTCATGTCCATCGAGCCGAACCAGAGGCGCCCGCGCGAATCCGGCTTGCCGTCGTTGAGGCGCACCGTGGGCCGGTCGGCCTCCGTTTCGCTGACCTGCTCCCAGGCGGCGCTTTCGGGCGCGTAGGTCCAGAGCCCGTTCTCCAGCCCGAGCACCAGCCGGCCACTGTCGGCCAGTGCCACGAAACCCGGCTGGGAGGGCACCGCGATGGCGGTCGTCTCGCCGGTCTCGAGCGTTCTCAGAAGGCGCTGCGCCTGTATGTCGATCCACCAGAGGCAGCCGCGCGTCTCGTCCCAGAGCGGCGACTTGCCGGTGATCGCCATCGGCTGGGCAAGGCGCCTGAACCCAGTGTCTGCCTTCTGAAGCATGGCGGATCACCCGGCGCGGGAAGGCACCAGGCGGCCCTTCACGCGGCGCGGCAGGAGCACCCAAAGGATGACCAGCAGGTCGATGGCGAGGATGGTCAGCGCGATGGGCCTTTCGGCAAAGATCGACAGCCCGTCCTGGCTCAGAAGCAGCGAGCGGCGCAGGTTTCCCTCGGCGATCGGTCCGAGGATGATCCCGATCACGATCGGCGACAGCGGATAGTCGAACTTGCGCAGCACGTAGCCGACGATCCCGAAGATGAAGGCGAACCAGAGGTCGTAGACCGAGGACTGGATCGCATAGACGCCGATCATCGACAGCAGCAGGACGCTCGGCACGAGGTACTGCTTGCGCAGCTTCAGCACCGAGACGAAGACCGGCGTTAGCAGGATGCCGAGCACGAAGAGGAATACGTTCGCCAGCAGGTAGGCGAGGAAGACGCCGCCCACGATGTCGCCGGAGAACGTGAAAAGCTGCGGTCCGGGCTGCAGGCCGAGCAGCAGGAGCGCCCCCATGAGCACCGCGCAGGCGGCGTCTCCGGGAATGGCGAGCGCGAGCGTCGGGATCAGCGCACCGCCGCAGCAGGCGTTATTGGCCGATTCCGTGGCCACCACCCCGCCGACGGCGCCCTTGCCGTAGTTCTCTTCCGGCCGGGCCTGCGCCTTGGCGATGGCATAGGCGGTGAAGGAGGCGATGATGCCGGAGGCCCCCGGCAGGGCGCCGAAGAAGGTGCCGATGGTCGAGGAGCGCAGCAGGTTCCAGCGGTGGCGCAGGGTCAGGAACAGAGAGCGGAAGGAGACCTTCACGTTCAGCACGTCCGGGCGGGCGTCGAGCTTGCCTTCCTCGATCTGGAACGCGGCCTCGGAAAGGGCGAAGAGCCCGACCACCACCGCCACGATGTGAATGCCACCGAACAGGTTGTGGTTGTCGAAGGTGAAGCGCATCGCGTTCGACATCGAATCCGTGCCGACCGCAGCGATCAGGATGCCGAGGCAGCCGGTCATCAGACCCTTCACCGTGCTCTCGGAGGAGACGACGGCGATGGACATGAGGCCCGTGACGGCAAGTGCGAAGTATTCCGGCGGGCCGAAGTTGACCGCGACCTGGGCCAGCACCGGGGCGAAGAGGATCAGGATGATGCCGCCGAACATGCCGCCGATGGCCGAGGCTGCGATGGCCACGCCGATCGCATCCCCGGCACGTCCGGCCTTTGCCATCGGGTAGCCGTCGAGCAGGGTGGCGGCGGCAAGCGGCGTTCCGGGAATGCGCAGCAGTATCGCGGAGATCGCGCCGCCGCAGGAGCCGCCGACATAGATGGCGATCAGCATGCCCATCCCGGCGACGGGCGGCAGGTAAAAGGCGGCGGGCAGCAGCAGGATGATCCCCATGAGCGGCCCGAGCCCGGGCAGGGCACCCACGAGCAGCCCGCCGGTGCAGCCGAGCGCCACGAGAATGATCACGAGGGGCGAGGCGATCAGGCCGGCGCCGGAGATCAGCAGGTCGAACATGTCAGAGCCCCAGCAGGTGGTAGGGAGGGGTGAAACCGAGGAAGCCCACCGGCAGGATCACCTTGAGCAGCCCCTCGAAGACGAAGGAGGCGGCGAGCGTCAGCGCGGCGCTCGCGGCTACTGCCCGCCAGACCGGGCGGGCATCGAGCACAAGGAACATGGCGCCGATGACAAGGAACGTGGTGAGGTGGAAGCCCACCGGCTCCAGCATCAGGAGGTAGAGCAGGGTCAGCCCGGCGATGGCGATCTCCTGCAGGCGCAGGCGGGATCGCGGCTCGCGAGGGGCGTCCTCGGCTTCCGCGGCGCTCTCGCCCTTCGGATACCGGCCCATCAGCATCTGCCCGGCCACGATCAGCCCGAGCCCCGCGATGGTGATTGCGACCCAGCGGGGAAACAGGGCCGCGTTGGACAGCGCGTCACCGGAGGCGGCGCGCTGATCGGTGAGCGAGGTTGCGATCTGCTGGAAGACGAGGGCGACGATGCCGAACATGGCGCCGAGTACGAGCCAGTGGCCCAGGGCATTCGGTTTCCTGTCCATCGTCGTCGCCTCCCGCTTTCCCAATCAGATCACTTGCCGGCGATCTTGTCGGCTTCCCAGGCAATCGCCTCCTTGGCGGAGATCAGCTGCTCGCCGACCGTGCCCACGATCTCGTCGTACTGGTCGGGCGAATACATCGTCGGCACGAAGCCCGTCGCCTTCAGCTTCTCCTGGATGTCGTCGCGGTCAAGCGCGGCCTTCATGGCGGTGCGGAGCGTCTCGACCACGTCGTCCGGCGTGCCGGGTTTCACGACGTACCAGTGCCAGCCGGTCGGCGAAAGGCCGGTGAGGCCCATGTCGGTGCCGAAGTCACCCACCAGCGGAGCGCCGTCGAACATTTCCCTGTCTGCCTCGTTCTCGGTCATGATCGCGAGTACCTGGAAAGCGTCGGAATTCGAACGGTAGGTGGTCGGGTTGTTGAAGGTGAAGTCCAGCAGCCCGCCGCGCAGATCCTTGAAGGCATCGCCGTCCTGCGGATAGGGGATGTTGCGGGCGTAGACGTCGTTGGCCTGCATGACCTTGGCCATCACCATGTGGGGGATGTTGCCGATGGAGCCGGAGGAATAGCGCAGCTCGCCCGGATGCTCCTTCATGTAGGCGATGAGGGAGGGGAAATCGCTCCAGCGCGTCTCGTCCTTGCGGGACACGATGGCGAAGGGAACGGCCGTGGCCGACCAGAGGGGGACGAAGTCCTCGTGCGTCCATTCGGCATTGCCGACCAGCGGCTGCAGCACCAGGGGCGCCACCCAGCCATCGATGAAGGTGTAGCCGTCGGCGGGTTTGTCGAGCGCCGTCTCGAAGCTTTTCACGCCGGCGGCGCCGGGGGTCGAGACGACGGTGATGTTCACGCCAAGCTCCTGCGCCATCGCTTCGGAGATGATCTGGGTCACCGCCATGGCCGAGCCAGGTCCCCAGGGAAAGATGTTCTGGATGTTCCGTTCCGGATATTCCGCGCTGGCGGGCATCGACAGGGCGGCCAGCGCCGCGCCGGCGATCACGGCCGATTTCAGGTGGGCGAATGGTTTTATGGATTCCTCCGTTGGAAATGGCCGCCTCCTCGCGGCCATATGGCTTCGGTTTCAGGCGACCGCTTCCGCGGCGCGTCGCTCCAGCCCGTAGAGATCGAAGATCTCCGAAGGCGCGTCGTGACGTTTCATGTGTACGGCGATCTCGGCGCGCAGACGGGCGAGCACCTCCGCATCCTCGATCGGCTCCGACTGTCCGGGGTCAGCGGCAAGATCGAACAGCTGGATCCGGTCCGGCCGGTTGCGGACCGCCTCGAGCCCCGCCTCACCGTTGTCCGGCGCCATCGGCACGCGCAGAACCGGCGCGCCATGGGTGAAGTCGAACCCTTCGACCAACTCGGCCTGGGCCAGTTCCTCGGCGTTGAACATCCGCACCATGTGCGATGGCGCCAGCGTATAAAGGTTGAACCCCTCGCCGTCGGTCTTGACTGGGTAGTGGTAATAAACGTGGCTGCCGTCCGCGATGCCGATCGGTCCGGCGAACATGCCGAAGATGACCGAACGATAGTCATCCTCGCGCTCGCCGCGCAGCGCCGGCAGCAGCGATTGCCCGGTGGCCTCGTCCGGGGTGGGCAGCCCGAAGAGGTCGAGGAAGGTCGCGGCAAGATCGGGGGTCTGGGTCACCGCGCGACGGCGCTCGCCGCCCATGTCGGCGCACTCCGGATGCCAGACCAGCAGGGGGATATGCGAGATCTCCTCGTAATAGGGCATCTTGTTCTTGCCCCACCACTCATGCTCGCCCAGCAGGAAACCGTGGTCGGTCGTGACGATCAGGCAGGTGTCGCCCCAGGCGTCGTTGTCGTCCATCCAGTCGAGCAGTCGGCCGAGGTAGTAATCGCATTCCGCGACCGAGGCGGCGTAGTTCGCGCGTATCTCGGCCATGTCCTCCGGGCTGTCGGTCGCCTTTTCGTAGGAGGGCCAGTCCAGAACGCCGCCATTGCGGCCGGTGGCGTATTCCTTGTGGAACCGCTCAGGCGCGCAGAAGGGCTCGTGCGGGTCGAAGCTCTCGATCTGCAGGAAGAAATCCGTGGACGCCTTGTTCATCTCCAGGAACTCGAGGGCGCTGGCAAAGACCCTGGGTGTCGGGAAATCTTCTTCTTCCTTGACGAAAAGCGTGTTCGCCGCGTGCCGCATTCGCCGCCAGGCGATGATGTCCGAGGTCTGCAGCGTCGCCGGCCGATCGCTCGGCAGCTTGTCGAGCGGATAGTGCCGCGGGTCGAACTGCGCCGCCAACGCGTCCAGCGGCGGCTGGACGAGCGCCTTGGCCGTGTCGTGCTCCTGCCCGCGCACGACCTCCCAGCTTTCGAACTGGGTGCAGTATCCGGTGCCCCCGTTCTCGATGTAATGCATGTGGTCGGTGACGAGGTGCGAGTAGATGCCCGCCTCGCCCATGCTCCGGGCGAAGGAATTGTCGAAGGGTTCCAGCGGGCCCCAGGGGCGGTGCATGAAGTTCAGCCGCCCGGTGTGCATATCGCGCCGCGCCGGCATGCAGGGCATTGAGCCGCAGTAATGGTTGTCGAAAGTCACCGCGCGGTCTGCCAGTCGCTGGAAGTTCGGAGTGCGGATCGCGGTGCCGCCATAGGCCTCGAGGGCCTCGCGATTGAGCGAATCGAACATCACGAAAATGGTGCGCATGGCGGCTCTTCCTCCTTGAAGCGGTGCAGCGGCGCTCATCTCCTCCCGAGACCCGGTGCTGCCAAGCTCCTTGACCCAATCGCTACCAACCGCCAGAAATAAAGAAAAATAGAAAATAAGCGCATTGGGTATTCCAAATGGCTATGGATAAGAACCTCGTCGCCTTTCTCGTCGTTGCCGAAACCGGCAATCTGACAGAGGCCGCCAAGCGCCTCGGGCTCGCCCAGCCCTCGCTCACCAAGCGATTGAAACTGCTGGAAGATGAATATGGAACGCGACTGTTCGACCGGCAGCCGAGGGGTATGTTCCTGACACCGATCGGACGGGAGTTGCTCGACCACGCCAAGCGGATCGAGCAGCGCTACGTGCAGGCCCGCGAGGCCATCGAAGCCGAGAAATCGAACCGGCTCGACGTGCTTCGCGTCGGTGCGGGGCCGCTGTTCCGGCGCGCCTACCTGGTGCCGGCCTTCGAGCAGTTGCGGCAGGAGCACCCGGAAACCCGCTTGGAGATTCGCGCCGACGTTCACCTGCAGAACCTGCCGCATCTCCGGCACGGCGAGCTCGACATCGTCTTCGGGGCGCTCGCCTCCGATATCGACGAGGAGGACATCGACACGGTGGAGATTGTCTCGGCGCATCTGGGCGCGCTGGCGAGCGTCGATCATCCACTCCACCGAAAGGACCGGGTGAGCGCCAAGGATCTGGCCGGGATTCCCTGGGTCCTCTACTCGAACGACGCGGAGACGACGGCCATGGTGCGGGGCTTCTTCGTGCGCAATGCACTGAACCCGCCGGAATTCGCGGTGACGACCAGCTCCTACGAGTTCGGGCTCGATCTCGTCGCCACCGGGAAGTTCATCATGCCGGCGCCGATGGAGCTCGACCCCAACCTGAGCGCCCTGGGCATGCGTTCCCTGCCGCTTGCCGACCCTATCGACAGCTTCCTCGCCGGGGCCTACGTCCGCCGTTCGTCGCTGTCCTACCCGGTCGTGCGCCGCCTGCTCGATCTGGTGTGCCAGATGGCGAGCCGGCATGCCTCGCCGCCGGACAGGCAAGGCTGAGGCCTGCCCGGCGAACGCTGCTCCGCTAGCTGCGGCTGAGCTCGGCGCTGCGGTTGCGCGAGGCGTCGACGGCGGCGCGGGCCAGGTCCGCGATACCGTCTGGCGTGCGCATCAATTGCTCGAGCGCCTTCGCCGTGGTGCCGCCCTTGGAGGTGACCGCCTGTCTCAGGGCGGTCGGATCGGCGCCCGGTGTGGCGAGCATATGACCGGCCCCGGCCACGGTCTGGATGGCGAGGGCGCGGGCCAGCTCCTCGGGCAGGCCGAGTTCCGTGCCCGCTTGGGCCATCGCCTCCGCCAATGCGAAGACATAGGCCGGGCCCGAGCCGGAAACGCCGGTCACGAGGTGCATCATGCCCTCGTCCTCCAGCGTCACCGAGGTGCCGACCGCGCCGAAGAGCGTTCCCACCAGCGCCATCGCCTCCCCGGAAGCGGCGGCATTTGCGCAGAGCGCGGTTACACCGCAGCCGACCGAGGCCGGCAGGTTCGGCATGGTGCGGATGATTGGCGTCTCGGGGCCGAAGTGGCGCTCGTAGTAGCTGACCGGCGCGCCCGTCGCGATCGTCACGACGATCGTCCGGCCACCGCCGAAGCCCGCCAGGTCCGGGATCACCTCGTCCAGTACCTGCGGCTTGACCGCGATGACCAGCACGGCCGGGGCTTCCGGCAGCGGCGCGTTCAGGCGGAAGCCCGGCTGCGCGGCCAGCCATTCGGACGGCGTCGGGTCCTGCACGGTCACCGCCTCGGGCGACAGGCCGGCGGCGATCCAGCCTTCCAGCAGGGCCTTTCCCATGAACCCGCAGCCGATCATCACCAGGCCGCGTGCGTTGATGTCGTCCATCCTCAGGCTCCGGTGTTCTCGGCAACGAGCTGCTTGTAGAGTTCCCGGATGCGCATGGTGATCGGCCGTTCGCCATTGCCGATGGGCTTGCCGTCGATCTCCGCCACCGGGGTCTGCGCGCCGAAGGTGCCGGTGAGGAAGGCCTCATCCGCGCCGTAGGTCTCGAAGAGCGAGTAGTTCTTCTCGAAGACGGGAATGCCGTCGGCGCGGCAGAGGTCGATCACCTTCTGGCGGGTGACGCCCTTCATGCAATAATCGCCGGTCGAGGTCCAAACCTCGCCGCGGCGCACGATGAAGAAGTTGCAGGCGTTGGTGGTGTTCACGAAGCCATGCGGATCCAGCATCAGCCCCTCGTCGGCGCCGGCCTGCTCGGCCTGGATGCAGGCGATGATGCAGTTGAGCTTGGAATGCGAGTTGAACTTTGCGTCCTGGCTCATCGGCAGGCCGCGCACCTGCGGCACGGTGGCCAGGCGGATGCCCTTGCTCTGCAGGGTCTCGACGGGCTTGGAGTGCTCGATGATCGCGACGATGGTCGCGCCCCAGCGGCTGAGCCCGGGATGCTGGAACGGCTTGGCCTTCCGGCCTCGGGTGATCATCAGGCGGCAATGCGCGTCGGTGGTCATCCCGTTAGCCTCGGCCGTCTTGTTGAGGATCTCGAGGATGTCGTCCGGGCCTATGTCGAGCTCGATGGAGACCGATTTCAGCGAGTTGAAGAGCCGGTCCATGTGCTCGTCGAAGAAGGCCCATTTGCCGTTGTAGAGGCGCATGCCCTCCCACATGCCGTCGCCCAGCATGAAGCCCGCATCATAGACGGAGACCACGGCCTCGGCCTTGGGCTTCAACTCGCCGTTGACGTAGATCAGGATCTCGTCGTTGCGGGGATCGTGTTCGGAATCGTGGGTGGTTTTCTTGTTGAGATTGATCGTCGTCATTTTCAGTGTCCTAGGATTTGGCCAAGGAAGGCCTGGGTACGTGCGTGTTTGGGGGTTTCGAAGAATTCGGTTGGCGGCGCCTGTTCGACGATTTCGCCGTCGGACATGAAGATCACCCGGTCGGCCACCTGGCGGGCGAAGCCCATCTCGTGGGTGACGCAGATCATGGTCATCCCGTCGTTGGCGAGCCCCACCATCACGTCCAGCACCTCCGAGATCATTTCGGGGTCGAGCGCCGAGGTGGGCTCGTCGAACAGCATGATCTCCGGCTTCATGCAGAGCGCGCGGGCGATGGCGACGCGCTGCTGCTGGCCGCCGGAGAGCTGGCCGGGATACTTGTCCGCCTGTTCGGGAATCTTGACCCGGGTCAGGTATTGCATCGCGACCTCTTCCGCCTCCGCCCGAGATTGCTTGCGCACCAGCATCGGCGCCAGCGTGCAATTGTCGAGGATCGTCATGTGCGGGAAGAGGTTGAAGTGCTGGAACACCATGCCGGTTTCACGCCGGATCGCATCGATGTTGTCGATGTTGTCGTCGAGCTCGGTGCCGAGGACGTTGATCGAGCCGCCCTCGTATTCTTCCAGCCGGTTGATGCAGCGGATGAGGGTGGACTTGCCGGAGCCGGAGGGACCGCAGATGACGATCCGTTCGCCACGGGCGACCTCGAGGTTAATCTTCCTCAGCACGTGAAAGGTGCCGAAATACTTGTCCATGTCGCTGATGCGGATGGCGGGGGTCTGGGTGGTCATTGGCTGTTCCTCAGCGCGCGGCAACCGCAAGGCGGCGCTCCAGGTAGGCGCCGTAGCGGGACAGCGCGAAGACGAAGGTGAAATAGATCAGGGCGACGAAGCAGTAGACCTCGATGTGGGCAAAGTTCCATTCTGCGGTCCCGTAAGCGGCGTTGCCGGAGGCGAGCACCTCGAAGAACCCGATGATGACGACGAGCGAGGTCTCCTTGAAGGTGATGACCAGCTGGTTGATCGTCGGGGGCAGGGCGTTGCGGAACGCCTGAGGCAGGACGATGTAGCCGATCCGGTGCCAGTAGCCCATGCCGAGCGCCTGGGCTGCCTCTTCCTGGCCGGCGGGAAGCGCCTGCATGCCGCCGCGGATGATCTCGGCCTGGTAGCAGGCAAAGAACAGCGCGTAGCCCACGATGACCCGGTAGAGCTTGTCGCCCACCGCCCAGCCGGGCAGCACGAAGGGCAGTACGATGGCGAAGGTGAACATGATCGACAACAGCGGCAGCGAGCGGATCATGTCGATGATCACGCCCATCGTTCCGGCGATCATCGGCAGGTGGGAGCGGCGGAGCAGCGCGAAGACGATCGCCATCGGCATGCCGATCAGCGTGACGCTGGCGAAGATGAACAACGTCAGCGACAGCCCGCCCCAGTTCTGCTCGGAGACCGGCGTCAGCCCGAACAGGCCGCCGCGCATCAGCACGTAAAAGATCGCGAAGCCTGCAAGCCACAGCACGGGCAGGCGGCGTGCGCTCCAGAACCAGGGCACGCAGGACAGGGCGACAGTGATAACCATCGCGATGCAGGCAATTGCGGAGCGCCATTGTTCCTCGAACGGGTAGAGGCCGAAGAGGATCAGCCGCCAGCGCGCGTCGATCACCGCCCAGCAGGCGCCGCCCGAGCCGTGGCCGCATTGCTCGCGCTCGGCCTCGGACCAGACGGCATTGAGAAAGGCCCAGTCGAAGAGCCCCAGCAGGACCCAGAGAACCAGCGCGCCGAAGCCCAGCGTCAGCGTGGTGTCGAGCCAGGTTGAAAAGTAGTTCGCCCGGGTGCGCTCGATGAAGGTCGGCTTGTGATAGGTCTTTGCCATAATCCCGCCTCAGCCCCGCAGTTGCGTGCCCTTGAGCCGGATCGCGTCGTTCACGCGGTTCAGCACCCAGGCCATGGAATAGTTGATGGCGAGAAAGCCCCCCATCAGGATCGCGATCAGTTCGAGCGTCTGGCCGCTCTGGTTGATCGAGGTGGAGATCACGAAGAAGAAGTCGACGAAGCCGATTGCGATGCCGATGGTCGTGGCCTTGAAGAGCCAGACATACTGGTTGATCAGCGTCGGCATGACCGCGCGGATCGCCAGCGGCAGGCGGATGCGCGAGAAGATCTGCCAGGGTCGCAGCCCGAGTGCCTGCCCGGCCTCGCTCTGGCCCTTGCCGACGGCGTTGAAACCCGCCCGCACGATCTCTCCGATATAGGCGCCGCCGTAGATCGAGATGGCGATGATACAGGCGAGCAGTTCCGGCGAGATGCGGATCCCGTCGCGGAAGTTCAGCCCCTTCAGGTAGGGAACGTTCAGAAGCGGCGTCTCGGGGATACGGCCGGCCAGCATCAGCACGACGATCAGCAGGACCAGCCCGCCCCAGAGCGCCTGCCGCGAGGCGCGCTTTCGGCCGGTCGACATGTGGGCAAAGCGGCGGGCCGTGTTCAGCCAGATCGCCAGCGCAATGGCGGCGCAGGTGGCGACGGCGCAGAGAAAGGCGGATGTGCCGGTGACGTTCAGCCCGGGCAGGTAGGTGCCGCGGCCCGAGATGAAGGCGACGCCGGCGATGTCGATGGCCTGCCTCGGCTGGGGCAGGGAGGTCAGGATCGCGTACCAGAAGAACAGTTGCAGCAGCAGCGGCAGGTTGCGGAATATCTCGACATAGACCGTGCCGATCAATCCGGCCATCCGGTTGCCCGAGACCCGCATGATGGCGATGCCGACGCCGATAAACGTCGCCAGCGTCAGGGAGATCGCCCCGAGAAACATGGAATTCAGCAGCCCGACCCAGATCACCCGAAGGTAGGTGTCCGACGTGTCGAACGGGATCAGGGAAAAACTGACGCCCCAGCCGGTGGACCGCTGCAGGAAGCCGAAGCCCGAGGTCATCCCCTGAGCGTCGAGATTGACGGCGGCCGTGACGGCGAAGGTCACGACCATCGCGATCAGCGTGCCGACAAATCCCGCCTGGTAGGCGAGATCCCGAAAGGATCTCTGCTTGAGAAGTGTCATCATGATGGGGGTATCCGGGGGGGCAGTCTGGGGGGATTGCGGAGGAACGGCGCCCGGGCAGGCCGGGCGCCAAGCCGCGTCAGTCGACCATCAGCGGGTAGAACAGGCCGCCATTGGTGTAGAGGTTGTTCAACGCGCGCGGCAGCGCGTAGGGCTCGCCGATGTTGCGGTCATAGATCTCGGCGTAGTTGCCGACTTCCTTGATCAGGTTGTAAGCCCAGTCGTTCGACAGGCCGAGGCGGTCGCCGTAGCCGGGCGTGACGCCGAGAAACTTGCCGATCTGGTCGGACGGCGGGTTGTCGCGGAACTCGTCGACGTTCTCGCTGGTGATGCCGTGGAGTTCGGCGAACCAGAGCGAGGTCAGCATCCAGTTCATCACGTCGAGCCACTTCGGGTCGCCTTCGGGGACGATGATGCCCGAGGGTTCCAGCGCGATCACGTCCGGCAAGATCACGTGTTCTTCGGGGTTCTCGGAGGTGGCGCGCGCGGCGGCCAGCGGCGGGGCCAGCAGGGTGAGGCCGTCGCAGCGGCGGTTGAAATAGGCGGTGCGCACCTCGTCGCCGGATTCGAAGACGATGATCTCGGCCTCGATGCCGAGGTTCTCGATATAGGCCGCGAGGAAGCGCTCGGTCGTGGTCCCGGCGGAAACGCAGATCGAGCCGCCGTCGAGGTCCGCGACCTTCTCCACGCCGAGGTCGGCATGGGCCATCACGTGGAAGCCGGCGACGAAATATGGCTGGGTGTAGGCGAGGTTCAGCTCGGCGTCGCGGCTCTGAGACCAGCCCGCGAGCTTGATGATCACGTCGACGTCGCCGGACTGCAGCGCCGGCCAGCGTTGGGCCCAGGAGATCGGCACGATGTCCATGGTGCCTTCGGACGAGCCGAAGAGCGAGGCAGCGAGGCCACGGCAGAGATCGATGTCGAGCCCCTTCCAGTTCCCCTCGTCATCGACCTCCGCGAAGCCGAGGAAGCTGCCGTTATGCCCGGTGCACAGGAGCTTTCCCCGTTCGAGAACCGTATCGAGGCGGCCCTCGGCCGCGGCGGCGCCAGCCATCATCCCGAGGGCGGCGGTCGCTGAGAGGAGGTATTTCATCTGTCAATCTCCGAGTTGGTGTGGTGTTCTGCCGACACGTTGTCGACAAGAATGTGATACGGTGTCTGACGGCAGGTCAATATGGTTTGTGAAGACAGCCGGATTGCGCGGGGCGGCGCTGAAAATTTCAGCAGAATGCATAGAAAAGGACAGATGCGATGCAGAGTGCAGGAAAGAGCAAGCCGGCCGGGACGGATCGGAAGCGTGGCGACGGGGCACGACACGTCTTCGACACGCTCCGGGACGAGATTCTCGAGCTCATTCTCGCGCCGGGCGAGCCGCTGGACGAAACCGCGTTGGCGGCACGATTCGCGATGTCACGGTCTCCGATCCGCGAAGCGCTGATCCGGCTGTCGGCCGGTGGGCTGGTGCGGACCCTGCCGAACCGCTCGACCATCGTGGCCCCGCTCGACATTGCCACGCTGCCCCGGTTCGTGGAGGCGGTCGACTATCTCCAGCGTGCGGTGACGCGACTGGCCGCGCGCCATCGCACGGAGGCCGACATCGCGGTCATGGCGCAGGCGGCGGTGGATTACGACGCCGTCTGCCCGACGGGCGAAGCGCTGGCGCTGTCCGAGGCGAACAAGGTCTTCCACATGTCCATCGCCCATGCCGGGGCGAACCCCTACCTGGCGCAGAGCTACGAGCGCCTGCTCGACGAGGGCCGGCGCATCCTGCATTTCCACTTCACGCATATCCGCAAGCACGGCTCCGTCTTTCCGCTCAGCCCGGAGCATCACCAGATGGTCGAGGCGATCACCGCGCGTGACGAGGCGGAGGCGGATCGCCTCGCGCATCTTCACACACGGGTCTTCGACGACCGGATCAAGGACTTCATGAAGGTGACCTACCTCGAACAGCCAGATCCGCTGTTGAAACGCGAAGCGGGCTGAGGGCCGGGCGGCCGGGGGCTGTTCAGTCGGCCAAGGCGTCGAGCCCGAGCGCCTCGAACCGTTCAAGCCGTGCGAACTCGTCCGGGGTCAGCGCGATGCCATCTGCCATCGCCTTGGCCCGGGCCGCGAAGCGACGCTGCGAGGGCAGGCGCGCGCTCTGGTCGGCAATGGCCTCGATCAACCGCTCTCCCTCTGCGATCGGGTCGCGGCCGGAGCGCCGTGCGAAGACGCTCGGGTCCATCGCCAGGATCAGGGCGCCGTGGCGCGGCAGGAGTGCGGTGGTACCGGTGAAGTCCAGCGCTTCCTGGCTCATGAACTCGCCCAGCATCGCCCCCGATAGCAATTCGATCATCGTCGAGATCGCCGACCCCTTGTGCCCGCCGAAGGGCAGCATCGCCCCGTCGAGTGCGGCTTGCGGGTCCGTCGTCGGCTGGCCCTGCTTGTCCACGGCCCAGCCCTCGGGGATCGGAGTCCCGGCCCGCCGGTGCAGTTCGATCTCGCCCCGCGCGGCAACCGAGGTCGCGAAGTCGAACACGTACGGAAACGCGCCCGCACGCGGCCACCCAAAGGCGAATGGGTTGGTGCCCAGAAGCGGCGTCTGCCCGCCGGAGGGCGCGACCGTCGCGTAGCTGGGACACATCGAGAGTGACGCGAGGCCGTGGCCGGCCAGAATTTCGACCTCGTACCAGAGCGCCGAGAAATGCAGGCAGTCGCGGATCACCAGCGCCGCCAGCCCCGTTTCGCGGGTCCGTGCCACCAGCGCATCGCAGGCATCCTCGAACGCCACGTTGGCAAATCCGCCGCCGGCATCGACCTCGATCACAGAGGCGCCCGCGTCATGCACCTGCGGCACCGCGTCGGGGACGACCTTGCCCGCCGCCAGAACGCGCAGGCAGCCCTCGATGCGGTAGACACCATGTGACTTGCACGCGTCGCGCTCGCCAGAGGCGATCACGCGCGCAACGGCGGCGGCCGTTTCGCGGCGCACACCGGCCATTTCGAAGATGCGCTGAATGCGCCCCTTCAGGTCGTCGAAAGTAAGCGTCACCGTTTCGGTCATTCTGTCCTCAGCCGTCCACGTCGATATAGGTGCAGGCCCAGAATACCCTGGCCTCCGCGTCGCCCAGTGCCCGCAGTCCGTGCTTGAGCGTGCTGTCGAAATAGGCGCAGTCGCCGGGCTCCAGCGTCACCGGCGCGTAATGCTGGACCACCAGCTCGACCTGCCCGGACAGGACAAAGATCGTCTCCTCGCCGGGATGCGCTTCGAGATCCTCCGGCTCAAGCGGTGCTCGGCGGGTCACGACCGTGACGAGCGGCATGATCCGCTTCTCCGACAGGCTGTTGCACAGCACCTCGTATTCGAACTTGTCGGTGCGCACCTTGCGGCCCTGTCCCGCCTTGGTCACTGCCATGCGGGTCGTCGGCTGCGCGGTCGCCTCCGCCGAGAACAGTCGTTCCATCCCGATCCCGTAGGCGCGCGCGATGCGAACGATGTTCTCGTAGCTGGGCGACACTCGGCCATTCTCGATTTTGTGGATTGTCGACAGCGCGAGGCCGGAACGCTCCGCGGCCGCGGCCAGGGTGAGGCTACAGGCCAGCCGCTCGGATTTCATCCGATTACCAAGCTCTTCACGGAGATGCAGGCGCTCGGCTTCCCAGTTGCCCTCATCCAGCGCGGCTTCGGTTTTCTCGTTCGCGGCCATATTTTTCTTTTCTTACCAATGTTGCTGGTATAGGCAAAACCACATCGCCGAGGCAAGCCTGAATGCACGGCCCTTCCCGATACCGCGATCACTGCCCGCACAACGACACCAGAAGGACACCTCATGGCGACAGTATTGGTAGCCGCATCCGTCTCCGGGCCGATCCTGGTCTGCGACGAGGGGCTCAGCTTCTGGGGCGGGGTGCACCCGGAGACGGGCGTGATCATCGACCAGATGCACCCGCAGTGCGGGCAGAGCCTCGCCGGGAAGACGGTTCTGATGCCGACCAGCCGGGGATCCTGCACCGGAAGCGGTGTCCTGCTCGGGCTGGCATTCGCCGGGAATGCGCCCAAGGCGCTGGTCTTTCGAGAGGCGGAAGACATCCTGACGCTCGGGGCGGTTATCGCCGGCAAGCTCTTCGATCACGGCATCGCCGTGCTGCGGCTGTCGGCCGAGGAATACGACGCGCTGGCGCAGCAAGAAGCGGCGACGATCACCGCGCGGGATCTGGTGGCCGGCCCGCTGAGCCTTCCCCTCTCGCAGGCTGCGCGGGCGCCGCTGGAGTTGGCCGAAAACGACCGCGCCTTCCTTGAAGGCGCCCACGGCAAATCGGCCCAGACCGCGATGGAAATCATCACCACCATGGCGATCGCTATCGGCGCCACGCGGCTGATCGACGTGACGCGGGTGCATATAGACGGCTGTATCTACGCCAGCCCCGCCTTCCTGACCTTTGCCCGCGCCATGGCCGATCTCGGCGGGCGGGTGCGTGTCCCGACGACGATGAACGCCATCTCCGTGGACCATGCCAACTGGCGCACGCAAGGCGTGGCCGAGGCGTTCGGCCTGCCGGCCTCGCAACTGGCCGATGCCTATGTGGAGATGGGCGCCCGGCCGTCCTTCACCTGCGCGCCCTACCTGCTCGAAGACCGCCCGGGCGAGGACGAGGCGATTGCTTGGGCGGAGAGCAACGCGGTGATCTATGCCAACAGCGTGCTCGGCGCGCGCACGGTCAAGCATGCGGATTTCATGGACCTCTGCGCCGCGCTGACCGGGAGGGCCGCGATGTCCGGCGTCTATCTGGACGAGAACCGCGCGCCGCGCCGGATCCTGAATGTCGAGGCGCCGGCCCAGCCGGACGATGCCTTCTGGCCGATGCTCGGCTGGCTGGCGGGGCAGGCCGCGCCGGACCGTATCCCGCTGATCACCGGGCTTGAAGGCACGCATCCGAGCGAGGACGACCTCAAGGCGCTCTGCGCCGCCTTCGGCACCACGTCGGCCGCACCTATGCTGCATGTCGCCGGCATCACCCCCGAGGCCTCCCGTCTGCCAAGCACGGACGCAGACCAGGTCCGGATCTCTGCTGCGGATTTCGCCCGGCTCTGGGACCGCTTCAACAAGGGCGCAGAGGCGGTGGATCTCGTTGCCCTCGGCAGCCCGCACTTCTCCGCCGCGGAATGTGCCGTTTTCGCCGGGCTGATGGAGGGCGCCAGGGTGCATGACGCTGTCACCGCGATCATCACCCTGGGGCGGGACACATTGGCGGCGATCACGGCAAATGGCGTGAAGGCGAGACTGGAAGCTGCGGGCGTCAGGATCATCCCGGACCTCTGCTGGTGCTCGATCTCCGAACCCGTCTTCCCGCCCGACGCCCGTGTCCTGATGACCAACTCGGGAAAATACGCCCATTACGCGCCGGCCCTGTCCGAACGCGCCGTGCGCTTCGGCTCGCTCGCCCAGTGCGCGGCGACCGCCCGCACAGGCCGCGCCAGCACGACGCCGCCGGCGTGGCTTGAGGCGGTCCGGATCGGCTCGTGACGCGACTGAAGGCGCTCTTGAATCCGAGAGAACGCCGGGCTGGCGTGACCAGGTGTTGGCGAAAACGCCGCTTTGGCGAGTTTGCCTGTCCCCTGGATGCAGACAAGGAAGTGACCCAGAGACCGACTCTGGTGCACAAATCAGCTGAAGTCCGGATGGCCCCTTTTCCCGGACAGACTCATCCCACGGCTTCCGCGACGGGTATGCCGAGCGCGGTGAAGCCGTTCAGCACGGCGACACGGATCTGGAACTCGGCGACATGACGGTCGAAGTCCCGGGCGGCCAGGCGCTGGCCCAGCAGCTTCACACAATGCATTTTGGTCTCGACACGGCTTCGGCGGTGGTATCCGTTCCATCGTTTCCAGATCGTCCGGCCGAAGCGTTTCGACGCGGGCAGCGCCTCGTTCCGTGCGATTGCTCCGGCAGTGTCGGGCTTCCAAGGCCTTTCGTTTTTCCGGGGCGGTATGACCGCAGCCGCGCCGCGCGCAGCGATGGCGTCATGGCACTTTCGGGCGTCGAATGCGCCGTCGGCGGTGACATTGGCAATCTCCTGGCAGGGCGGGATCTGGTCAAGTGACTCGCGCAGCATGGGCGCATCGCCGATGTCGTTGGCGGTGAACTCAGCCGCCCTGATTTCCAGCGTATTCTCATCAATTCCGATGTGGACCTTGCGCCAGACCCGGCGCTTTGAACCGCCGTGCTTGCGCGCGTTCCATTCGCCTTCACCCTCCACCTTGATACCAGTGCTGTCGATCAGCAGGTGCAGCGGGCCCCTTGATCCGCGGTAGGGAATGTTGACCTGCAGCGTCGTCTGCCGCCGGCTCAGCGTGCTGAAGTTCGGTACGGCCCAGTCCAGCCCACTCAGCCGCAGCAAGCTCTCAACGAACCCGCCTCGCCATGGTCAATCGGACCAGTGGCGTTCCCATGGCTCGATCTGCCTGAGCGCCATGCCGAACAGCACCTTCATCGTCAGGCAGGTTTGGATCGCTGAATTGCTGTAGTCGGGCTGGCGACCGCGCTTGCCGGTCGGCGCGGCCTGCCAGATCATGGCGGGATCAAACCAACCTCTCATGGTTTGCAAGCAAACCACTGCCGGTCAGCGGATCGTCAGCGAACCACGGCGCTTGAGCGCCTCCCTCGCCATTGTCGCTCGGACCATGTATGGATGGCCCCTTGGCAAGAGCTTTGTTCGGGTCTGGCATCCTGGTTGGTCGCGGCCATGTATTCGGCGTCTGATGTGCAGCGGTTTTTCAGCTGCGCGCCCTGATGAAGTCAGCCGGCGGGCGGGTCCCGATCAATGGCACGCACTTCGAAGTGCTCTGGTCCGAACTGGGTGTCCCGCTCCGCGTTGTACCGTCCCTGTGCCATCACCTCACGCTGCGCCTCACCATCTCGGGACCTGCCGGTTCGCGACCGGCTTGGCCGTTGTCTATCGTCTCAAGCCAAGGTGGCCCGGTAGCTGTCTGGCACGTCGCGGGCGGCGTCGAAAAGGCGATCGATGTTATGTACCCCCTTCGCCACGACGGTTCCGAATTCGCTGAGGTGCGCACGGATCGCGTTTAAGATCTGCGTCCACTGCCGGACCAAGAAATCCCGTGCCCTGTGATCGAGCAAGGCCGCCTGCCGGGCTGCCGACTTCACCGGCACGAAGCGCTTCGTTGGGCGTGTCACCGCTTCGCAAATGGCCTCGGCATCCACGGCATCGGTTTTACCTCGTTTTACGTAGGGCTTCACATCAGCGGGCGGCATAAGGCGGACTTCATGGCCGAGGGCTGCCAGTTCCCGCGCCCAATTATGGGCCCCCGCACAGGCTTCGTTCCCACAAGGCTCGGGCTCAGTCGGGTGAAGAACACCAGGATCTGCGACCGCCGCATCTGACGACGGCAGATGATCGTGCCTTCCTTGTCCACTCCGTGAACTTGGAAGACGTTCTTGGTCAACCTCTCGGCGATTGCTGCGCAATCACCTGCCAGTCAACGGATCGAGACCGATGGTAACAGGTTGATCCATGGATGGTTCCCCTCAGGTGCGTGCTTTCACAGACCCGCCTTGGCACAACGTGATGCCGTTGGTGGGGCCATCCACACCATCAATGGCGCCTCAATGGCTCGACAGGACGGCCAGTTCCTGATCTTGTCGGTGGGCGGTACGGGTTTGCTCATGCCATTCAGCTACCATGCTGGATTCACAAGATGAATCCCTCACAGGATTTCTGCAACATGTGTAACCGCCCCATGCGCAAGAGGTAATCTGAGGAACTGGTTCTGGCGCATCGTTGGGTGCTGACATGTGTCCGGCCTCGTTAGCGGCGTCACATATGCCGCGGGCCCGTATGGTGTTCGAAGATCGAGTCCAGATCAAAGCCGCGTGCTCGATGGCACTCTGTTGCACACTGGTTCTCCCGATCCTGTCTCACGACCGTTGCGCCAAACCTCTCCTTGCCCTCTTCCGCTCCGACGTCCTCGCGACCGACGACGGGCTTACGCCGCCGCAGCCGGAGATTGGTAAACGCCACCGCGAGCCATCAGCGCCCAGACGATCCGCGCCATCTTGTTCACCAGCGCCACCCGCACCAGCATCGGCGGCTTGCGCGTCAGCATCCCGCCGAGCCAGGTGCCCGGGCTGACCGTCATCAATTCTATCGCCAGATCCACCGTGCTTGTAGCCATTGATATTTCCAAGCATCGGCACGAGCTCCTGATTGCCGTTCCCGGAAAGAAGCGGCGGCGGCGGTTGACCATCCTGAACACCCTGAATGACTTCGAGCGTCTGGCCGGATTGCTGGTAGAATTTGACCTACCAGTTCGCATCGGCTTCGAGGCCACCGGAAACTACCATCGAGCGCTCATACATCATCTCGGCCAGTCAGGTTTCGAATTGAAGCTCGTCTCTTCGGTGGCTCTGGCCCGGACGCGAGAGGCCCTGCACAACAGCTGGGACAAGAACGACCCCAAGGACGCCCAGGTCATCCTGCACATGCTGGAGATCGGTGCGGTCCAATTCTTTCATGATCCGCTCAGCGCCGGTACCAACGACATCCAGGAACTGTCAAAGACGCACGAGATCGTCTCGCGCTCGAAGACCGAACTGTGGCACCGCATCCTGACGCATTACCTGCCGCTCTATTACCCGTAGGCCGAACGTTTCCACCGCAGTTCGCGAACCGACTGGTTTCTGGCCTTTCTGGAGCAGTTTCCGTCGCCACACATGATCACAGCAATGTCACAGGAGGAATTCATCGAGGCTGCGTGGGATGTGGTCGGGCGTAAGGTCTCCAAAACACGCCTTCTCTCAGACATTTACCTGACAGCCAAAGGCTCGGTGGGTTTGCCCGTCGCCCTGGATTCAGATGCTCTCCGCATGTTCCGGCTGGTTCTTGCGGAGGGCCGCAGCCTTGTCCGGCAACGCAACGAGATCGAGGCACGGGCTGTCGAGCTTCTCTCCGACCTGCCCGACTACCAGTTGTTGACGACCATTCCTGGCATCGGTCCGATCAACGCAATGACCATCCTGTTCGAGGCTGGCGACCTCCGCCGGTTTGGCCATCACCGGCAATTCCTGAAGTTCTGCGGCATGGATCTGGCGACGGTCCAGTCCGGCCTGTTCAGAGGTCAGACCAAGATCTCGAAGTATGGAAACGCACGGCTCAGGCGAACCCTCTGGATGGCTGGCCAGACCGCCGTTCTAAAGAGAACCAACAGTTTCCGGGACAAGTTCGAACGTTACATCTCGCAAGATCGACACAATCCCCATCTCCGGCGAAAGGCATATACAGCCATCGCCGCCAAGATGGCGCGCACCGTACACGCCGTGGTTAAACACGGTGAACCGTATCGCCCCTTCTTCGAGGGGGTGAGCCCAGGCGGAAGGACCCCTCTCTCTCGGGCCGTGGAGGCAGTTCGCTGACCTCGTAGATAATGTTCGGGCTTTCTGCTTGGGAACCTGGATCTCGTCTTGAGGACGGTGAGGGCCGCCACTGCGCGTACCCTGTGTTTGCTATGGGAGAGACCATTCCTTGACGGCAGAACCCGTCTGGGCAACCATATCAGGGCATCCGGGGCCCCGGATGCCCCATGACCTGATGCCTCAAGCCGCCAAAAATTCCCGACATAGGACGTTGTCGCTTCGGACGAACTCGGGCTTTCCGTGCCGCAGGAACAGTCCGTAGAGGACCTCAAGCACGTCCTCTGATCTCATCCGTGTCCTGACCTCCACCGCGAGCGCCTGGCGGGTGTATTCATCCAGCACGGTCAGCATCTTGTAGCTGCGCCCGTTGCTGAGCTTGTCGTGAACGAAATCGACGCTCCAGACGTGGTTCGGATGCGTCGGTCGCAGCCGGATGATCGAACTGTCCTTGTGGTAGAGCCGTCGTTTCTTCTTTTGGCGCTGAGGGAGTTGCAACCCTTCCTCGCACCACAGGCGCTCGATCTTCTTGTGGTTCACGCGCCAGCCCTCGATCCGCAGCAACTCGGTCACCTTGCGGTAGCCGTAGCGACCATAGCTCTTTGCCAGGCGGATCATGGCCAGCCGCAGGGCGTCATCGTTCTTCTCGACGGCGTGGTACTGCATCGAGCTGCGGGC
>NZ_JBHTJT010000031.1:0-115373 GCF_042676185.1 Tropicimonas aquimaris | reverse complement strand
GCCCGCAGCTCGATGCAGTACCACGCCGTCGAGAAGAACGATGACGCCCTGCGGCTGGCCATGACGCGGGGCGTTCGGAGACCACTTTTGGGCCAACTGCCAGTCTCCGGAAGTCGGATGGCATCGTTAAACCCCTTTGAACCAAAAAGAAAAAAGGCCCGCACTAGGGCCTGGTCTTGGGTTCGCGAATGGTTTGTGGCGGAGGGAATGACTCGCTCCGCAATTCGGCTGTATTGGCGTTTCGGATCGAGTCTAGACGCCACGAAAATCCCTGAAATCTTGAGAAAAGTGTCCGACCCCATGCCGAAGCGGGCCGCTCCATCCCGAACGTTCCGACGCCGCTTCTAAGGCTTGCGCCAATTCACGCCCTCTCCGCCTGTTTCGAACATAGCCTTCGAGCACGCAACCTACCAACTTGAATAGGTTTTCTTCTCACGCATTCGTTCTCTTGCGACCGAAGTGAGTTGCGCAAAAGGAGACGAAAATGAGCGAAGTATGTCTGAGTCAGATAGAACTAGCGGCCCGCTGGAAGATCAGCCACCGAACACTTGAACGCTGGCGTTGGGCCCAGGAAGGTCCGCGATACCTGAAGATTGGCGGCCGGGTCGTTTACAGATTGTCCGACGTCGAGGCCTTTGAACGCGAGGTTCAGAGCTTTCCTGACGAGCTACCAGCTGAAGGCTGAGCAACCAAGCTCGTCCCTCCCAAGGCTGCGACCGCGCGAAAAAGACAATCTTACGAAGCATTTCGATTGAACACGACATGACTCCCCGCTAGCCTCCGAACAGCACAAAAAATGGGCGCGCATATTAATCAAACGCGCCGAGCGAACCGACTCGGGCACTGACGTGACCTCTGAACGGTTCTTCGTCAGCAAGATGACCCAGGTCAGTGAAATGAGCTGTCAAAGCGTTTAAAGTTAGTTCCAGACTAGGGAGAAAGCCCAATGTTTGGACGGCTTCTTCTGATGTGCTTGGCGTTCTTTCTGCTTGCCGGCGGTGTGGCAGGTATAGGCGGTCGCGTGAAACGCAGGCTAGGTTTTTCGAGAGCGATGCTACTGGTGGTTTGTTGGCCATTTCTTTCCGTACTTGCCTTCGGAATTCTAGATATCCACCTACCGGAAATGGCTGGCCCCATACATTTTCTACTTACCTTTTTGCCTGGATTTTTCTTTGCCGCCATGACCGACAAATCTGCTGGATGGGTTAGGTTTGTAGGCGTAGCAGTGCTGTACCTATTGCTAAGCGGGCCACTGTTCCTATTTGGAGCTGCGCTAAGTTGCAATCTATATGGGGACTGCTTGTAAGGCCTTAGACATCTAAATGGCTTTTCGAGGCAGTGCGGCAGCAAGGATTGCAACGACACGACCAACCATAAGCCCTCAGTGTACAAGCCAGCACCGTCGTCAATGCGGACCTCGACCGATACCTGCTTATGACCGGATTGCGCAGGAAGCAGACCACATCGTCCAGGTGACGGCCCTGCTTAGGCACCGCCTGATGAGACGCGCGGGTGGGAAGGTCAAGTTTTCCGATATTGCAGGCCTTCGCCGCAGGAGCAGCATTTCTGCTCTTGTTCACTCGACATGTGCAACGCGGGTGAAGACCGCACGTTCGCGATGCACTTCACCAAGGACAGGTCAGCGGGCGAAGCTGCCTTGCCGATTTGATATCAATCAAAGACCTAATGTCTCCGTTTTGCCAGCTTTTTGAGGGTGAAGACAGCAGTTCGGCTTCTGGCCGAGAAATGGAGCACCGCATGGACGTGGGAGCCTATCTCCGCTTGGCAATGGGCGTCATCCCCTTTCTTATTTCGCTTGGTGTTTTCGCGGCAAGCGTATATTTGCGCTCCCGAGGGCTTGCATTTCTTGCCTTGGCTCTCCTCGTATTTCCCATCATGTATTGGGGCTTCCTCGGATTGATATTCGGCGCCGTTCGTTAGGAATTCAAACTACGACAGTACCGGTTTGAGCTAGTAGCCGACCTTCGCTGCTTCGGGTGACGAAAATGACGTTGACCGCGCGAGGCACTTAACCTCTTCGAGAGGTCAATTGACAAATCATCCGACCTATAAGTCAGCCTAGGTGGTCGCGGTGAAGAGGAAGTGTCCCGCCGGCGGCTAGCGCGCAGGAAGCAGACCAACGCGACTAGATGACTTCCTTGAGCCTCCACGTTTCCGCCTCGTCCTTCGCGGGCCACTCGACCAGTCGCAGCTCTCTCAGTAGGGCCAGCCGAGCACCCCACCGCCTAACAGCCCCGTTCAAAACTGGAGCCTGGACTTGCCGGATACGGGATCAAAGCCGTACTGCTCGGCGACCCCCTGAAGGGCCTGAGCCACCAACCGGTCATGTTCGGAGCACAATCGCTCGTAGGTCTGCCGGTGCATACCCTTTGGCTTGCCCCAATCGCCGCCGTTCAGCACGCCTCCAAGCCAGCCCAATCGCTCCCTGATCCTATCTGCCTTTCTTGCCGCCCGGTCTCCGGCCGCCTCACGCTGCGAGGGATAGGCCAGCCCATAGCAATGCCGGCATGCGAAGATCCTCCCACCGTACAGCACCGCCACGCGCCGCCCGCAGCTCTGAGCGGGGCAAAGGAACCAATGACGCTCGCCGCCCAGGGTGCAGGCCGTGGTATCTAGATGGACGCCATAGCGCAGGCTCTCCCATGCCCCGCCAGCGTCGCGAGACCGATAGTCTAGGACAATGCGCCACGGCTCGGCGGTGATGCGGATCGAACCGGTTTCTTCACCAGACCTCGACCAAGTGACGTTGCCGGTCGCTCCGGGCTCCAGCATGCCCCTCCGCTTGAGCCACCGAACGTCTATCGACCGATAATCCTCTGTCGTGCTCCTGGAATCGAAGTGCCAACGCCGCCCGCTACCCATGCCGCCCATGCTGCACCTCAGATTTTCCCGAAATCATCTGCGAACCTTTGCCAAGTCTTCGGCGTGACGAACGCTCGCGCCATCCACCCGCCTCACTCGCCCCAGCCCCCGCAAGCAGGGAGTGGTATATATTAGTGTTCCGTTCCAGAACCGTGCCCCCTCCGCTTTTTCGCCCTGACGGGTTCCAATTTGGAACCATCCACCTCGCATGGGTTCTGAAATGGAACCACCGCGCCGCCGCACCGTTCCGTTTCAGAACCGCGTTCTGTTTTTTCCGGCCGCCAACTGCGCCAATCGTTGGTCGGTGACAGCCTCCCCCTTGCCATTTGCACCGGCTTGGTCGTCAGCCGCCATTCGTGGGCTTGCCGGTGATACCAGTTGCCTTCGCGCTCCAGCACCACGAACCCCTTCTCCTGCAAATCGTCAAAGGCGCGCTGGACCGTTGCCTTGCCCATGTTCAACGCCTCCGCGGCCTCCGCGTAGGACAGGCGCAGCTTGCCGTTGTTGCTGCCGTTGAAGCGCGTGTGCAGCTCCAGGAAGACCCGCACCGCAGCGCCAGACAGGTGCCGCCAGGCGTCGCTCTTGAGCACCGCGTATGGGAGGGGGGCATACTGCCCCTCCTCCGCTCTCTTGCCGTTGCGCTTAGCCATCGACCGCACCTCGGCAGCCCGAAGCACGCCCCTTGCTGCGCAGCGCTTCCAGCTCGGCCGCGAGACGTTGCGCCGATGGCGGGAAGTCTAGTTCGGACGGGTCGCACGTCTTTGCCAAGTGATAGTGTCCGATGCGCTCAGGCCCTCGATACTCGGTCACGATGGGCCAGCCGTAATGCGACCGCAGCGTGTGCACGATGGCACCCAGACGCCAGCCGCGGACGCCCTGGATGACGTCCATATGGTTGAGCGTCTTGCCCAGCGCCAAAGCGCGACAGGCAAAGTAGACTTGGGTCGGGTTGCTGTACCACTGGTCACTCATGCCAGACCCTCCCCCTATGGATCTCCGGGGGTTGGACCGAGTTGCTGGCGCGGTCCCAATAGAAGCGAGCTTCGGACGGGCTTGCGTGAACGGTGCCGCATGTGGCATCAACTGGACTTGCTACGGTGGCAGTTGATGTCACACGGAAAGCCCCGGCCCCGCGTGCGGAGTTGGGGTTTTTCATTATGCGGCCTCCCCGTTCGGGTCGACGCGCTGGGCGTTGAGATAGGCGTTCAGGTCAGAGCCGTGATACCCGATGCGCCGCCCGATGCGGATGAAGGCCGGGCCTCGGTTGCGGTGCCGCCATTGCGCCAGCTTTTCCGTGCTACCGAAGACGCGCAGCTCGGGGTCTTCCGGAAAGAAGATGCGGTCGGAGTCGAAGATGTCTGCCATCGACAATCCCTTTCACTGGATTGGTTACGATGGCTCTGAATTATGGTGACTTTTTCGCGCTGGTCACCAGCGTTTTTCTTGCGCTCAAGCGGCTTTCGGAAACCAAAAAACGCTTAAGCGCCTTCCGCAAAGACCGCCCGATAGCGCGCCGCGAACGCGTCCAGAGACCTTAGGTCAACTTCATACTTGAAGCGTATCGAGGGGGTAGCGGGTGTGTCCGGTCGCGCCCGCTTAAGATTGTCCCAGGCTTGAGCAAGGATGCGCTCCTCTGACATCTGCCCGACAATGCCGGATAGCTTCTCGATTTCGGTCATCAGCGCTTCGAGCCGCTCTTGACGCTTGGCGTTTGAGTGACGGCCTCCACCCTCACCTGCCTTCTTTCGCGTGCTGTCTGCCGCTTGAGCTAGACCTTCCGAACCGTGAAAAATCGCTTCAAACTGACGAAAGAGGTAACCCTCCGAAAAGGAGCGATCGGAACATACCATTAGAAAAATTGCTCTTGCTCCGAGAGTTGCCAGTAAAGAGGCCGGGAAGTGATTGAGGCAATACTCCAGGATGGCCGCCAAGTTCCAGTTGTTGCCGTAAGTTTCCTTCATCCAATCAATGTGCTCGGCCCCGAGCCGGTCGTGTACCTTTCGACTGATTTGGCAGTCTGCGCCAGCTACTCCGGCCCCCTCAAAAGCCTCATAAATTCCCATGAAGATCCCATCGGGCATATCTACCGAAATCAGTCTTTCGACTTCATCAGCTCCAATTTCTTTGAAGCGCGGATAGCTGCCGGCTGTTTCGGCGACCTCTGTTCCAATCGGCGTGATGCGAGCTGCCTCTTCCGCTTCTTGCCGTGAAGCGAAGTATGCAAACGACACCGCGTTGGAATCCAATCCTGTCGTTTTGGTCGTTCTTAAGCTCCAGTAACTGTCTCCGGCCTTCAAGTGAGCCAAATGCTCGGAGCCAGGCAGGAGCTCATCGAAGAAACCTCGTGCCGGGTGCAGGGTTTCATCCACAACATACTCGTGAATTCTGTGGTGTGAGATGCGGGTGAGGCGGTTGGCTCTTGTCCATTTGTTATCGGTCAAGTTCGCCCTCCGTTTCTACCAACAAAGGCGTCACTGACTCCGCCCACAAAACCATCAACTCCCGCCGCCGCTCAAGCAAATCTGACCTAGCGTAAGCCCTCTCCACATCCGAGCCGAACTGATGCGACAGCGCCGCCTCAGCTACCTCTCGCGGTGCGCCCGCTTCCTCCGCGGCCCAATCGCGGAACGTGCTACGGAACCCGTGCACAGTGAACTGCCCGCGTCCCATGCGCCGCAGGAGCATCAGCATCGACATGTTGGATAACGGGTGGTGCCGCTTCTGCCCTTGGAAGACATAGGTGGACGCCAGCGGCTTCATCGTGTCCAGGATACGTACCATCTCGTCCGTCAGGGGCACCCGGTGTTGCAGCCCGCCCTTCATCCGCGCCGCCGGGATCGTCCATAGCCGCGCCTCCGTATCCACTTCCTCCCAGGTCATGCCCAACACCTCGGAAGTGCGGCAGGCGGTCAGGATGGCGAATTGCAGCGCCTTTGCTGCCGTCGCGCTGCGCGTATCAAGTTCGGCGTAGAAGGCAGGGACATCGCGCCACGGCATCGCCTCGTGGTGCTCCACCTTGGCCTTCACCTTGGGCAACACCCCGGCCTCCTTCACGGCCGTCACCGGGTTCTCTCCCTCGCGAAATCCGCGCGACCGCGCCACGTCCAGCACCGTCTTGATACGCTGCGCCAGACGCCGTGCGGTTTCGTGCTTCTCCGTCCAGATCGGAGAAAGGCACATCAGCACTTCCGGTTGCCCGATGGCATCGACCGGCATGCGTCCAATCTTTGGGAAGGCATAGTCGCGCAGCGTGTTGATCCATTGCGCGCCATGCTTGGGGTTCTTCCAGGTCGGCAGACGGTCGATATGCACCTGTCCGGCCAACTCCTCGAAGGATGGAACCTCGCGCTTTGCATTGTAGCGGGGATTAAGGCCGGACTTCGCCATGCGCCGATACTCAAGCGCCCTTTCGCGGGCCTGGTTCAAGGTGACGACATCCGCCCCGCCGAGCCCGAAATCGGTGCGCAGCGGCGCGCCTTTGGCGTTCTTCTGCCCCTTGACCGTTACACGAACCACCCAGCGCCGCGCCCCGGACGGGTCAACTACCAGGTAAAGCCCCGAGCCATCGCCGTGACGCCCCGGCCCAAGATTCGCTACCAGCTTCTTGGTCAGTTTGCCGCTCAAAGCAGTCATCTGTACCACCATTCATACCACACAATGAAAGCGTACAGACAAAACCGAACGAAAGCCAGCGAAACCCGACAGGGAGCCACGGCCCCTTATTTTGTCCTACTTTAGACACTTCCCAGCATCGAGGTAAATCAAAAGAAAATCATGATTGGCGGAGGCGGTGGGATTCGAACCCACGGTGCGCTTTGACGCACGCCGGTTTTCAAGACCGGTGCATTCGACCACTCTGCCACGCCTCCAGCAGCCCCCCGATAGACGCTGGCCGACGATTCTGAAAGCCTTGGCGTGCAACGCCTGCCAGCGAATGTATCGCCTGCCGTGCCTCGGGCCTTCCCCAATGGCCGATCTGCCTGTATAACTTCTGCAAATCGGGTCGAAAACGGCCTGAAATCGAGCAGTGGGGTCGTCGGCCGGCCCCGGACAAGCGCGAACAACGCGCGGAAAAGGGGTCAATCATGGGCGGACACGGGCGGATTCTGTTCCTTGGAGCGTCACTCATCACTCTCTCAGTTTCTGGCTGCATGGAGGGCGGTCTCGGCTCTTCCAAGGAGCCGGGCGGTGAGGCAACCGCCTTTTCCGAACGACCGGCATCCACACGACTGGTCGAACGCGATGTAGAAGCGCCCGAAGTATTCCAAGTGTCCGATCAGGGCCTGTGGGACGGACGCCCTTCGCTCGGCGGCGTCTGGGTTGCCCATCCCGACGTGACCGCACCGGAGCGGGTCGTGATCCGCAACGAGAGCAACGGCCAGTTCGTGATTGGCGCCCTGTTCAAGCGCGAACGGGAGAACCCGGGACCGACCCTGCAGGTGTCTTCCGATGCGGCCTCTGCCCTCGGGCTGCTTGCCGGGCAGCCGACCCCGCTCAACGTCACGGCCTTGCGCCGCGAGGAACCCGCCGCGGAAAGCGCGCCGGCGCCCGCTGAAACCGTGGTTGCCGAAGTCGCCGAACCGGCCGCTCCTGCTCCTGCCGCGCCCCTGCCCACCCCGGAGCCGGCAGGCGAGGCGATCGCGGCCGGCACCATCGGCGGCAGTCTCCCGGACGAGACCCAGGTTGCCGAAACGACCATTTCCCAGGACACCGAAGCCCTCGGAGCCTCCGCGGCCGCTGTCGCCGCCATCGAACCCGCACCGACCAGGAAACGGCAGTTCTGGAATCCGTTCCGCAAGAAGGCGCCGATCGAGGAGGTCACGCCCGTCGCGCTCACCCCGTCCGAAGCCGAGGCGGTCGCCCTCGCCACCACCGAGACACTGACCAGCGAGCCGCTTGCCGCGGTTGCCGACGAACCCGCCTCCGCGCCTGCGGCGATCCAGGACGCCCGCAAGGCAGGCGCCAGCATCGACAAGCCCTACGTGCAGATTGGCATCTTCTCGGTCGAGGCGAACGCCAACAGCACCGCGGAAGCGATGCGCCAGAACGGCGTGGTTCCGAAGGTCTATGAGCAGGAAAGCAGCGGCAAGACGTTCTGGCGCGTGGTCGTCGGCCCCGCGACCTCCACGTCGGACCGTTCTAGCCTGCTCAAGAAAGTGAAGGCGCTCGGCTTCGCCGATGCCTACCCAGTGAACGGCTGACGGGTTAGAGATACGGCCATGATGCGAAAGTTCACCGCTCTTCTGATTCTGGCCGCCTGCCTCGCCGCGTCTGCGGCGTCTGCGGCCTTCGAGACCCGGGCCACCTCTGCCTGGGTTCTGGACGAGACAACCGGCACGGTTCTTCTGTCGAAGAACGCGCAGGCGCCACTGCCGCCGGCGTCGATGTCCAAGCTGATGACCCTGAACATGCTGTTCGAGGCGCTGGCCGACGGACGGGTCACGCTCGACACCCGGTTCAGCGTGTCAGACAAGGCCGCCGCCATGGGCGGATCTTCAATGTTCCTCACTCAGAAGGACCGGCCGACGGTCGAGGAACTGATCAAGGGCATCATCGTCCAGTCGGGCAACGACGCCTGCGTCGTGGTCGCGGAGGGGCTTGCCGGCACCGAGGAAGGTTTCGCCCGGCTGATGAACGAGCGCGGTCGTGCAATCGGTCTGCGCAACTCGGTTTTCGCCAACTCTTCCGGCTGGCCGCATCCGAACCATCGCATGTCGATGGAGGATCTGGGCCTGCTGGCGACGCGGCTGATCGAGGACTTCCCGACCTACTACGGCTATTTTGCGATGGAGGAATTCGCGTTCGACGGACGCGTGCCCTCGAACCACCAGAACCGCAATCCGCTGCTGTCTCTCGGCATCGGCGCAGATGGCCTCAAGACGGGGCATACCGCCGAGGCCGGCTATGGCCTCGTGGGCTCCGCTGTTCAGGGCAACCGCCGGATCGTTTTCGTGATCTCCGGCCTCGACAGCGAAACCGCACGCGCCGAGGAAGCAGAAAGCGTGGTGAACTGGGCGTTCCGCCAGTTCGTCCAGAAGAAGATCGCCGACAAGGGCACCCGCCTCGCCACCGCGCCGGTCTGGATGGGATCCAAGCAGACGGTGGGAATGGTCGTCCCCGAGGATCTCGAACTGCTGGTGCCCGCCGTCGTGCGCGGCGAGATCGAGGCCGAGATCACGTACGAGACGCCGCTGCGCGCGCCGATCGCGGCCGGTCAGCAGATCGGCACGCTGATCGTGGACCTTCCCGATCTGGCCCGTCAGGAACTGCCGCTGACGGCAGAAACGGACGTCGCTCGGGGGGGCTTCCTGCCCCGGATCCGCACCGCCGCCTACGTTCTCTTCCGGCAAGTTACCGGACAGGCCGCGGGGCTCTGAGCTGATGCCAGCCCCCGAGGCCCGCCGCGGGGTCTTCATCACCTTTGAAGGAATCGACGGCTCCGGTAAGTCGACCCAGGCGCGGCGCCTTTACGAGGCCCTGGCGGCGCAAGGTTTCGCGGTAGACCTGACCCGCGAGCCCGGCGGCTCCGAGGGCGCGGAACAGATCCGCAGCCTGGTTCTCGAAGGCGACCCGGACCGCTGGTCTGCTGAAACCGAGATTCTGCTGTTCACCGCGGCGCGGCGAGACCATCTGGAAAAGCGTATATGGCCCGCGCTGGACGCGGGACGGATCGTCATCTGCGACCGGTTTGCCGACAGCACCCGGCTTTATCAGGGTTTGCGCGGCCCCGGCCTGCGCCAGCAGGTGGACCGGCTGCACGAGATGATGATCGGAACCGAGCCCGACATCACCTTTGTCATCGACCTCGACCCAGCCACCGGCCTCAGCCGCGCCAAGGGGCGGCAGACCGCCGAGGAGCGGTTCGAGGATTTCGGCGAGGGTCTGCAGCGGCAGATGCGCGACGGCTTTCTCGACCTCGCACGCGCGCATCCCGAGCGTTTCATCGTGATCGACGGTGCGCGCTGCCCCGATGCGGTGGCCGACGACGTGCTCGACCGGGCGACGGCCCGCCTTCCCCGGCCCGTCGCGGGCTGATGAGCGACGCCGACGACATCCCTGAGCCGGACCGGCTTGCCGGCGCCCCCCACCCACGCGATGCGAGGGAACTCATCGGACAGGGGGAGGCGGAGGCTGCTTTTCTCGAAGCGTTCACCTCCGGCAGGCTGCACCATGCCTGGCTGATCACCGGACCGCGCGGGGTTGGCAAGGCCACGCTCGCCTGGCGGATCGCCCGTTTCCTGCTTACCGCCCCCGACCCCGGCGGCGAAGACAGCCTCTTCGGAGCCCCGCCGCCCCCGACGTCGCTCGACGTCGATCCGGAGAACCCGGTCTCTCGCCGGATGCAGGCGCTCTCCGAGCCGCGGCTCTTCCTGCTGCGTCGCCCCTGGGACCCCAAGGCCAAGCGCCTGCGCCAGGAGATCACGGTCGACGAGGCGCGCAAGCTCAAGGGCTTCTTCTCGATGTCCGCTGCGGATGGCGGTCGTCGCGTAGTGATCGTCGACGCGGCCGACGAGATGAACACCGCCGCGGCCAACTCAGTGCTGAAGCTCCTGGAGGAGCCCCCTGCCCGCGCCGTTCTGCTGCTGATTTCGCACCAGCCCTCGAGGCTTCTGCCAACCATCCGCTCGCGCTGCCGGACCCTGCGGTGCCAGCCGCTCGAAGCCGAAGAGATGGCCCGCGCGCTCGAAGCCGCCGGCGCGCCTATGCCAGAAGATCCCGCCCCGCTCGGCGCTCTCTCTGGTGGATCGGTCGGGCTCGCGCACCAGCTTCTCACCGAGGACGGGCTCGCGCTCTATGCCGCCATCGTGCGGCTGTTCGAGGGAGCGCCCCGGATCGACCGGGAACGCGCCCTTGCCTTCTGCGACATGGTCGGCGCTCGCGGCAGCGAGGTGACCATCGACCAGGTCCTGCAGATGCTGGACCTGTTCCTGTCCCGCCTCGCCCGCGCCGGCGTTTTTGGTCCGCCCGCCCCGGAGGCGGCCCCTGGAGAGGCTGCGCTGATGTCCCGCCTCTGCCCGCATTCAGGCGCGGCGCGCCAATGGGCGACGCTGCAACAGGCCGTCAGCGAACGGACGAGGCATGGCGTCGCCGTCAACCTTGACCCCGCCGCGCTGCTGCTTGATACGGTGCTCAAGATGAACGCGGCGGCCCAGGAGGGATCGCCAGCGCCAGATTGAGCCGAGCAAGATGCCCCTACCCGAGATCGTCGACAGCCACTGCCACCTCGATTTCCCCGATTTCGAAGGCCAGCATTCCGAGATCGTCGCCCGCGCGGCCGAAGCCGGGGTGACCCGGATGGTGACGATCTGCACCAGGCTGAGACTGGAGCCCCAGGTCCGGGCGATCGCCGAAGCGCACGATCCGGTTTTCTACGCCGCCGGCACCCACCCGATGAGCGCCGCCGACGAGCCGCTCGCCACGGCTGAGGAACTCGTCGCGCTGGCCGCCCACCCCAAGTACGTGGGGATCGGCGAGACCGGGCTCGACTATCACTACACCGCCGAAAGCGCGGCGGTGCAGCAGGAAAGCCTGCGCATCCATATCGAGGCCTGCCGCCGCACCGGCCTGCCGCTGATCATCCATTCTCGCGACGCCGACGAGGACATGGCCCGGATCCTCTCCGAAGAGCACGCCGCGGGTGCCTATACCTGCGTCATGCATTGCTTCAGCTCTGGCGCCGGGCTTGCGCAGGCCGCGCTGGAGCTGGGGTTCTACCTCTCGATGTCCGGCATCGCCGCCTTCCCCCGCAGCAAGGAGCTGCGCGAGATCTTCGCCGCCGCACCGGTCGACAGGATCCTCGTGGAGACCGACGCTCCCTACCTCGCCCCGCCCCCCTATCGCGGCAAGCGCAACGAGCCCGCCTACACCGCACACACGGCAAGGGTCGGCGCCGAGGTCTTCGGCCTCGACTACGCCGAGTTCGCCGCACGGACCACGGCCAATTTCGACCGCCTGTTCTCCAAGGCCGCCGCCTGGGCCAAGGCCGCCTGATGGCCGAGCTGCGCTTCACCATCCTCGGCTGCGGCTCGTCCGGCGGCGTGCCCCGTGTCGGCGGGATATGGGGCGCCTGCGACCCGAAGAACCCGAAGAACCGCCGACTGCGCTGTTCACTCCTGGTCGAGCGGTTCGAAGGCGACAGCGTCACGCGGGTTCTGATCGACACCACGCCGGACATGCGCGAGCAACTGCTCGCCGCCGAGGTCGGCACACTGGACGCCGTGGTCTATACCCACGACCACGCCGACCATACGCACGGCATCGACGACCTGCGCATGGTGGTCTTCAATCGGCAATCCCGGCTGCCGGTCTGGGCCGATCCGGCCACCCAGAACGCGCTGCTGCTCCGGTTCGGCTACGCTTTCGTGCAGCCCGAAGGGTCCAACTACCCGCCGATCCTCGACATGCACACGATCAACAAGCCCTTCGCCATCGAGGGCGCCGGGGGTGCGATCGAGTTCGCACCGATCCACGTCCGTCACGGCGGCATCGATGCGCTCGGCTTCCGGATCGGCAAGCTGGCCTACATGCCGGACGTGAACGAGATCCCCGAGGAAGCGTGGGAGCACCTCGCCGATCTGGACTGCTGGATCATCGACGCCCTGCGCTACACTCCGCACCCCAGCCATGCCCATCTCGACATGGCGCTTGACTGGATCGCCCGCGCCGCCCCGCGCAGCGCCGTGCTCACGAACCTCCATATCGACATGGACCACGACACCGTCATCGGGGAAACCCCGGACCACGTCGTCCCGGCCCATGACGGCATGGTCCTCGCCTGCGAAGTCTAGCCCATGCTCGGCATCCTGATCTCGATCCTGCCGGTCTTCCTCTTGGTTGGTTTCGGCTACATCGCGGTGCGCAACAAGCTGTTCCCCGATCAGGGTGTCGATGGCTTGATGATGTTCGCGCAGAACTTCGCGATCCCCGCACTGCTATTCCGCGCCATGTCCACGCTCGAACTCGGCGAGGCGTTCCACCCGGCCCTGTTCCTCAGCTACTATGGCGGCGCAACCGTTTCCTTCCTGCTCTGCCTGCTGGGGGCCCGGCTGTTATTCGAGCGCCCCTGGGAAGACAGCATCGCCATCGGCTTCTGCGGCTTGCTGGCCAACGGCCTGCTTCTCGGCGTGCCGGTCACCGAACAGGCCTTCGGCCCAGAGGCAACGGAGTCGAACTTCGTCATCATCTCGGTCAACTCGCTCTACTGCTACGGCATCGGCATTACCGCGATGGAGATCGCCCGCGCCCGCTCCAGCGGCGGTTCGCTGGCCCAGATGCCGATGCGGGTGCTGCGTGCGATGTTCCGCAACTCGCTGATCATCGGGATCGGTGCCGGGCTGCTGGTCAACATCTCCGGCGTCGCCCTGCCCGCCTTTTTCACCGAGGCGCTCGACATGATGGCCCGCGCCGCCCTGCCGGCGGCCCTGTTCGGCCTTGGCGGTGTGCTCTGCTTCTACCGCCCCGAGGGCGACCTGCGCACCATCGCCTGGATCGTGCTCGCCTCGCTCGTCGTCCACCCGACGGTGACATGGCTCATCGGCTCCGCGACGTCGCTGCCCGAACCCGGCTTCCGCTCCGCCGTGACGATGGCGGCTATGGCGCCGGGGGTGAACACCTATCTTTTCGCCAACATGTACGGGGTGGCCCGCCGGGTTGTCGCCTCCGCCGTGCTCATCGGCACGGCGGTCTCGCTGTTCACAACCTGGGTCTGGCTCGCGTTCCTGCACTGAGCGTGCAGGTTTCTTCTGTCGGTAAATTTCCCGGGGGTCCGGAGGCAGCGCCCCCGGTCCTGCGGCCTTAGCTGGGCGAGACGCCGCGCAGCCTCTCCGAACGCCGCCGCAGCAGCTCGACCGTCGTCAGCAGGGCGATGGAGATCACGACGAGGATCGTCGCAACCGACAGGATCGCCGGAGAGATCTGCTCGCGGATGCCATTCCACATCTGGCGCGGGATCGTCTGCTGGTCATGCGCCGCCACGAAGAGCACCACCACCACCTCGTCGAACGAGGTCACAAAGGCAAAGAGCGCGCCCGAGATCACGCCGGGCAGGATCAACGGCATGGTGATCTTGAAGAACGTCGTCGTCGGGTCTGCGCCGAGCGACGCTGCCGCCCGTGTCAGCGAATGGTCGAAGCCCACCAACGTCGCCGTCACCGTGATGATGACGAAGGGGATGCCGAGCGTGGCATGCGCCATGATGATCCCGATGTAGGTATTGGCGAGACCGGTGGCCGAGTAGAAGAAGAACAGGCCGGTCGCGGTGATGATGATCGGCACGATCATCGGCGAGATCAGGACCGCCATGATCGTCCGCCGGAACGGCATCTCCGGCCGCGACAGGCCGAGCGCCGCAAGGGTGCCGAGGCAGGTCGCCAGCACCGTCGAGAAGAAGCCGATGATGACGGAGTTCTTGGCCGCGTTGATCCAGGCCGCATTCGACCAGGCATCGGCCCACCAGGAGCCATCGCGCGGCGCTTCCGGATTGGTCATGCCGAAGGTGAGCAGCATGTCGTACCAGCGCGTCGAATATCCCGTCGGATCGAAACTGAGCATCTTCTCGGTAAAGGTGAAATACGGCTCGGCGTTGAAGCTGAGCGGGATCACGATCAGGATCGGAGCGATCAGGAACAGGAAGATCAGCCCGCAGATCACCAGGTAGGCGTAGTGCCAGATCTTCTCGAGCGGTGAGGCATAGGTCGGCAGGGCCATAACGTATCGTCCTTTCGGCTGGGTCTGGGGGGCTAGCCCCCCAGACCCCCCAGGATATTTCCGGACAGAAGAAGCATCGGCGGTCTCTCCTATCCCAGCTTGAGGTTGTCGATCCCGACCAGCCGGTCGTAGAGCCAGTAGAGCAGCAGCACCCCGGCAAGCAGCAGCGAGGCGAGCGCCGCGGCCAGCGACCAGTTTAGCGACTTCTGCATGTGGAAGGCGATCAGGTTGGAGATGAGCTGCCCCGAGGAGCCGCCGACCAGCGCCGGGGTGATGTAGTAGCCCACGGCGAGGATGAACACGAGCAAGCCGCCGGCACCGATGCCGGGCACCGTCTGAGGCATATAGACCCTGCGGAACGCCGTCCAGGAAGTGGCCCCGAGCGAGCGCGCAGCGCGCACGTAGGACGGGTCGATCGGACGCATCACCGAATAGAGCGGCAGCACCATGAACGGCAGCAGAATATGCGTCATCGCGATGATCGTGCCGGTCTGGTTATAGATCATCTGGATGCGGTTCTCGTCCGCGATCAGGCCCGCCGCGACGCCGATGTCGTTGACCACCCCCTGGCTCTGCAGAAGCACGATCCAGGAAGTTGTTCGCACCAGAAGCGATGTCCAGAACGGCAGCAGGACAAAGATCATGAGCAGGTTCGACTTGCTCAGCGGCAGGGTCGCCAGCAGATGGGCTATCGGAAAGCCCAGAACCAGCGTCAGGAAGGTGATCAGCGCCGAAAGGATAAGGGTGCGCTGGAACAGCAGCACGTAGACAGCGCGCTCTTCCTCGACCTTGACGATATTGCCGTCGGCATCCCGGGTCCGGTCGAGCGCGGCGAGGTAGAAGTCCATCGTCACCGACTTGGAGGCGTTGCGCATCGCCGCCCACAGCTTTGGATCGGCCCATTCCTCGTCGGCGTCCAGGATCGCGTCCTTGAAGGGCGGCTCCATCCTCTCGGCCTTGCGCGCGGTCGAGGTGAACATCGAGCGGGAGCCAGAGACCTCGTAGTTGATCCGGGTGCCGATCTGGCCAATCGATTTGGTGTCGCGTGCATGGGCGAGGCCGGCGGCCAGCGCGGCATAGGCAGCCTCGTCCGGCTCGGTGCCGGCCGGGTTCGCGTCGAACCACTCTCGCAGCTCGACCATCAGCGGAACGGTCTCTCCGGTGTCCCTGTCCTTCCAGAAATAGAAGCCGGTGTTGGTAACAGACATCGACAGCATCTGCCCGATCGGGATCAGGAACGTCACCACCACGAAAAGCAGCAGTGGCAAGACGAGGTAAAAGGCTCGGCGGCGGTTGCGGGCCTGAGACCGGGCCAGTGCCGACTTCAGCGGCTTGCCATCGGCCGTGGTCAGCTTTTCCGTCGTGGACGTGGCGGCAACTGCGTCGGACATCCGCTCTCCCGCTGGATAGGGGCCGCGGCGTGCGGCCCGGGTCTTGCCGGTGTCCGCCCCGGGCAATCCGGGGCGGACGATTTCGCATCGGGCCGGATCAGCCGGCGAGCCAGGCGTTGAAGCGCTCGTTCAGCTCGGTGTCGCGGTCAGCCCAGAACTCGAAGTTCGACGGCAGCGCCTTCTGGAGGTTTTCCGCCGCGGTCGGCATGTGCGGACCCATCTCTGTCTTGCCGTCCTGGTAGAGGCCGACGAGCGGGCCGGAGGACTTGCGGGCCGGACCGTAGCTGATCCACTTGGCCTGCTCGGCGAGCTGCTCGGTCTCGGTCGCGAAGACCACGAAGTCCAGCGCGGCCTCGAGGTTCGGAGCGCCCTTCGGGATCACGTAGCCGTCATATTCGTAGACCTGGCCGTCGAAGATCGTGACGAAGGGCTGGCCCTCGCCGACGGCGGCGTTGAAGATGCGGCCGTTGTAGGCGGTGGTCATCGCGACCTCGCCGTCGGCCAGCAGCTGCGGCGGCTGCGCGCCGGCTTCCCACCAGACGACGCTGTCCTTGATGGTTTCCAGCTTGTCGAAGGCGCGGTCGACGCCCTCGTCGGTCTCGAGCATGTCATAGACCTCTTCCGGGGCCACGCCGTCGGCCATCAGCGCCATTTCGAGGTTTGCCTTGGCGCCCTTGCGAAGGCCGCGCTTGCCCGGAAAGTTCTCCAGGTCGAAGAAATCCGCGATCGTGGTCGGCGGGTTGTCGGCGAATACGCTGGAATCATAGGCGAAGATGGTCGAGAAGACGATCGTTGTCACCAGGCAGTCGGTGACCGCACCCGGCAGGAAATCGTCCATCGCCGGGGTGCCGTCCGCACCGTCGGGCAGGATCGAAGGATCGATCTCTTCCAGCAGACCCTCGTCGCAGAGACGCACGGCGTCGGCATATTCCACGTCGGCCACGTCGATGGTGACGTTGCCGGCCTCGACCTGGGCCTTGATCGGGGTCGCGGGATTGTCGGCATCAACCGAAACCACCTTGATGCCGGTCTTCTCGGTGAAAGGCTTGTGGTAGGCCTCGATCTGGGATTTGCCGTAGGCGCCGCCCCAGCTCATCACCGTGATCTCCTGCGCCGAGGCGCCGAAGGCCATAGCCGTCAGGGCCGTGGTCAGGATCAGTGTCTTCTTCATGTTTGTCTCCCTGTTGGACACTCTTGTTTTGTTCGGACGGGCTTTGTGCCCGCGCCGTTTGATATGGCTCCGGATCACATCGGGTCGAGCGCCCGCGCGTCCTGCATATGCCAGCTGATCGGAAGCTTGCGGCACGGTGTGAGGCGCTCCTGGCCGAGCATGTTGCGGCACTTCATGATGAAATCGTCGTGGCCGGCGACCCGAAGGCGGGTGCGGAAGCTGTCGCCCATGTAGATGAACTCCAGCACTTCGGCCTCAATCGTATGGGCGCCGGGGTCAAAGTTTTCGGGCTTGAACTCGACCCGTTCGGGGCGGATCGACACCAGCGTCTTCTGGCCGACCTTGGTGATATTCACCGGGGTAGCATCGATCAGTTCTCCGGTCTTCAGGCGCACGGTCGCCTTGGATCCTTCGATGCTCTCGATCGTGCCTTCGAGCCGGTTGTTCTCGCCGATGAAACCGGCGACGAAGCTGTTTTGCGGCCGCTCGTAGAGCTCGTCCGGCGGGGCGAGCTGCTGGATCACGCCATCGTTGAACACCGCCACGCGATCCGACATGGTCAGCGCCTCTGTCTGGTCGTGGGTCACGTAGACCACCGTGATCCCGAGACTTTCGTGCAGGTGCTTGATCTCGAACTGCATGTGCTCGCGCAACTGCTTGTCGAGCGCACCGAGCGGTTCGTCCATCAGGACAAGTTCGGGTTCGAACACCAGTGCGCGCGCAAGCGCAATTCGTTGCTTCTGGCCGCCGGAGAGTTGGGCCGGACGCCGCGACCCAAAGGCCCCCATCTGCACCATTTCCAGGGCGCGCTTCACCTTGGCCTCGCGCTCCGACTTGTCCAGGCCGCGCACTTCCAGCGGGAAGGCGAGGTTCTCGGCCACCGTCATGTGCGGGAACAGGGCGTAGTTCTGGAACACCATCCCGATCCCGCGCTTGTGCGGCGGGATGTTGTTGATCGAATTGCCGTCGAGGTTGATTTCGCCGTGGGTCGCGGTCTCGAACCCGGCGAGCATCATGAGGCAGGTGGTCTTTCCGGATCCCGACGGCCCGAGCATCGTCAGAAACTCGCCTTTCGGCATCTGGAGGTTGAGATCCTTGACGACAAGAGTCTCGCCGTCATAGCTCTTCTGGACCCTGTCGAACTCGACAAAGGGTCGATTAGCTGGCTCAGTCAAGGCAGCTCCTGTTGGACAAGTCTTGCGTTCATTGATGGTGACGCAATTGATTGCGTCCAACTAAAGCAACCCAATTCCCACTTGGCAATGCCCAACAGCGGATCAAATGCTGTCGAAAACGACAGATGCCCTGTGTTTGAGCACCCCTTCCGCGTGGTCTGCCGTAGGATCCGGCAGGAACACGCTGTGTTTTCGAATGGCAATAACTCTGAAGCGCAGGCACTTCAGCTGAAACGATCGGCGGAGCGATTCAACGCCCGACAGCACGCAATTTCGCTGGATCTACTAGCAGTTGCGCAGCCCGTCGGCGAGGCCCTGCAGCATCGTGCCGTAGAGGTCAGGCCCAAGTTCCAGGCCGACGCCGAGCGGGTCGAGCACGGCCAGCCCCACGTCCTCGCCCTCCGTCACGGCATCGATGAGCGAGGCGTTGAACTGCGGTTGCGACAGGATGCAGGTAACGCCCTCGTTGCGCATTTCGTCCCGCAATGCCGCCACGCGGGCCGCGCTCGGATCGCTCGCATCGCTCTTGGAAATGGCTCCAAGCGCGTTCAGGTCGAACCGTTCCTCGAAATAGCGGTAGGCGTCGTGCAGAACGACGAATCGCATGTCCTGAATCGATGAGAGATCGGCGACGATCCGGGCTTCCAGCGCCACGAGTGCGACGATCCCCGCCTCCGCGTTCTCGCGATAGACGTCAGCGTTGTCGGGGTCGGTTTCCGCCAGCGCCTCGGCGATGGCCGCGAGCCAGACCCGGCCGTTCTCCGGATCGAGCCAAAGATGCGGGTCCGCACCCTCGTGGACGTGACCTTCGTGATCGTCATGCGCTTCGTGGTCGACGTGATCCGCATGATCGTCGTGATCGTCGTGATTGTCTTGTTCAGCATGGTCGTCATGCCCATCATGATCGGTGTCGCCGTCATGGTGGTCCGCGTCCTCCTCGATCGAAAATACGGCGTCCTCGCGCATCTCGAACTGCACCGTGCCGGGCACCTCCGAGAGCGTCAGCACCCTGGCGCTCTGCCCGAGGTTCCGAATGGGGGTCTCGAGCCAGGGTTCCAGGTCCTCGCCCACCCAGACGACCAGCCCGGCTTCCGCAAGCGCACGCGCCTCCGAAGGCCGCATCGCGTGGCTGTGCGGCGAGGCCCCTTGCGGCACGATCAGCGTCGGCGCGCCGAGATCGCCCATGACCTGAGCCACCAGCGAATGCACCGGCGCGATGTCGACAGCCACGCTGGGCACCTCCGCGGTCGCGGTCGTGGCGAACAGCATTGCGACTATGAACGATTTTGCGATACGGCTTTGCATTCCCGGCCTCCAGTTCTCGATGGCGGCTCCCTAGATGATATGTTATAACAAAACAAGTCCAATTCGGAGGGGCCATGTCGGACCTGCACAGACATCAGGAGACGTTGGGATTCGCGCGCCATGACCATGGCGGATGCGTCACCACCGCCATGGCGTCAGCTGAAGCGCGCTGCGCCGAGGAGGGCTTGCGGTTTACGCCGGTCCGGCGCCGCGCGCTCGAGATCCTGCTGGAACGTCACCAGGCCATGGGCGCCTACGAGGTGCTGGAGCGGCTGCAAAAGGAAGGTCTGGGCGCGCAGCCGCCGGCGGCCTATCGGGCGCTCGACTTCCTGGTCAGCCATGGCTTCGCCCACCGGATCGAACGCCTCAATGCCTTTGTTGCCTGCGTTTGCCCGGGCAGCGACCACCTGCCCGCCTTCCTGATCTGCACCTCCTGCAACCGGGTCGCGGAGACCGTCACGATACCTGCCCGGGAGTTCTTCGATACCGCGGCCGCGGAGGCGGATTTCGCGATTGCAAAGATCCTCGTGGAGGCAGAGGGCACCTGTGCCACCTGCCGGAGCAAGGAAACCTGATGAAAAGCCCCCAAGCGCCCCTGGTGTCGGTTCGCGGCCTGGCGATCCGGCTCGGCCCCCACGACGTGCTACGCAACGTGGATCTCGACATCGCCGCAGGCGAGATCGTGACAATCGTCGGGCCGAACGGCTCCGGCAAGTCGACCCTGCTGCGCGCGATCATCGGAGCGATCGAGCCGCGCGCGGGCACGGTCACGCTGCGGCCCGGCGTCCGGCTGGGCTACGTGCCGCAGAAGCTGCAGATCGACCCGACGCTGCCGATCAACGTGGCGCGGTTTCTCAACCTGCCCACCCGGCGCCCCGCCGCCGACATCGCCGAGGCGCTGCACACCGCCGGCCTGCCGGACCTGCAGAAGCGTCCGATGTCGGCCCTGTCCGGCGGCCAGTTCCAACGGGTGCTGCTCGCCCGGGCGCTGCTCGAAAAGCCCGACCTGCTGCTGCTGGACGAACCGACGCAAGGGCTCGACCAGCAGGGCTCGGCCGCCTTCTACCAGCAGATCGAGGAGGTCCGGGCGCGGCTCGGCTGCGCGATCCTGATGGTCAGCCACGAGCTGCACGTGGTGATGAGCGCCTCCGACCGGGTAATCTGCCTCAACGGCCACGTCTGCTGCCACGGCACGCCCGAGGTCGTGGCCTCGGCGCCGGAATACCGCGCTCTGTTCGGCACCGGCACAAAGGGCGCGCTGGCGCTTTATCGGCACACCCACGACCACGGGCACGATCACGACCATCCGCAGCCAGACCATCACCACGAGGACCACGCGATCTGATGCTCGACGATTTCATGATCCGGGCGGCGCTTGCCGGCGTCGGCACCGCGGCCGCGGCCGCGCCCCTGGGATGCTTCGTGGTCTGGCGCCGCATGGCCTATTTCGGCGATGCGACAGCCCATGCGGCCATGCTGGGCGTCGCGCTGGCGCTGACCTTCCAGGTCCCGGTCTTCGGCGGCGTGCTCCCCGCGGCGCTCGCCATGGGTCTCACCGTCAGCACCCTCTCCGGCAAGGGGCTGGCCGCCGACACGCTGCTGGGCGTGCTCGCGCATTCGGCCCTGGCCTTCGGCCTTGTCGCTGTCTCGTTCCTGTCGGGCGTTCCGGTCGACCTCATGGGCTACCTGCTTGGGGACATCCTCGCCGTCAGCAAGGGGGACCTTGCGGTCATCTGGGCCGGTGCGGCCATGGTCTCGGCGCTGATCGCCTGGCGGTGGTCGGACCTGCTCATCGCCACGGTCGGTCCGGATCTCGCACGGGCGAGCGGCATCGATCCGCGCCGGGAGCAGATGGTTTTGACGCTCTGCCTCGCCCTGACCGTCGCGGTGGCGATCAAGGTCGTGGGGGTTCTGCTGATCGCTGCCCTGCTGGTGATCCCCGGAGCGACCGCGCGCGGCCTCGCCAGCAGTCCGGAGGCCATGGCCCTTACGGCCGCCGGCCTGGGGAGCCTGTCGGCGCTCGGCGGCCTCTGGGCCTCCTTCCAGTTCGACACGCCCACCGGCCCGACCATCGTCTGTGTCGCGGCCACGCTGTTCGTGCTCTCGACCCTGTTGCGCAGCGTACGGGAAGCCTGAACGAGGCGCGTCAGGCGACCGCCAGCACCCGCGCTTCGGGAAACCCGGCCCGGATCGAGGCGCAGAAGGCATCCAGATGCACATCGCGGACCAGCGCCACGATGGCCCCGCCAAAGCCGCCGCCGGTCAGCCGCGCCCCGAGCGCGCCCGAGCGCATGGCGCCATCGACCAGCGCGTCGACGCGGGCAATCGACACCTCGAAATCGTCGCGCTGCGAGAGGTGGCTCTCGATCATGCGCCGGCCAAAGGCCGCGGCCGCCCCGGCTTCCAGGTCCGCAACCCCGGCGCGGACCCGTTCGTTCTCGGTCACCACGTGGCGCACCCGGCGGCCGAGCGGTTCGGCCAGCCCGATGGCGCGGCCGAGATCTTCGAGCGACAGCTCCCCGAGATCGGCCACCCCAAGTTCGCTGGCTGCCCGTGCGCATTCGGCGACACGCTCGGAATAGGCGTCGAGCGCCAAACGGTGGCTGACACCGGAATGGACCACGACGAAATGATGGTTGTAGGGCAGTCGGATCGGCGAGACGTCGAGCGTGCGGGTATCGAGCAGCAGCGCGAGCCCGGGCACCCCGGCCGATGCCGCCACCTGGTCCATGATCCCGCAGGGCACGCCGACATAGTCGTTCTCGACCTTCAGCGCGATCCGCGCCAGTTCGCCGGGCTCGTCCTCGCGGCCGAGAAGCGCATTCGCCGCCCGCAGCGTCGCCACCTCGACGGCCGCCGAGCTGGAGAGCCCGGCCCCCACCGGCAGCGTCGCGGAGACCGCGCAGTGGCAGCCGTCGCGCGCGATCTCTTCGCTGGCGACAGCCTGAAGACAGCCGAGCATGTAATCCGACCATCGACCGGCCGGCGGATCGTCAGCTCGGCGACGATCGGTCTCGGAGAGCGTTTCGCTCACGAATTCGACGAGTCCGGGCTCGCTGCCCGGCCCGACCGCCACCGCGACCCCGAGGTTGAGCGGCATCGGCATCGCGAGTCCGCCGGTGTAGTCCGTGTGCTCGCCGAGCAGGTTGACCCGCCCGGGCGCAAAGGCGACGGCTCCGGGTTGGCATCCGAATGCCGCTTCGAAAGCATTGGACACCTGGACGAGCAGTTCCTCGTCGGTCACGTTGCTTACCCGCTGCACCCCCTGCCCTCCCCGATGCGGCGCACCGGCTATCGGGGCGCGCGGCGTTCACGATAGGCGGGGGCGGTGCCGGCGTCCATGGCCGCCAAAATGAAAACCCGCGCGGGGCCGGGTGGCGCCGCGCGGGTCGGAATCCGTGTCGGGCGTCTGGCCCGCGCGTCAGCCGAGCGCTTCCACCGAGGCGCGTGCGCCCTTGGCCACCAGCGCCGCATGGACCGGCTGCAGAAGTGGTTCGAGCCGTTCCGCCAGGTCTGCGGGGAAGACCTCGCGGACCGTCAGCAACGCGTGCACATCGCCGTTCTCCGGCGCCTCGTCGGTCAGGGTCTGCAGCCGCTCGGCCAGAGGGTCCTGAACGTCGATCGCCGCGCCCTTTTCATCGGTACCGGCGACGTAGCGCATCCATGCGGACACCGCGAGCAAGAGCCGCGGGGAGGTACGGTCGTTGTCGAGGTTCTCCTGCAGCGTGGAGAGGATCCGCTGCGGCAGCTTCTGGCTGCCGTCCATGGCGATCTGCCAAGTGCGGTGCCGGATCGACGGGTTGCGGAACCGGTCCAGCAACATGCCGGCATAGGCGGCGAGATCGACACCCTCGGGCGGCGTGAGCGCCGGGATGATTTCCTCACCCCAGAGCTTCTCCACGAAGCCCGCGAAGGCCGCGTCTGCGGTCGTGTCGGCAATGGTCTCATGGCCGGCAAGGTAGCCGAGGTAGGCCAGCGAGGAATGCGCCCCGTTCAGCATCCGCAGCTTCATATGCTCGAAGGGCGTGACGTCCTCGACCATCTGTACGCCGACCGCCGCGAAGTCCGGGCGCTCGCCGCCGACGAACTCGTCCTCGATCACCCATTGCCGGAACGGCTCGTGCATCACCGGGGCGGCATCATGGTAGCCTACGGCCTCCTCAACGCGGGCGATGTCCTCCGGTTTGGTCGCCGGCACGATCCGGTCGACCATCGTGGAAGGGAAACGCCCCTCCGCCTCGATCCAGTCGGCCAGCTCCGGGTCGATCAGCCGCGCAAGGTCGATCACCACGCCCCGCGCCACCTTGCCGTTGTTGGGAAGGTTGTCGCAGCTCATGACGGTGAAGGGCGGCCGGCCGACCTCCTTGCGCCGTTGCAGCGCCCGGACGATGAAGCCCGGCGCCGATTTCGGCAGTTCGCCGGTGCAATCGTAGACGATGTCGGGGTGTTTCGGGTCGAGTTCGCCCGTCGCCGGGTTGTGGCAATAGCCCTTCTCGGTGATGGTCAGCGAGACGATGCGAACATCGGGATGCGCCATCGCCGCGAGCAGAGCCTCGGGGTCTTCCGGCGCGACCAGCATGTCGCGCACGTTCTCCACCACGTTGAAGCGCTCGCCCTGCGGCGCCAGCTCCACGGCGGTATAGGCGTAGCCCTGCGGCTTCAGGGCATCGCGCACCGCGGGGGAGCGGAGCGAGACCCCCAGAATGTCCCAGTCGCCGCCGCCCGCCCGGACTGCTTCCGCGATCCAGGGAGCGCCGAAGGCGCGGAAAAAGGCGCCGAGGCCCAGATGGACGATGCCGATCCGGGCCTCTTCCGCGTTCTTGCGGGTTAGTCGTTCAGCGGGCAAGCCAGCCTCCGTCAACGTTGTAGACAGCCCCGTTCACGTAGTCCGAGGCGGGCGCAGCCAGGAAGACCGCCGTACCGGCGATGTCCTCGGGCGTGCCCCAGCGGCCCGCGGGAATGCGGCCGAGGATCTCGGCGCTGCGGGCAGGATCGGCGCGCAGGGCGGCGGTGTTGTCGGTGGCGATGTAGCCCGGCGCGATGGCGTTCACGTTGATGCCCTTCGCGGCCCATTCGTTGGCCATCAGCTTGGTCAGTCCCGCCACGCCGCTCTTGGAGGCGGTGTAGGACGGCACGCGGATGCCGCCCTGGAACGAGAGCATCGAGGCGATATTGATGATCTTGCCCGGCCTCTCGGCCGCCAGCGCCGCCTTGGCGAAGGCCTGGCAGTTCAGGAAGACCGCCTTCAGGTTGATCGTCATCACGTCATCCCAATCGGCCTCGGAGAAGTCGACCGTGTCGTCGCGCCGGATAATCCCGGCATTGTTGACCAGGATGTCGATTTGACGTTCGGCGAAGATCGAGGTCAGCGCCTTGGGATCCTCGATCAGGTTGACGAGCACCTCGTCGGTGCTGCCGAGCTTCTCCAGGGTCTCTGTCGCCGGCACGACACCGGCACAGATCACCTTGGCCCCGGCGCCCGCCAGCCCGAGCGCGATGCCCTGGCCGATACCGGTGTTGGCGCCGGTCACCAGCGCGGTTTTTCCTTCGAGCGAGAACGAGATCATTTGAGCTCCTCCACGGGGATCATGTCCATGTCGGTGAAGGCCATGTTGTCGCCTGCCATGGCCCAGCAGAAGGTGTAGGAGCCGGTGCCGGCGCCGGAGTGGATCGACCAGGGCGGTGACATGACGATCTCTTCGCTGTGCATGACCAGGTGCCGGGTTTCCTGCGGTTGGCCCATGAAGTGGAACACGCACTGGCCCTCGGCCACGTCGTAATAGAGATAGGCCTCCATCCGGCGGTCATGGGTGTGGGCCGGCATCGTGTTCCAGACCGAGCCGCCGTGCAGCTTGGTGTAGCCCATCACGAGCTGGCAGGATTTCACGCCGTTTTCGTGGATGAACTGGTAGATCGTGCGGTCGTTCGAGGTCTCGGCGGAGCCGAGCTTCACCTCGTTGGCATCCGCGGGCCTGGCCAGCGTGGTCGGGTAAGTCTGATGCGCCGGGGTGGAGACGATATAGAACCGTCCCGCGCCGGAAAAGGTCACCGGGCCCGCACCCATGCCGATGTAGAGCACATCGCCGTTGGCCAGCTCGTAGGTCTCGCCGCCGACCGCAACGCTGCAGGTCTCGCCGATGTTCAGGATGCCGGCCTCGCGGCGAGCGAGCCAGGTGTCGGTGCCGCATTCGGCAACCGCGTCGAGCGTCAGATCCTTGCCGGCGGGCACCGCACCGCCCACGATCATGCGATCGTAGTGGGTATAGGTCAGGCGGATCTCGCCTTCGGCGAACATGGCAGGGACGTGGAACTTCTCGCGCAGTTCGGCGGTGTCGTACCGCTTCGCGGCCTCCGGATCGGTGGCGTAGAGTGTCTTGACAGTGAGCATCTGGTGAGTCCTTTCAATTGGACGCCGCGCCGGGCGCGACGATGTCGGCAATTGGTCCCGCCTGCCGGTCGCAGGCGTGCGTCGGCATGCAGGTCAGAGGCGGTAGGCCTTCTTGACGAGCCGGTATGCGAGCTCCTGCGCCACGTCGAAGGCCTCGTCCTCGGCCAGCCGCCCGGTGTTGACGAGCGTCGAGAGGAAGGCGCAGTCGACCCTGCGCGCGACGTCGTGCCGGGCGGGGATAGAGCAGAAGGCGCGGGTGTCGTCGTTGAAGCCCACGGTGTTGTAGAAACCGGCGGTCTCGGTGGTCATCTCACGGAACCGGTGCATCCCCTCGGCGCTGTCGTGGAACCACCAGGCGGGTCCGAGCTTGAGCGACGGGTAGACGCCGGCCAGCGGTGCGAGTTCGCGGGCATAGACGGTCTCGTCGAGGGTAAAGAGGATCACGCTCAGGCGCGGGTCCGTCCCGACCTCGTCCAGCAGCGGCTTGAGCGCGGTCACGTAGTCGGTCCGTCCGGGAATGTCGAAACCCTTGTCGCGGCCGTATTGCGCCATCATGGGCGCCGAGTGGTTGCGCCGCGAGCCCGGATGGATCTGCAGCACCAGCCCGTCGTCGAGGCTCATCCGCGCCATCTCGGTCAGCATGTGGCCACGGAAGGCGTCTGCCTCTTCTGCTGTGCAGGTGCCTTTCAGCGCCTTTTCGAACAGCGCCACCGCCTCGGATCGGGGAAGGCATTCGGTCCGCGCTGTCGCGTGGCCGTGATCCGAGGAGGTGGCGCCGAACTCCTTGAAATACGCACGGCGATTGCGATGCGCTTCAAGGTATCCGTCCCAGGTGGTTGCGTCGGTGCCGGCCATCTCGCCGAACCGTGCGACATTCTCTGCAAAGCCCTCGAACTCCGGATCCACCACCGGATCGGGGCGATAGGCCGTCACGACCCGCCCGCCCCAGCCGCTCTCGCGGATCATCCGGTGCCAGCGCAGATCGTCCAGCGGGCTTTCGGTGGTGGCGATCACCTCGATCCCGAAACGCTCGAAGAGCGCCCGGGGACGAAACTCGGGCCTGCCGAGGCAGTCGGAGATATGATCGTAGAAGGCATCGGCCGACTCGGGGCCGAACCGGTCGGTCAGGCCGAAGACATGCTCGAAGGAATGGTCGAGCCAGAGCCGCGAGGGCGTGCCGCGGAACAGGTAGTAATGCTCGGCAAAGAGCCGCCAGATCTTGCGGCCGTCTATCTCCGCCCGCGCGCCATCCGCCCGCGGCACTCCGAGGTCATCGAGCGAGACGCCCTGCGAGAACAGCATGCGGAAGACGTAATGGTCCGGGGTGACGAAGAGCTGCGCCGGATCGGGGAAGGGCTCGTTCTCGGCGTACCAGCGCGGATCGGTGTGTCCGTGCGGGCTGACGATAGGAAGATCCTTGACGGAGCCGTAGAGCGTGCGCGCCAGATCGCGGGAACGCCCCTCGACCGGGAAAAGCCGATCATCATCCAGTTGGCTCATCTTCCCTCCCCCTGTATTTCAAAGTCTTGGCCGGGTAGCCATTGCTTTCTGGCAGACTGATATGCTAGAATGCTTGACAAGTCAACGGGGCGGAACAGGCATGGCAGGCATATCGAAAATCACGTCACTGGAGCCCATTCCTCGGCCGTCCGTCGCGGATCAGGTCTTCGACACGCTCTACGAGCAGATCGTCTGGCTGGAGTTGCCGCCCGAAACGCGGCTGTCGGAAATCGAGGTCGCCCGTGCGCTCGATGTGTCGCGGCAACCGGTTCGCGATGCCTTTTTCCGCCTCTCCAAGCTGGGGTTCCTGGTGATCCGGCCGCAAAGGGCGACGACCGTCAGCCAGATCTCGATCCGCGCAGTCCGGGAAGCGACATTCGTGCGCACCGCGCTCGAGGTCGAGGTGCTGCGCCACGCCTGCGACACGCTCACGCCCGAGGACTTCGACGAGCTGGAGGACAACCTCCGCCAGCAGAAGGAAGCCGTCGCGGCAAATGACCGGTCCGGCTTTCACAAGCTCGACGACGTCTTCCACCAGACGATCTGCGAGCTGATCGGCCATCCCTTCGCCTGGCGGATCATTCGCGAGAGCAAGGCGCATATGGACCGGGTCCGTCTGCTGTCGCTGTCCTTCGGCTCGCACGGCGCGCTGGAGGACCACGTCAAGCTGCTTGCCGCGCTCCAGGCCAGCGACCAGGCGGAGACCGAAGCGCTGATCCGTGCGCATCTCGGGCGGATCCACGACCAGCTCGGGCGCATCCGCGCCGAACACCCGCAATATTTCGCCGACGAAGACGAGGGATGAGGCACCCCGGCCGCCCATCCCCCTGCCAGGAATTCCGGAGCCTTTCATGACATCAAGCACAGAGCAGCTTAGCCGCGAACTCGGCACGTCCGGCGTCAGGGGGTCGGCCGTGGGCCTCGGCACCTGGGCCATCGGCGGCTGGCGATGGGGCGGCACCGACGAGGCCGCGGCGATCGACGCGATCCGCGCCTCGATCGACGAAGGCATCAGCCTGATCGACACCGCGCCTGCCTACGGGCTCGGCCGCTCCGAGGAGATCGTGGGCCGCGCCATCGCTGGGCGGCGCGACGAGGTGGTGCTCTCCACCAAATGCGGGCTTGTCTGGCACACCGACAAGGGAACCCGGAAGTTCGAACAGGACGGCAGGACCGTTTACCAGTATCTCGGCGCGGATTCGATCGTCCACGAGGTCGAGCAAAGCCTGCGCCGGCTCGGCACCGACCGGATCGACCATTACATCACCCACTGGCCCGACGTGACGACCCCGGTGGAGGAAACGACTGAGGCGCTGATGCGCCTCAAGGCGCAGGGCAAGATCCTCTCCATCGGCGCCTCCAACGTGACGCCCGAGCTGGTGCGGGAGTACCTCGCCGCCGGGCCGCTGGACGCGGTGCAGGAAAAGTTCAACATGCTCGACCGCGAGCTTTCCGACACCCTGCTGCCGATCTGCCGCGAGAACGGCGTCTCGGTGATGAGCTATTCCTCCCTCGCTCTCGGCCTGCTGACCGGCAAGATCGGACCGGAACGACGCTTCCCCGAAGACGACCTGCGACACGGCAACCCGCGCTTCTCGGTGGAGACCCGCCAGAAGACCGCGGATTTCGCCGCGGCCATCGCGCCGATAGCCGAGGGGCATGGGGCAACAATCGCGCAAATCGTGATCGCCTGGACGCTGGCGCAGCAGGGCATCACCTTTGCCCTCTGCGGCGCGCGCAACCCGGATCAGGCCCGCGAGAACGCCGGTGCCGGGCGGCTGCGGCTGTCGGAGGCGGATCTCGCCGAGATCGACGTGGCCGCGGGGCGCTGCCTCGCAGGCATCTGAGACCGGTCGGTCAAACCGAGACCGCCTGCTTCAGCTCTTCCTTGGACAGCTCCTCGCGGCTTCCGGCCATCGACACGGAGCCCCGCTTCATCACGACGAAGCGGTCGGCCAGCCCATAGGCAAACTCGAAATACTGCTCGACCAGGATGATCGCCATGTCGCCCCTGTCGCGCAGGTATTCGATGACCCGGCCGATCTGCTGGATGATGTTGGGCTGGATGCCCTCGGTCGGCTCGTCGAGCAGCAGGAGCTTCGGCTTGGTCAGCATGGCGCGGGCGATGGCGAGCTGCTGTTGCTGCCCGCCGGAGAGGTCCCCGCCGCGACGCCCGAGGAACTCCTTCAGGATCGGGAACAGCTCGTAGATCTCGTCGGGGATGAAATGCTCGTCGCGCGGCAGGCAGGCATAGGCGGTCTCCATGTTCTCCTTGACCGTCAGCAGCGGGAAGATCATCCGCCCCTGCGGCACGTAGCCCACGCCCTTGCGGGCCAGCGCCTGCGCCGGGACGCGGCCGATCTGCTCGCCGGCAAGCTCCATCCGCCCGCCGGACCGCGGATGGGTGCCGGAGATCGCCTTGAGCAGCGAGGTCTTGCCGACGCCGTTGGTGCCCATCACGCAGGTCACCTCGCCGGCCGCGGCCTCGATGTCGATTCCGTGGAGGATCTGGCTGCCGCCGTAATGCAGGGTCAGGCCTTCGGTTTTCAGCATCTCTAGCGCCCCAGGTAGACGTCGATGACGTCCTTGTTTTGCGTCACGTGATCGAGGCTGCCCTCGGCGAGAACCGAGCCCTCGTGCAGCACCGTGACCTTGCAGTCGAGCCTCCGGACGAACTCCATGTCATGCTCTACGACCACCACGGCGCGGGTCTTTGCGGCCTGTTTCAGCAGGTCGGTGGTGTGTTCGCGCTCGGCCAGCGTCATGCCGGCGGCGGGTTCGTCCACCAGCAGCAGCTTCGGCTCCTGCGCCAGCAACATGCCGATCTCCAGCCATTGCTTCTGCCCGTGCGACAGCTCGCCCGACTTGCGGCCAAGCTGATCGGCCAGGCCGATCTCCTCGGCCAGTTCCTCGATCCGCGCCATGTCCGCCGAGGAGGGCCGGAAAGTCAGCACGCTCCAGGGGCTGCGGTTCTTCTTCAGCGCCATCATCAGGTTGTCGCGGACGCTCTGGTCCTCGAACACCGTCGGGCGCTGGAACTTGCGCCCGATCCCGGCCTGCGCGATCCGGCTTTCGGACATCTTCAGGAGCGACTGGTTCATCTCCCCCCAGAGCACGTGGCCCTCGTCCGGGCGGGTCTTGCCGGTCACGATGTCCATGAAGGTGGTCTTGCCCGCGCCGTTCGGGCCGATGATCGCGCGCAGTTCGGCAGGGCCGATGGAGAAGCTGAGGTTGTTGATCGCGCGGAAGCCGTCGAAGGTGACGGACACGCCGGAGACCTCGAGGAGCTGGCTCATTGCTCGGCCTCCTGCTCGCGGAAGCTGCCCTTGTCCGGGCCGAGGTCGGCGCCGTGGCGGTCGGGTGCGCGGCGGCCGCTGATCAGGTCGAAGAGGCCGCCGATGCCCTTGGGCGCGAAAAGCGTCACCAGCACGAAGGACAGCCCAAGCAGCACCTGCCACCAGTCGACCCAGTTGATCGTGTAGAACCCCAGCGGAATGCTGGGCACCTGGCCGCCGGTGAACATGGTCGACAGGAGCGAGACGAAGGCCGCGCCGATCACTGCGCCATAGAGCCGGCCGCGCCCGCCGATGGCAACCCAGACCGCAAGGTAGATCGAGGCGATGGGCGCGATCTCGGCCGGGTTGATGATGCCCGCCTGCGGATAGTAGAGCGCGCCCGCGATGCCAGCGATCACCGCCGTCAGGGTGAAGACGAAAAGCTTGTAGCCCTCCACCGAGTAGCCGAGGAAGCGCACGCGCGCCTCGTCGTCGCGGATGCCGCGGATCACCGAGCCGAACTTGCCCGAAACCACCCAGGCGCAGAGCAGGTAGCCCGCGCCAAGCGCGACCGCCGAGGCCCAGAAAAACCACAGCGAAAGCTGGGATTGCGGCACGGCGGTGAGGCCGGGGATGTTCTGCAGGCCTGACAGACCGTTGTTGCCGCGCAGGCCGGAATCGTTCTGGAAGAGGTAGAGCGCCAGCGCCAGCGTCATCGCCTGGGTCAGGATCGACAGGTAGACGCCGGTCACCCGGCTGCGGAAGGCCAGCCAGCCGAAGACCAGCGCCAGGAGACCGGGAACCAGCACCACCAGCGCGAGCTGGATCCAGAGGCTGTCGGCGAAGGCCCAGATCGGCGGGAACTCGGCCGAGCCTACGACGCCGAAAATCTGCGTGCCGATGGCATCGACGACCTCCTGTTCCGTCGGGGGGATCGTCGAATTGGCCATCGAGGCGATGACGATATCCTCGGTGCGGGCATACATCAGCCACATGCCGATCATGTAGCCACCGATGCCGAAGAACGCCATGTGTCCGAGGCTGAGGATGCCGGTGTAGCCCCAGACCAGGTCCATCGCGAGCGCGACGAGGCAGAGGCAGAGCGTTTTGCCCAGCGTCTTGAGGAAGGAAGTGGAGAGCGCACCGGTCCCGGCGGCTTCGCTTGTCATTGTCACCGCGAGGGTGAAGAGCGCCAGGCAGGCAAGGAAGATCGGGACCGAGGGGTTCCGCGTGAGGAAGGTTCCGGTCATGGGCGGCCTCCGCCGGTGACGCGAGGGGCCAGCCCCCCGCACCCCCCGGGATATTTACGGACAGAAGAAGTGACGGTCTGGTTTCGCATGATCAGTCTCCCGCCGCCCGGCCCTTGAGCGCGATGATCCCGCGCGGCCGGAACTGGATGAAGATGATGATGAAAATGATCATGTAGGTCTGGGCCGCGAGCGTGTTCGACGGGTTGAGCCATTCGATGCCCTTCTGCAGGAAGCCGATCATGGTGGCGCCGAGCAGCGTGCCCCAGATGTTGCCGACGCCGCCGACGACGACGGTCATGAAGCTCTGTACGATGTAGTCGGAGCCGAGCTCGGAGGTGACCTTGGCGTAGAGCCCGATGGCGACACCGGCGATGCCGGCGATCCCGGAGCCAAGCCCGAAGGTTAGCATGTTGATGCGGTCCGGGTTGATGCCCATCGAGGCCGCCATACGCGGGTTCTGGGTGACCGCGCGGACCTCGAGCCCGAGCCGCGTGCGGCGCATGATGAAGAGGAACACACCGAGGAACAGCAGGGCGAGCACGAAGATCGCGATGCGGATATAGCTGATCGAGACGACATCGTTCAGCACCAGCGCGCCGTCGAGCCAGCCGGGCGAGGTGAGCGGACGGGCCTGGGTGCCAAAGATGTTCTTGGCGAGCTGCTGCAACGCGATCGAGATGCCGAAGGTGGCCAGAAGGGTCTCAAGAGGGCGGTTGTAGAGCCAGCGTATCACAAGCCGCTCCATCGCGACACCGGCGGCGAAGGTAACCGCGAAGGCCAGCGGCAGGGCGACGAGGATCGAGACCGTGTAGTTCGGCACGATCTGCTGCACGACGTAGCCGGTATAAGCCCCCATCATGATGAATTCGCCATGGGCCATGTTGATCACGCCCATTACGCCGAATGTGATGGCGAGGCCGATTGCGGCGAGGAAGTAGATTGAGGCGAGCGAGAGCGCGTCGAGCGCCAGGTCGATCGCCTGGTTTAGACCGACGCGCAGGTTCATCCGGGCGAGCGCGGCCTCGGCGGCATCCGTGATGGCGGTCGAGGGTTCGAGATACCGGTCGAAGAAGACATGGGCGTCGAGCGCGGCGGTCAAATCCACCGCGGTCGCTGTCGGCGGAACGATCCCGGCCTGCGCCAGCGCGGCATAGGCACGGTCGCGCGCCTCCTCGGTGTCGAGTTGGCCCACCGGGACGCCGCCGACACGGCCGCCCTCGATATTGGTTTCCAGTGCGGCACGCCTGTCGGCCGCGCTGATGCGCGCGGGCGCGAGGTCGTTGTCGACGAGCAGGGAATAGGCGGCGGCTTCGCTGAGCTCCTCGCTTCCGGGCTTCAGCTCGCGCGCGATGTTCAGATCCGTGGGGAGGTCCCCTGCCACGGCTTCCCGGCGGGTGGCGAGAAGCGGGTTCAGCGCGGCGCGGGCATCGACCCCGAGATCGCCGGCGAAACTGTTGATCGCGTCGACGCGGGCGGCCTCGTCATCCCCGTAGGTGATGGTCAGCAGGCGGACGAGGCGCTCCTCGCGGGCGCGGATGCCGGGATCGGTCTCGGTTTCCAGCGCGCCCAGCAGGGCCGGCAGGTGGTCCGGCTCGGGATCGCGCTGGATCGCGTCGAGCGCTTCGGCCCGCTTGGCCGGGTTCGGGTCCATCAGCTGAAACTGCACCAGCGCCGCTGCGATCAGGCCGCGGACGCCCGAGTTGGGCTTGAGCTGGTCGATGTCGGATTTCGCGTATTCCCCCACTGGGGCGCCGCCGTCGATCTCGATCAGGCGATAGGTCGAGCGGCCGATCTCCTCGGCAAAGAAGAACAGGCCGTCCTCCTTGCGTTGCCAGAGTTCCTTGGCCTGCCAGTTCTCGAGGACGGCGCGGGCTTCGGGCAATCCGCTGTCACGAAGCGCGGCGATCGCGGGCTCGATGGTCCGGCGGGACGCCTTCTCGATCAGCGCGGCGTGCTCCTGGAGCAGTGCCTGGATCGGACTGACCTGTGCTGAGCCGTCCTGGCTTTCCTGCGCGGCCGACACGCCGGCACAGAGCATCAGGGCAGCAAATGCTGCCAGTAGGTATCGTATCATCGCTGCCTGCGCCCGGAGAGGAAGTGGAAGGGCGCGAACGCCCTTCCCGTCTGTCGATCTGATCTGCGGCGGATCAGTAGTTGGACTTCATCTGCACGCAGGTCTCGGTCTCGGTGTTGTACATGCCGCAGCCGAGATCCGCCCAGTCGGACTTGAGCACCGCCGATTCCGGCAGGAAGTCGGTCCAGGCGTCGCCCGGGACCGGGTCGGTCGCGGAGATGATGTCGAACTGGCCGTCTTCGAGGATCTCGCCGATCAGGACCGGCTTGGTCAGATGGTGGTTCGGCAGCATGGTGGCGGTGGAGCCGGTCAGGTTCGGGTATTCCTGGCCGATCATCGCGGCGGAGACGGCGTCGACGTCGGTGGTGCCGGCCTCTTCGACGGCGTTGACCCACATGTTGAAGCCGATGAAGTGGGCTTCCATCGGGTCGTTGGTCACACGGTCCTCGCCCATGCGCGCCTTCCAGGCGGAGATGAACTCGTCGTTCAGCTCGGATTCGGCGGACTGGAAGTAGTTCCAGGCGGCCAGGTGGCCGACGAGGTTGGAGGTGTCGAGACCGGAGAGCTCTTCCTCACCCACGGAGAAGGCCACGACGGGGATGTCGTCGGCGGAGACGCCCTGGGCGGCCAGTTCCTTGTAGAAACCGATGTTGGCATCGCCGTTGATGGTCGAGATCACGCCGACCTTCTTGCCGTCGGCGCCGAGCGCCACGACATCGGAGACGATCTTGGACCAGTCGGAATGGCCGAAGGGGGTGTAGTTAACGAAGATATCCTCTTCGGCGATCCCCTTGTCCTTGAGATAGGATTCCAGAATGTTGTTGGTCGTGCGCGGGTACACGTAGTCGGTGCCGAGCAGCGCGAATTTCTCGACGCCCAGTTCCTCGAGGAAGTAGTCGGTTGCCGGGATCGCCTGCTGGTTGGGAGCGGCGCCCGTGTAGAACACGTTCTTGGAGCTTTCCTCACCCTCGTACTGCACGGGGTAGAACAGCAGGCCGTTCAGCTCCTCGATGACCGGCAGGACCGACTTGCGCGACACCGAGGTCCAGCAGCCGAACATCACGTCGACGCCTTCGACGGTGATCAGCTCGCGCGCCTTCTCGGCGAACAGCGGCCAGTCGGAGGCCGGATCGACGACCACGGCTTCGAGCTGCTTGCCGAGCACGCCGCCCTTGGCGTTCTGCTCGTCGATCAGCATCAGCATCGTGTCCTTCAGCGTCGTCTCCGAGATCGCCATCGTGCCGGACAGCGAGTGCAGCACGCCGATCTTGATGGTATCGTCCTGGGCCATGGCGCTGGTCGCAAAGGCCAGAGCGCCAACCAGCGCGGAGGTCATACGAAGTTTCATGATGAACGGAATCCCTGTCGCTTTTCGGTGTGAGGACGGCACCCTTTTCGGTCGGCGCAAAGAGGCGCCGAGCGTCGTTCCTGCCGGACCGCACCACCGGTTTCCTGTTGTTGAGATCGCAGAGAGTTGCCCCCCCCTGGACCCATCTGATCTGCCGCGTCTGGCTGTGAGCCGCGGCTGGAGGAGATAAGAGGCAACCGCCGTGCGTTGCGCAAATGTTAGGCACATTAATCCGACCACAGGACGCCGAACGCCGGAAAATGCGCAATTTGAACGCTGATTTCACGGAGCCGTGATCAATTTGCGAGCAAAAGAGAGTCAAATAGCCAGGAATTCGGAGCCGCCGGCACGCCCGACTGGGCCTCGCCACGGCCGGCCCCGGCGCGGGCTACTTTTTCAGATTCTTCAGAATGAGGGTCAGCAGCGGCACCAGCGCCGTCAGCCCGGCCGCGCTCAGCGGATTGCGTGCGACGGTCCTCAGGTCGCTCGCCAGCCCCTGGACCTCGGCCGCAACGTCGACGACCTCGCCCTCCAGATCGGCCAGGGCCATGTCCCGCACTTCACGGGCGGCCTCGACATCCCCGTCGGCACTGACGTTCCGGGCCACCAGCAACAACAGGGCCGCAAGCGCAATGTTGACGATGGCCACGATCAGCGCGGCGAGCCAGGGCTCCAGCCGGGCCGCAAGCGCAAGATAACCCGCGACGTTCAACATGATCAGCCCGACGGCTCCAAGGATACCCGCGGCGGCGGTCATGCCGATCTGGCGACCGACCGCGGCCATCTCCCGACGGGCGATGAGCTTTTCCATCCGGATGGCGATGGCTGCGTTGCGCGTGATACGGCTCATGTGCGGCTCTCCTTCAGCGGGCCCGGCCCAGAACATAGCCGAGCACGAACGCCGCGAAGACGGTCACCAGCGGCTTGTCATGGTGCAGGTCCTCCAGTTCCGCGATGAACTGTTTTGCCAGCGTGTCGAGCTCGGTGTCTTCCAGTTGCGACATCGCCCAGGAGAGCGGCGAGGCGTGGGCCTCCCCGGTTTCCTCTTCGGGGCTTTCGTCCGGCGTGCCGGCGTGTTCAGGCTCCGGCTGACCGGCCTGTGCCCGCGCTTCGGCCAGTTCGCGCCGCAGCGCCTCGAGTTCCGCGACCAGTTCGGTTCTTGTCGGCATGTCTCACTCCCCCATCGCCTCGTCGGGCAGGGCCTGTGTCGACCGCATCCCCTCCGAAACCGCTTCCGCCCTGGTGTTCACGGCCAGTTGCCCGTCGCGCGACATGAGCACGGCCAGCCATCGCAGTCCCGGCACATGGGCGAACACGATCAGCATGCCAACCATGATCGGCACCGACAAGAGCGCCCCTGCCACACCCCAGATCGTCGTCCAGAATGTCAGCGAGAGAATGACCAGGAAGGGTGAGAGGTTGAGCGAGCGACCGGTGATCGACGGCTCGAGGATGTTGCCGATCGAGAACTGGATCGTCCCACAACCGATCGCGATCACCAGGAAGGGCGTGATGGTGTCGAACTGCACCAGCGCCACCAGCGCGGGCAGCACCACGCCGAGGATCGAGCCGATCGAGGGAATGAAGTTCAGCGCAAAGGCCAGAACCGCCCAGGTCTCGGCGAAATCGAGCCCCATCGGCTTGAAGATCGCATAGCTGAACAGCCCGGTGAGGACAGAGACGAAAGTCTTGACGATGAGATAGCGTTGCAGGCCGACCGAGATCGACTGGACGACGGAGCGCACTTCGAGCCCCGTCTTGCGGTCCGGCGCGGCGATGGGGAACTTGCGCTTCATCGGACCGCGTTCGGCCAGCATGAAGGGCACGTAGAGGACCACGAGGAAGAGCCCGGCGAGGAACCCCTGCGCCGAAGAAAGCGCGCTCACGGCCCAGCCGCCCATGTCGATCTCCGCCAATGCCTCGCGCAGGGACTCGGCGTTCTCGTCGCCGATCAGTGACACGATGCCGGAAGCAAGGCCGTCGAACCTCTCGGCATATCGCGGGATCGCCTCCGAAACCTGCTCCCCCTGGCTCGACAGGATCAACCCGATGACGAGGAAGCCGGAGAGTACAACCATCACCCCGGCGAGATGGGCGATCCAGATCGGCACCTGCACCGGGCCGATGCGGATGGCGGCGATCCGGTCGATCACCGCCACCAGCAGGACGAACACCAGCACCGCGAAGGTCAGCGGCAACAGGAAGGCCGCCCCCTTCACGAGGCCATAGATCGCAAGCACCATGACGAGCAGCAGGTCGCGCCAGAATTCCAGCGTGCCGGCGCTGCGGCGGAGGGTACTGTCCACGGAGGCGGGGCGATCCTCCGCCATGAGGATCAGTCGACCGCCTTCTTCATGCGGTCATAGGCATCCTTCATGCGCAGGCCGAGTTGCCGGGCCGCCTCCCCGACCTCGTCTGTAGAACGGTCGAACTGCGACCGGCTCAGGAACTTGTCCCACTCGCCGGTCAGCTCCGCCCATTCATCCTCGGCTTCCTTGCTCGCGAGGTGCAACTGCAACCGCATCTCGTCGCGTGCGCGTCTGAGATCTTCCTTCAGCTTGTCGAGATCAGCCATGGCGAACTCCTTTCTCCCATGAGGAACAGATATGCAGTTCCCCGGCGAACACCAGACGGGAGGGTCGGAAATCGCCTGTTGCGAGTCAAGCGCACGGCATTTCAGTCGAGCCGCGCCTCCAGCCGGTCACAGGCCCAGCCGACCCCGCGATGCAGCAGCAGCGCCATCACCGCCAGCACCAGCAGTGCGGCGAACATCAGATCGGTCTTCACCCGGCCGTTGGCCAGCAGCATCAGGTAGCCAAGACCGCCGGACGCGCCGACCCATTCGCCGATCACAGCCCCGATCGGAGCATAGACCGCCGCCAACCGCAGCCCCGACGCGAGCGACGGGATCGCCGCCGGCACTTGGATACGCCAGAGCAGCCGCGCCGGCGTTGCGCCCATTGTCCGGCCAAGGTCGAGCCAGCCGGGCGGGGTCCGCATCAGACCGTCGAAGAAGGCGGAGGCGACAGGGAAGTAGATGATGAGCACCGTCATCACGACCTTCGACCAGATGCCGTAGCCCATCCAGAGCGTCAGGATTGGCGCCAGCGCGAAAACCGGGAGGGATTGGGTCGCCACCAGCGCCGGGCGCACGAGGTAGCGCGCCGCCGGCGAGACCGCGAGCCCGATTGCCGTTGCCGCGCCAAGCCCCGCGCCAAGCGCCAGCCCGGCAAGCACCTCGGTGAGGGTGATCCCGGCGTGCCAGCCTATCAGGCCGAGGTTGCTCCACAGGGCCTCGAGCACCCGCGCGGGCCCCGGAAGGATGAAGGGCGGCATGTCGGCCAACGTCACCAGCGCCTGCCAGAGAAAGACGAAGACGGCCCCCGCCGCGAGGCCCCGTACCAGCCCGGCCATCATGCGGGCTTCCGGAGCGCCGCCAGCAGGCGCCCCTGGAACGCGAGCGTCTCCGGGTCCACCGCAGGACGGATCGCGGGCAGCGCCGGCGGCACAGCCTCGACCATCCCCTTCGCTCCCATCAGGAACACCCGGTCGCCCAGCCGAGCCGCCTCCCCCGGATCATGGGTGACGAGAAGCACGGTGCGGCCTTCCAGCGTCTCGGCGGCAAGATCCTGCATCTCGGCCCGTGTCCGTGCGTCGAGCGCCGAAAACGGCTCGTCGAGCAGCACGACCGGCCTGTCCTCCATCAGCGTCCGCGCCAGCGCCACGCGCTGCCGCTGCCCACCCGAAAGCTGCCCGGGCCGCTTGTAGGCATGCGCCGCTAGGCCCAACCGCTCCACCAAGGCCGTCGCCGCCTCGGTTTCCGGCACCTGTCCGCGCAGCCGCGCCCCGAGCGTCACGTTGCCCAGCACGTCGAGCCAGGGCAGCAGCAGGTCGGTCTGCGCCATGTAGGCCACGCGCCCGGCGATCGGACGGCCGTCGCTGGCCCGCACCTGCCCGTCGAAATCGACGCCGGTCTCGAGCCCCGCGATCAGCCGCAGGATGGTGGTCTTCCCGCAGCCCGAGGGGCCCAGCAGACAGGACCACGAGCCGGCGTCGATCTCCAGATGGACCGGCGGAAAGAGCGGCGCCGCGCCGAAGCTGGCGCCACCGACAAGCGTGATCCCGGGCTCCGGCGTCATTCGGCCCCGAGATCGACCGCGATCTCGGAGACGAGCCGCCGCCCCTCGACCATGCCGGTTTCCTGAAGGAACGCCTCGAACCGGGCATAACGCCCCGCGTCGAGCCCGGCGGGCGCCAGCGAGAAGCGCGGCCAGGTATCGGCCCAGGCCTTCTCGTTCAGCTCGTCCCTGAGTTCCTTCGCGGTGCCGGAGAACACCTCCCATGCCTCCTCGGGGTGGTTCACGATGAAATGGGTCGCCTGTTCGGTGGCTTCGAGGAAACGCAACACCTTGTCCTTGTCCATCAGTTCCGGATTGGCGACGTAGATCAGCTCGTCATAGGGCGGCAGCCCCTCTTCCTCGAGGTAGAAGCAACGACCGGGCACCTCCTCGATCTCCATCTGGTTGAGCTCGAAGTTGCGGAAAGCCCCGATCACCGCGTCGACCTGCCCGGCCATCAGCGCGGGCGAGAGCGACCAGTTGACGTTGACCAGTTCCACGTCGTCGAGCGTCAGCCCGGCATTGCCGAGGATCTTGCCGAGCAGCGCCTCCTCGACCCCGGCCACGGAATACCCGATCTTGCGGCCCTTCAGGTCGGCGATTTCCGCGACCGGGCCGTCCTCCAGCACCAGCAGGCAGTTCAGCGGCGTGCCGATCAGCGTGCCGACCCGGCGCAGCGGCAGGCCGTTGGCGACGGCGAGGTGCAGCTGGTACTGGTAGTCGATGGCGATGTCGGCGCGGCCCGCCGCGGCCATCTTGGGCGGCTCCGAGGGATCGGAAGGCGCGATGATCTCGACCTCCAGGTCCTGCGCGGCAAAGAACCCCTTTTCCTGGGCGACGATGATCGGCCCGTGGTCCGGATTGATGAACCAGTCGAGCACGACGGTCATCTTGTCGGCCGCCGCGGCCGGTCCGGCCGCCATCAGCGCGAGAACGAAGGAAAGCTTGCGCATCTTGCGTCTCCCTGAAGATCAGAGGTCTCCGGCCAGCGGCCAGAGTGCGTGGAAATGGTGGGTCGGTCCATGGCCATGCCCGACGTCGAGGTCGTCGGCGCCGGCAATTGCGCCGGTCAGCCATGCCTTGACGGTCACGGCGGCCTCCGGGAGCTCACGTCGCTTCGCCAGCTCCGCGGCGAGCGCGGAAGAGAGCGTGCAGCCGGTTCCGTGCGTGTTGGCCGTGGGCACCCTCGGCCCTTCGAGCCAGATGGTTTCGTTGCCCGAGGCGAGCAGGTCCGGGCTCGCTCCGCCCCCGAGATGACCGCCCTTGAGCAACACCGCCTCGGGGCCGAGCCCAAGCAGCGCCTTGACCTGGCGCTCCATCTCGGCGCGGGTATCGGCCACATCGCAGCCGAGCAGCGCCGCCGCTTCCGGCAGGTTGGGGGTGAGCAGGGTGGCCCGCGGCAGAAGCCGGGACCGCAGGCTGCCCACCGCATCTTCCGGCAAGAGCGGGTGTCCGCCCTTTGCCACCATCACCGGGTCGAGCACCACCGGCCCTGCGAACCCCGCGATGGCGTCGGCCACGGCCTCGGCGATCTCCGCGCTCGCGATCATGCCGATCTTGATCGCATCGACGCGGATGTCTTCGAAGATGGCGGCGATCTGCTGCGCCACGAAACCCGGCGGCACGAGGTGCACCCCGCTGACGCCGGTCGTGTTCTGGGCCGTCAACGCGGTGAGGGCGGCCATGCCGTAGACACCGCGCGCCGAGAACGCCTTGAGATCCGCCTGGATGCCGGCGCCGCCCGACGGGTCGGAACCGGCGATGCTCAGAGCCGTTGCAACGCTCATGCCATGCCCTCGTTCACGGCCGCGAGCAGCCCGCGCGCCGCGTCTTTCGGGTCGGGCTTGCCGCAGATCGCGGAGACCACGGCCAGCCCAGCCGCTCCGGCCCGCAGAACCTCGGCCGCGTGGCGTGCTTCCAGCCCGCCGATGGCGACGGCCGGCACCGCCGACAGCGCCACCATTCGCGCCAGCCCGTCAAACCCGATGGGCTCGGCGTGATCGGGCTTGGTCGCCGTGCCGAAGACCGGCCCGGCGCCGAGGTAATCCACCAGCACGGGGTCGACGGCGCGGACGTGGGCCTCGGTCTCGACCGAAAGCCCCAGCACCATGTCCGGCCCGATGGCGGCGCGCGCAGCCGCGGGGGCAAGATCGCCCTGCCCCACGTGCAGCCCGTCGGCACCGAGCGCGACTGCGGCCTCGACGTCGTCGTTTACCACAAGATGCGCGCCGCTGCCGGCAAGCGCCGCCTGAAGCTCGCGGCAAAGCGCGATCCGCTCCGCTGTCGTCGCCACCTTGTGGCGCAGCTGGACCGTTCGCACACCGCCGGCCACCGCCGCCCGTGCCGTCTCGACCATACCGGTCGCACCGCAGAGGTCCGGGTCCAGCACGAGATAGACTGAAAGATCGAGCGCGCGCCTCATGCCGCGCGTACCCGCGCCGCGCCGAGGCTCTCGGGACCGACAGCCATCAGGGCATCGAGGAAAGCCACAGAAAAGCTGCCGGGTCCGGACACTCCGTCGCCCGCCATCTCCCCGGCCGCCGCGAAATGCGCCAGCGCGCCCACGGTGGCGTCCAGCGGATCCTCCACCACCGCCGCATAGGCGCCGACGAGGCAGGTCAGCGCACATCCGGTCGCCGTCACGCGCGGCATCATTGGCGAGCCGCCGGTGATCCAGACCCCGCGCGCCCCGTCGGTCACAAAGTCGACCGCGCCGGTCACGGCGACGACCGATCCGGCCTCCTGCGCCACCTTGCGCGCCGCCGCCTCTGCCGCCTGCACGCTGTCGCCGGCATCGACCCCCTGCCCGCTGCTGCTCTCTCCGGCGATCGCCAGGATCTCCGAGGCGTTGCCGCGCACGATCGTCGGCCGCAGTTGCATCAGCTTCGTAGTCGTCTCGCGGCGCAGACCGGTTGCGAAACAGGCCACCGGATCAAGCACCCAGGGCTTGCCCGCCCCCGTCGCACCGTCAATCGCCTCGACCATGCCCGCAACCCATCGCGGGCTCAGCGTGCCGATGTTCACCGTCAGCGCCCCGGCAACCGCCGCGAACTCCCCCGATTCCTCGGCGTCGTGCACCATCGCCGGCGCCGCGCCGGCGGCGAGCAGCACGTTGGCGGCGAAGTTCATCGCGACATAGTTGGTGATGCACTGCACCAGTGGCGCGCCGGCGCGCATGGCCTCGAGCGATCGGGACGGGGATGTCATCTTTTGCCTCCTCGGGCGGAGGCAAAGCGGGAAAGGGATGGTCTACGCCTGTCCGCTCCCGACTCCCTCCGCCAGCATCATCTGGTTCAGGTTCAAAGGGTGCTTCTCAGACCGCTCGCGCGGACGCCCCTGTCGATGGTGCCGGACAAGAACAGATTGCCCCGCGGTTGTCACGGGGCAATCGACGCATTTCCGGCGGCGGGCCGTCAGGCGAGCTTCATCTCCTGGATCGCATCGCGCACGATGAGTTTGGCGGAGGTCGCCTCCTGCACCTGTTCCACGGTCACGCCGGGGCCGGTCTCGCGAAGCACGAGGCCCTCCTCGGTGGGCTGGATCACCGCCATCTCGGTCACGATCAGGCTGATCCGGCGCAGCGCCGTCAGCGGCAGCGTGCATTCCGGCACGATCTTGGGCTTGCCCTTCTGGGTGTGGACCATCGCCACGACAACGCGCTTGGCGCCGGACACGAGATCCATCGCGCCGCCCATGCCCGGCACCATCTTGCCCGGAACCATCCAGTTGGCGAGGTAGCCGCGCTCGTCCACCTGCAGCCCGCCGAGGACCGTCATGTCGAGGTGGCCACCGCGGATCAGCCCGAAGGACATCGCCGAATCGATCGACGCCGCGCCGGGCACCGCGGTCACGAAGGCACCGCCGGCATCGGTGAGGTCGGCATCCTCCATTCCCTCCGGGGGCCGCGCCCCAAGGCCAATCACTCCGTTCTCGGCCTGAAAGAACACATCCACATCGTCCGGCAGGAAATTGGCTACCATCGAGGGCAGCCCGATCCCGAGGTTCACCAGCATGCCGTCCTTCACCTCGAGCGCGACCCGGCGGGCAATGATCTCCTTGGCGTCCATCTCAGTGCTCCCGTTCCAGAAGATGATCGACCAGCACGCCGGGCGTCTTGACGGCATCCGGTGGAATGGCACCGACCGGCAGGATCGTGTGCGGCTCTGCAATCACCGTATCGGCGGCGAGAGCCATCACCGGGTTGAAGTTATGGGCGGTCAGCGAATATTCGAGGTTTCCTTTGTAGTCGGCCGATTTCGCCGCGATCAGGGCGAAGTCGCCGCGGATCGGCGTCTCCAGCAGGAAACGCTTGCCCTCGACCTCGACCACCCGTTTGCCCTCCTCGACCGACGTGCCGAGACCCGTCGCCGTCAGCACCCCGCCCAGCCCGACGCCGCCCGCGCGGATCCGCTCGACCAGCGTCCCCTGTGGCACCAGGTCGACGTCGATCTCGCCGGAGATCATCTTGGCCTGGGTCTCGGGGTTCAGCCCGATGTGGCTGACGATGGCCCGCGCGATCAGTCCCGCCGTCACCAACTTGCCGATCCCGGTGCCGGGCATGGCAGTGTCGTTGGCGACCACAGTGAACCCGCCGACGCCTCGCGCCACCAGCGCGTCGATCAGACGATGCGGGCTGCCCACGCCCATGAATCCGCCGATCAGGAGTGTCGATCCCTCAGGGATCAGCTCCGCGGCCGCCTCGACCTTCGTGGCTGTCTTCATCACCTGCTCCTCTGGGGTCCGGCCGCATGCCGGCAGTCGCTCCGCCGATAATGGTCCGAGATGACCCTGCCGTGTCATAGACAGCATGTCGCAACTTGCGGGCGGCCGGACGATGCTCCAGAACCGGTCGAACAGCAGCACGAGGACCGCCATGACACCGCTCCACGGCCTGAAAGTCGTCGAACTCGCCCGCATCCTCGCCGGCCCCTGGATCGGCCAGGCACTGGCGGACCTCGGCGCCGAGGTGATCAAGGTCGAGGCGCCGGAGGGAGACGACACCCGCCGCTGGGGCCCGCCCTTCATCGAGCGCGACGGCGACCGGTCCGCCGCCTACTTCTACGCCGCCAACCGCGGGAAGCGCTCCGTCACCGCCGATTTCCGCACCCCGGAAGGCCAGGAAAAGGTCCGCGCGCTGGTGCGGGACGCCGACATTCTGATCGAGAACTTCAAGGTCGGCGGCCTTGCCAAGTACGGGCTCGACTATGCGAACCTGCGCAACCTGAACCCGCGCCTCGTCTATTGCTCGATCACCGGCTTCGGCCAGACCGGCCCCTACGCCAGCCGCGCCGGCTACGATTTCCTGATCCAGGGCATGTCCGGCCTGATGTCGGTCACCGGAGAGCCCGACCGGCAGCCGCAGAAGGTGGGCGTTGCGGTGACCGACATCGTCACCGGACTCTACGGCGCGATCGGAATCCTCGCGGCCATCGAACAGCGTCACAGCACCGGGCGCGGCCAGCACATCGACCTCGCCCTTCTCGATTGCGCCACAGCGATGATGGCCAATCAGGCGATGAACTGCCTCGCCACCGGCATCGCCCCCGAGCGCCGCGGCAACGCGCATCCCAACATCGTGCCCTACCAGGTCTTCCCGACCTCCGACGGCCATATCATCGTGGCGGTCGGCAACGACGGCCAGTTCCGCCGCTTCTGCGAGGTCCTCGGTCAGCCGGCGCTCGCCGAGCATCCGCATTACGCCACCAACCCGGCCCGTGTCGCCAACCGCGAAGCGCTCACCGCCTTCCTCGAGCCCCTCACGGCAGCCCGCCCCGGCGCGGACCTGCTCGCGGCGCTGGAGGCCGCCACCGTCCCCGCAGGGCCGATCAACGACATGGCCGCCGTCTTCGAGGACCCGCAGGTCATCGCCCGTGGCCTCCGGATCACCCCCGAAGGCATCCCCGGCGTGCGCGGCCCGTGGAACTTCTCCGAGGCCGACCTCGCCCTGGACCGCACCGCACCGACGCTGCCCCAACCGGATTGACGCCGGAGCCGCGCGCGTCGTCCGTCTTCTGCTGTCCCGAAATATCCCCGCCGGAGGCTCCCGAACCCGACGCGAACGCGCGGCCGGGCGTCTCAGCCGCGGAACACATCCTCGTAGGTCTGGCGCAGCAGCTTCTTCTGCACCTTGCCCATGGAGTTGCGCGGCAACTCATCCACGATCACGTAGTGCCGCGGCTGCTTGAACCGCGCCAACTTGCCGCCGATCTCCGCCTCGATATCGAGCACGTCGAGCTTGGCGCCGGCCTCCGGCACCAGCACCGCCACGACGCTCTCGCCCAGGTCGGGATGCGGCGCGCCGATCACCGCGCTCTCCAGCACCCCCGGCTGCTCGTCCAGCACCTGCTCCACGTCCACCGGATAGACATTGAAACCGCCGGAAATGATCAGGTCCTTGCCGCGGCCGACGATCGTCACGTAACCGTCGTCGCCCTGCACACCGAGATCGCCGGTGAGGAAGAACCCGTCGGGCCGCAATTCCTCGGCGGTTTTCTCCGGCATCCGCCAGTAGCCCTGGAAGACGTTCGCCCCCCGCACCTCGATCATGCCGGCCTCGCCCACGGGCAGCGTGTCGCCGCTGTCGGGATCGGTGATGCGCAGTTCCACCCCGGGCAGCGGCAAGCCCACCGTCCCGGCACGGCGCTCTCCCTCGTAGGGGTTGGACGTGTTCACGTTGGTCTCGGTCGTCCCATAGCGCTGGATGATCCGATGCCCCGTGCGTTCCTCGAACGCGCGGTGCGTCTCGGGCAGCATCGGCCTGGAGCCCGTAATGAACAGCCGCATGTTGGCGCAGCGCTCCCGGGTAAAGCCGGGGTGGTCCAGCAGCCGCGTGTAGAAGGTCGGCACCCCCATCAGGCTCGTGGCCTGCGGCAGGGCCTCGAGCACCGCGTTCAGATCGAACCGCGGCAGAAAAATCATGGCCCCGCCGGCCAGCAGCATGACGTTGGCGGCGACGAAAAGCCCGTTGCCGTGAAAGATCGGCAGCGCGTGGATCAGCACGTCCTCGGCGGTGAAGCGCCAGTAATCCTTGAGCACCCGGGCGTTGGACAGCAGGTTGCGCTGACTCAGCATCACCCCCTTGGAGAGGCCGGTCGTGCCCGACGAATAGAGCAGTGCTGCCAGATCGTCGTCGCTGCGGTCGCAGGGGTCGAAATGCCCGGGCAGCCCCACTGCAAGATCCGGGAAACTGCCGCTTCCGTCGGCCTCCAACGTCTCATAGCGAACTGCAATGCGGTCGCAATGGTGGCGTAACTCGTCGCGCGCATCCGACCGGCCGAGCATCATCGCGGCGCCGGAATTCTCGACGAAATTGCAGACCTCGTGCGGGGTATATCCGGTGTTCAGCGGCAGGAACACGACGCCCGCCATGATGCAGGCGGCGTAGACGCCCAGCGCCTCGGGAGACTTGTCCACCTGCACGGCCAGCCGGTCTCCGGGCTTCAGTCCGGCAGACACAAGGGCATGAGCGTACCGGGCGGCGGTGGAGAGGAATCCACGGTGCGTCAGGACTGTTCCATCGCCGAGGATCAGGAAGGGCGTGTCCCTGTCGATATGAGGCGCAAGAAGGGCGTCGTGCAGCGGATTGGGCATCGGCGGGCCTTTGGGTGACTGGAGATGCCCGACACCTACCCCCGGCCCGCCTCAAAGGGCAAGGCGGCGGAATGCGCTCCCAACCGGGTCGCTTCGCCGCGCCCAGCCCCCATCAGGGAAACCCCGCGGTGGCGAAGTTCGACCATTGCGTAACGGGGGCGGCCAGCGCAACGAACGACCCCGAGGCCTGGGCAACCGGCGGGTGTTGATAACTAATTTGACCAAATTCTCAGCGGGCCGCCATCATATGACGCAAGGTCAATGCGTGGAGAACACATTCAGGAAGTTCATCCCAAGAGCTGAATCGGTCAGACCATAAGAAACTGAATTAAAACAAAAATAACACGAAAAGCCAAAGCAGATAGCGCTCACTCTGCGACATCCGGTCACCCGGGAATGCCAAAAGCACCCTTCAGGGTCTATGCGAGTCGTGTGGATAACTTTGTGGAGGCAATTCCGCGCTCAAGGACCTTACGGCGCTGCGACGCAGCATGTTGCTGATGCGCAACGGGACATCCGTGCGCATCAGAAAATCCGCCTAGAGACGCGGCAATGCCTGCATCAGAGGCAGGAAGTCCGCCATCTCCGGGCCACGCGAACGACCGGTGAGCGCCTTGCGCAGTGGCATGAACAGGCCCTTGCCCTTGCGCCCGGTCGCCGCCTTCACCTCGGCGGTCCAGTTCGACCAGGTGGTGTCGTCGAAGGGCAACGGCGGGAGCAGATCCAGCGCGGTGCGCACGAACTCCGCATCCTCGGCCTCGACCTGCGCTTCCGCACCGTTGGAAAGGATCTCCCACCAAGCGGCCATTTCGGCGCGCGTCCCGATGTTTTCACGCACGACATTCCAGAAGCGCTCTGCAATGTCGCCGGGCACGCCGAGCGCCGCGATCTCGCTCGCGACCTCTGCCATCGGCAGGCCATGCAAGTAGCGCGCGGTCAGCGGCCAGACGTCCTCGACATCGAACTTGGTCGGCGCGGCACCGAAATGCGACAGATCGAACCCGTCGATCAGTTCCTGATGGCTGCTGCGCAGTTCCACCGGGTCGGAGGAGCCGAGGCGCGCCATCAGCGACAGCAGCGCCAGCGGCTCCACGCCCCGATCGCGCAAGTCTCGCAGCGCCAGCGTGCCGAGCCGTTTGCTCAGTGCCTCTCCCTGCGGCCCGGTCAGCAGCGAATGGTGCGCGAAGGCCGGAACCGTGCCGCCGAGAGCTTCGATGATCTGGATCTGGGTCGCGGTGTTGGTGACGTGGTCGGAGCCGCGCACCACGTGGGTGATGCCCATCTCCGTGTCGTCGACCACCGAGGCCAGCGTGTAAAGCACCTGCCCGTCTCCGCGGATCAGCACGGGGTCGGAAACCGAGGCCGCATCAATGGAGATGTCGCCGAGGATGCCGTCGTTCCACTCGATCCGCTCCTGGTCGAGCAGGAAGCGCCAGTGCCCGGGCCGCTCCGCACGGAGCGCGGCCTTCTCGTCTTCGCTCAGCGACAGCGCCGCACGGTCGTAGACCGGGGGCTTGCCCATGTTGAGCTGCTTCTTGCGCTTCAGGTCGAGCTCGGTCGGGGTCTCGAAACACTCGTAGAACCGCTTTCTCTCGCGCAGCTCGTCGGCGGCGGCGGCGTAGCGGTCGAGGCGGGCCGACTGGGTCTCCTCGCGGTCCCAGGTCAAGCCGAGCCATTCGAGGTCCTCGCGGATGCCGTCCGCATATTCCTGCTTGGACCGCTCCGGGTCGGTATCATCGAGCCGCAGGATAAACGTTCCGCCGGCCTTGCGCGCGATCAGCCAGTTGAACAATGCAGTGCGCAGGTTGCCCACGTGCAGATATCCGGTGGGCGACGGGGCGAAGCGTGTGACGGTCATTCTCTCTCTCCTGTTGCGCGCCCTCTTCCACAGGGGAGAGTTCTTGTCCATACCGGAGGCATCGGAAGATGGGGAAGAGGCATGGACTGGACCATCGCAAACGCGCCAAGCATCGAGGATATTGCGGCCCTTGCGGAGGAGACGCGCAAGGCCTTTCCGCAACCGTTCGACTTCCCCGCCCGCTCGGTTGTGATCCAGGTCGAGGAACTTGCCGACGACGAACTGCTCGATGACCTGGAGATCGACGACCCCTTCGAGCTGACCGGACTCTACGACGGCATCCCGATGACCGAACGGTCAGTCATGGACCAGCCCACGCAACCAGACATGATCTGGCTGTTCCGCCGCGCGATCCTCGAGGAATGGATCGAGCGCGGGAACGTGCCTCTGGCAGAACTGGTCAGCCACATCGTGGTGCACGAATTCGCGCACCACTTCGGATGGTCCGACAAGGACATCGCCCGGATCGACCACTGGTGGGAATAGCCCGTCGGAGCGACGGGAGCGACGGCGTCGCTGCCCGGGCGTCCGAAGTATTACCAAAGCCCACGCAGACTTGATGTTTCACGGCCAGATCGCTGTTGATCCATACCGGGCTCCTGAACGTAATGCTGCCAGGACGCGCAGAACAGGAGTTTCCCACATGACTGCAAAGCTTACACGCCGCACCGCCATTCTTTCGACGCTCGCCGCTCCGGTAGCGATCGCAGCCCCACTCAAGGTCGCGGCCCAGCAGGCCGAAGCGGCGCCGCTGGCCATGAGCCGTGCCCGCGGCTTCCGCATTGGTGACATGCAGGTGACCACGCTGCTGTCCGGCAGCGCGTTGCGGGAAGAACCGCACACGATTTTTGGCCTGAACGTCGATGCAACGGAGTTCGAGAAGGTCAGCCAGGAGAACTTCATCCCCACCAATGCCACGCAGTTCTACTTCACGCCGACTCTCGTCCGGACCGGCGAGAACGTCATCCTTTTCGACACCGGGCTTAACCCCGCCGGAATCACCGGCGCTCTGGGTGAAACCGGGGTGGCGCCGGAGGACGTGACCCATGTCGTCCTGACCCACATGCATGGCGACCACATCGGTGGCCTGATGGAAGACGGCAAGGAGACCTTCGCCAACGCCGCCTACATCACCGGTCAGGCGGAATACGACCACTGGGCCGCGGCCGGCAACGAAGGTTTCGACACCAAGGTCAAACCGCTCTCCGAAAAGATGAGCTTCCTCGCCGACGGCGATTCCGTGGCCTCCGGCATCACTGCGGTCGCGGCCGCCGGTCACACGCCGGGCCACATGGCGTACATGCTCGAGAGCGGCGGTAGCCAGATGTTGCTCATGGCGGACCTCGCGAACCACTACGTCTGGTCGCTCGCCTATCCCGACTGGGAAGTGCGGTTCGACGCGGACAAGGCGATGGCCGCCGAAACGCGCCGCCGTGTGCTCGGGATGGCTGCCACCGACCGCATCCCGGTCGTGGGCTACCACATGCCGTTCCCGGCAGCCGGTTTTGTCGAGACCCGCGGCGACGGCTTCCATTACGTCCCGGTCAGCTACCAGCTGGGCTGATCGTACTTTGCTTCGGCCCGTCTGCCTCGAATATGCGGACGGGCCGCGGCCTTCTAATCCCGGCGCCTCTCACCGGTGCTCAGGCGCCTCGCGCATAAAAACCAAGCACATACCCACGCCCCCGAGTGCATCTGCGCAGCGCGGCTGAGTCGTCGGACATCAATGTGCACAAGGTATAGCCGATCTGCATGAGGGTCGGGCTAAGCGACACTTATGCGGTTGCATCATTGCGCTGAATGCGCAGTGTGGGCGCAAACATTGCGCCGAAGGGAGAGGCCACCGTGTCGGATATCCTCACGATCACCCTGAATCCAGCGCTCGACATCAACACCGAGACCGACAAGGTCGTGCCTGATGTGAAGCTGCGCTGCACCGAACCGCAAGTGGACCCCGGCGGTGGCGGGATCAACGTGGCGCGGGCCATCCGGCACATGGGCGGCGCTGCTACAGCGATCGTCGCCGCGGGCGGCCACAACGGCAACCGCCTGCTCGACCTGCTGGCGGCAGAAGGCATCCCCACAATCACAATCCCCTCTCCTGGCGAGACCCGGGCCAGCGTGGTGGTGAACTGCAAGGAAACCGGGCTGCAGTATCGCTATGTCCTGCCCGGGCCTCCATGGGAAGAAAACCACGTTCGTCTCGCAATCACGACGACGGTGCAGAACGCCCCGAAAGGCGGTCTGATCATCCTTTCCGGCAGCCAGCCCCCGGGCGTGCCGCTCGATTTCGAGGAATCGCTGTCTGCCGCGATCAGCCATGCCGGCGCGCGGCTGATCGTCGACACCTCCGGGCCGGCGCTGCGCCGGATCGTCGAGGACCACAATTCGCCGCCGTTCCTGCTGCGATCGGACGACGAGGAGGCCGACGGCCTCGCCGGGCACAAGCTGGCGACGCCGGCCGACACCGCCGCATTCTCGCGCGGGCTCATCGAAAAGGGCGTGGCGCAGAACATCATCTTTGCCCGTGGCTCCGAAGGCTCCGTGCTGACCACGCCCGAAGGCTCCTGGCTCGCCACCGCCGCCAAGGTGGAGGTCGTCTCCAAGGTCGGTGCGGGCGACAGCTATGTCGGCGGCTTCGCCCTGAGCCTGTCGCGGGGAAGCACGTTGCAGGAGGCCGCCCGCTATGGGGCAGCCGCCGCCTCGGCGGCCGTCACCACCGAAGCGACCCAGCTCTGCCGGGGCGAGGACGTGGAGCGGCTGCTGCCGCAATGCAAACTGATCGAGCTCTGACCGGCCACGGACCGATGGACGTCACGATCTTTCATAATCCCGCCTGCAGCAAATCGCGCGAGGCGCTTCGGGTGATCGAGGCCTCCGGCTACAAGCCGGAGGTTGTCGAGTATGTCGAAACCGGCTGGGAGCGTGAGCAGCTCGAAACCCTGTTGCGCGAAGCCGGCCTGACGCCGAGACAGGCGCTGCGCAAGCAGCGCGGGCCCGCGGCCGACATGGGGCTTCTCGAGGAGGGGGTCACGGATGCCGAGATCTTCGAGGCGATGCTCGAGCGTCCCGTTCTCGTGGAGCGCCCTATCGTGAGGACCGAGCGCGGCACGCGGCTGTGCCGGCCGGTGGGCAAGGTGCTCGACCTGCTCGAACGCTGGCCCGATGCCCCCTTTGCCAAGGCGAACGGCAGGATGCTGATCGACGCGCAGGGCCTGCCGGTCCCCGGCGAGTGAGGAGAACGGGTCGCCGACGCTGAGGCCGACGACCCTCGCACGCGCGAACGCCCACCCCGGGCCCCCTCGCTTGCGCACAATGAGTTGGATTTACCCGTCTGCGGGGTGAACGTAGTTGGTTGAGATGATCTGCCCGCCCGTCGGATCGACATTGATCCTGACCTCGCTTCCCTGAGCGTCGTAGGCACTGAGAATGCCCTCCTGCGGATCGAGCACCCGCACCTCTCGGTAGCCTCGGCCGATGAGTTTGGCGTTCATTCCGTCATAGAATGTCGAAGGCATGGCGTAGTCCAGCTCTCCGCTCGAAACAGGCAAGGCGAAGCTGAACATGGCTGCGCAGACGCAGCCAAGGCGAGCATAGGTCATGGTATCCTCCCAAGATCCCCCTGGCCTCGCCGCGTAGGTCTCAAACAAAGTACTTCCGTGGGTCGGCCGGATCATCTGATCCGACCGCCGGAAATGGTCGCGCGGCTAATGCGGTCGCAGAGGAGCCCGACGCCAATCGCCGGGTGACGCAAGGTAACACAGATCCCCCTGAGTCGGCTAGCCTGCCCCCCCGAGAAGGCACCTGTCCGGCCGTCAGTCGGTGTCGTCCGCATAGACCCGCAAGTAGCGTCCCGCGACCTCGATACCGACGAAATCCTGCTCGAAAGCCCGGCAAAGCCGCTGCCCGAAGGCGACCACCGCATCGCTGTCGTCGGTTCGGATGCGGGCCAAAAGGATCTTGCGCAGGGTGCCGTCGAACGTGGCGTGTGCTTCGTGAATCGCCGCGGATGGGAAGAAGATCGCCGCCTCCTGCGCAAGTTTCTGGATATCGGCGCCCGTCAGCCAGCGCATCTGGGTGTTGGGCAGGTAGACGAGGTGGACATGCTGGCCGATCTCCACCTCGAGATGGCGCAGCGCCTCTTTCCGGCCCTCGACGTTCATCGGCACATCGTCTCGGATCGCCTTCTCCGCCTCGGCGGCGGTCTCCTCGAACAGACGCTCCAGCGCGTCATTGGCGCCGCTTCCGGCCGCGATCAGCTTGCGGCAGCCGTCGAGATAACCAAGCTTGCGCTCGATGTCCCATCCCGCCGGGGCCGAGACCACCAGGGCGCGCAGGTTGGAGATTACATCGGCCGTCTTGACCGCGCGGGAGTCGGCGGGCTTCGAGGGCATCGCCGCCAGCCGCCGAGCCTTTCGCTCGGGCTTGGAAAGCGTCATGTCGTCGGTGTTATCGACCACCATGCGCGCCACCCGCGTCCCGAAGCGCTGCTCCAGATCCTCCGCCGTCACCCCGGCATCTTCGATCGTGTCGTGCAGCAGTGCCGCGATCATCTGCTCGACGTCCTGCCCGCCCGTCGCGCGGGCCACCAGGTCCATCACCTCGATCAGGTGATTGACATAGGGTTCCTGCGCCGCGCCCTTGCGCCGCTGGTTGCGATGCGCCTCGGCCGCGAAAACGAGCGCGCGGGAAAGGGCAAGGATGTCGTCCGACATGGGAACTCCTGTCTTGTGCGAGGCAGCGCGGGCGGCGACCCGAAGTTCAGAGATAGAACATCGGGGAGATGGAAAAAAAGATCAGACCCCCGAAGATGTCGTTTGAGGTGTCGCCAATGTTCCCGGTTGTGACCGCCGGATCGAGTTTCGGGCGCGCACGACGCTGCGGATCAGCGCGTGCGCGCCACCAACCTCATCAAATGCGGGACCGGGCCAGCGTGCGGGCCTTGCCGATCTACATTTCGACAATCGGTAGATTCACGGAACTGTGTTAGAGTGGCGGATATTTGAGCGAGGACACTATTGTAATGACCAGTTTCGAATTCTTGTCGGGACGAACCCTGCTGGCGCTCGGCGCGGCTCTTGGCTACACGATCGCGACGATCATCATGAAATACATGGCGGATACGACGGACACTTTGCTGATCGGGGCCGTTGCCTTCGTGCTTGCCCTGACGGTGATCGCCGAGGTTCATCTGCTCCGACAGGTCGACCTCGGCCTTGCCTACGTCGCCATCATCGCGACCGAATCAATCCTCGTGCTGCTCTTCGCCTTGCTGATCGGCGAGACGCTGAGCCTGCGCGAAATGGCCGGCGCCGCGCTGGTCGTCACCGGCGCCGTGCTCGTCAGCTTCTGACGGCTGCAGCGCTCATGCCCGGCACGGCGCGAGCCGCTACTCGGTGTTGCGCCTGCCGATCGGATCGCGCCAGCGGTTGACGATCGGGTAGCGCCGGTCGAGCCAGAAGGCGCTACGGGTCAGCCGCGCGCCGGGGGCGGACTGGAAGCGCTTGTATTCCGACAGGTAGAGCAGGTGCTCCACCCGGCGAACATCCGCGATGGCGAAGCCTTCGGCGAGGATCTCCTCGAAAGAGGCTTCCTCGTCGACCAGCATCTCGAGGATGCGGTCGAGCACCGGATAGGGCGGCAGGCTGTCCTCGTCCTTCTGGTCCTCGCGCAGCTCGGCAGAGGGCGGCTTGTCGATCACGCGCGGCGGAATCACCTCGCCCGCGGGCGCCAGCATCCAATCGCGGTGATTGGCGTTGCGCCAGCGGCAGGTCTCGAAGACCCGCATCTTGTATAGATCCTTGATCGGGTTGTAGCCGCCCGCCATGTCTCCATAGATCGTTGCATAGCCGACCGCGACCTCGGACTTGTTGCCGGTGGTCAGAAGCATCTCGCCGAACTTGTTGGAGAGCGCCATGAGCATCAGCCCGCGCAGGCGGGACTGGATGTTTTCTTCCGTCGTGTCCGGACTCGTGCCCTCGAAGAGCGGCGCCAGCGCCTCTGTCACGGCGGCACGCGGCCCGGCAATCGGCACGGTATCGAGCCGGCAGCCGAGGTTGCGCGCCACGGCTTCGGCATCCTCCAGCGAGTGGGTGGATGTGTATTCCGACGGCAGCATCACGCAGCGCACGTTCTCCGGGCCGATGGCATCGGCGGCGATGGTGGCGACGAGCGCCGAATCGATGCCGCCCGACAGCCCGAGCAGCACCTTGGAGAAGCCCGACTTTCGCAGGTAATCCCGCAGGGACAGAACCATCAGGTGATAATCCTGCTCCCAGTCGTCGGGCAGGTGTGCCATCTCTCCGGCCTCGGCCCGCCAGCCGTCGTCGCCCTCGACGAAATCGACATGGGCGACCGCCTCTTCGAAAACCGGCAGCTGCACTACCAGCTTTCCGTGCGGGTTGAGCACGAAGGAGCCGCCGTCGAACACCTGGTCGTCCTGCCCGCCCACCATGTTGAGATAAACCAGCGGCAGGCCGGTCTCGATCACGCGCGAGACCATGTGGGTCAGCCGCATCTCCCGCTTGCCGCGGAAATAGGGCGATCCGTTCGGCACCAGCAACAGCTCGGCGCCGGTTTCGGCGAGCGTCTCGCAGACATCCGGGTGCCAGGCATCCTCGCAGATCGGGATGCCGAGCCGCAACGGGCCGAGCCCGATCGGGCCGTTCACGTCACCGGAGGAGAAATACCTCTCCTCGTCGAAGACGTTGAAGTTGGGCAGGTGGTGCTTGACGATCTGCGCCGCGACCTTGCCGTCCTTGAGCACGACATAGATGTTGAAAAGCTCCGCGCCCTCGAACCAGGGCAGACCGATCCCCAGCGCCGGCCCGTCGGTGCAGTCCGCCGCGAGCTCTTCCAGCACGACCTGGCAATCGATCACGAAGGCCGGCTTCATCACCAGGTCCTGGGCCTGGTAGCCGGCCAGGAACATCTCCGGCAGCGCGACCATGTCGGCGCCGGCGGCTTTCGCCTGTTCCCATGCGGCCCTGGCCTTGGCGGCGTTGCCGCGCAGGTCGCCCACGGTGGGGTCCAGCTGTGCCAGCGTCAGTCGTAATCGGTTCATCGGCGCGCTCCTTCGGGCAGGCCCCGGCACGGGCCCCGGCCCTCTTAGCAGACTGACGCGCGCATGGAAGCCGCCGGAGGCAAAAGGCGTTGCCCATCTTCGGGGTGACAACTAGGGTTGCGCACCGAAGTCTCGATTCAAGACCCCGGCGCGGCCGAGGGGAGAAAGCATGATCCGACAGGTGAAAACCGCATTTCTGACAGCACAGATGGCCATTTTTCTGGCCTCGGCCTGGCCGGCGACGGCGCAGTCCACGGATGTGCAGACCAAGCAATACGACAACGGCGGCGTCTACGAGGGCACGTTCAAGGACGGGCTCCAGCACGGCACCGGCACCTACCGGTTGCCGAACGGCTACGAATACACCGGCGACTGGGTCGAGGGCGAGATCCTGGGCCAGGGCATCGCCCGCTTCCCCGACGGCTCCGTCTATGAAGGGCAGTTCGCCAAGGGCAAGCCGCACGGCATCGGCAAGATCACCTTTGCCGATGGCGGCACATACGAGGGCGAGTGGGTCGAAAACGAGATGACCGGCAAGGGCGTCGCCAACTACGCGAATGGCGTGCGCTACGAGGGTGACTTCGTGAACGCCCTGCACGACGGCGTCGGCACTATGACAGCACCTACCGGCTATCGCTACGAGGGCGAATGGGTGGCCGGCGTCAAGGAGGGCAAGGGCACGATCACCTACCCCAACGGCGCCGTCTACGAAGGAAATCTTAGCCGCGGTCTGCGGTCCGGGCAGGGCAAGCTCACCATGCCCGACGGGCTGGAATACGAGGGCGCCTGGAAGGACGGACAGATCAACGGCCTCGGCCGGCTCAAGCAATCCAACGGCGACATCTATGAAGGGCTTCTCGCGAACGGCCAGCGCGAGGGCCGCGGCAAGGTCACCTATGCCAATGGCGATGTATACGAGGGCGACTTCCAGGCCGATCGCCGCCACGGCCAGGGCACCTTCACCGGGACCGACGGGTATGTCTATACCGGCGCGTGGATCGAAGGCCGCATCGAGGGCGTGGGCAAGGTCGTCTATCCCGATGGCTCGGTCTACGAGGGCGCGTTCAAGGACGACCAGCCGCACGGCAAGGGCAAGATCACCTATCCCGACGGCAACACCTACGAGGGCGACTGGGTCGACAGCGTCATCGAGGGCACCGGCATCGCCCGCTATGCCGATGGCCAGGTCTACGAGGGCGAGTTCAAGGACGCGCGCTACCACGGCAAGGGCGTAATGACCTACCCTGACGGCTACCGCTACGAGGGAGACTGGGTCGACGGCACCCGGCATGGCAAGGGCAAGGCCACCTACACCGACGGCAGCATCTATGAAGGCGACTTCAAGGACGGCCAGCGGACCGGACAGGGCACGCTCGTTGCGCCGAGCGGCTTCACCTATACCGGCGAATGGGTCGACGGCGAGATGCAGGGCAAGGGGATCGCCACCTACCTGAACGGCGATGTCTACGAGGGCAACTTCTCGGCCGGCATGCCCCAAGGCGAAGGCCGGATGCACTACGCCTCGGGCGAGGTGCGCGCCGGAGAATGGAACGAAGGCGACCTGATCCGCCCCGACGCCAATGTCACGCCCCCCGCCGAAACCGAAGCCACCGGCGAGACGGCGGAGCCCGAAGCGGCAGAGGCCAGCCAGTAACGCAACGCGGCAGCGCGCAAGCGCTGCCTCTGCGGTCGACGCGCAGACAGGTCGTGGCTCGGGGGCCCTGCCCGCAAGCGCAGACTCAGAACGACCGCCCGGACGCAGGATCATCGGCGCCTCCGCGCAGCAATGCCCAGGACTGCACCGATTGGCAAATCCCCGGCCGCTCCGCTTGCGCAGCGGGTCATGACCCGACTGGCGCACCGCTTCGACGCAATCCCCGGCGCCCGCCACAGACACTCCCATGCCACGACCGCGGCTCCGGATCCTGCTGCCCGACGTCAGCATCACCCGACCGTTCCTGCCAAGCCGGGAAGCTAGGGGCGCGCGTCACTTCATCGTGTAGACGACCGCCTGTTCGCTGCTGATCAATGTCACGTTTTGTCCGTCGACCGCCACCGTCCGGCATGCATCGCCGGCGTGCACTGCGGGTTCGCTGATCGATCGGCACCACTGACCGTTGCGGATGTCCCATATGCCAACGACGGCTTCCTTGGCGATCGTCCCACTCAGACGTCCGTCTGAGCCGAGCACATAGACAGTCCTGCCTTTCGGGGAAGTCAACGTCTTGCCACTCAGAATGTCCTGCAATCCTTCGGCCTGAGAGATACCCGCGCCTGCCGTCAAGCCAATCCCGACAAGGACGCCGAAAATACAGGAAAACCTGCGCATGGAAGCACTCCTCAAAATCTTGAATTTATTTGAAAGTTCCAGAGATTGTCCGATTCTCCGGCGAAAGGAGAATACCACATCCCGGCGGATTCGATTTGATGTATTTTCGGAATCGAATGGCGGATGCCGGGGACGCGCCTCCGACCTCGGGGCCCTCCGATACCGGCCCGGACTCCGCGGATGAATGATCCGGCTGTCAGATGTGGCACGTCATGCGGCGCCATGATCCGGCGCGATACGTCCCGACTTGCCGCGACCGAGCCGCGTGCCGACAGCCCGAAACGGTCATTTTCGGCGACGAAACGACCGGAAGCGAGGTCGCGGGCCGCCCGGCGCGGCGCAGCGGCGGCTTACTCGTCCAAAATGGCTTGAAATGACCGGACTTTCGGGCGTTTTCCAGACCGTACCGGTGGAATTGACCGAAACCCGCGCATCGGCCCCCCCCCGGATCGCCGAGGTGCGCAGATTCGCTCTTTCAATCCGTGCCGGCCTCGGTATTCTGCCCGCATGATGACGAACCGGCATATCCTTTCCGCGCCCGCCTCCGCGCGGGCGCTGCCCCTTGCCGGCCTCCTCCTTCTCCTTAGCCGCCTCTGAGCGTGCCGTCCGGCGCGTCCGCTCAGAGGGCTATGCGCAGCGCGCCAAAGGATTGAAGGACACCAAGGAACCAGACCAATGACCGATACCCAGAACCGCGTGTTGATCTTCGACACGACCCTGCGCGACGGCGAGCAGAGCCCCGGCGCCACGATGACCCACGACGAGAAGCTGGAGATCGCCCAGATGCTCGACGAGATGGGCGTCGACATCATCGAGGCCGGCTTTCCGATCGCCTCGGAAGGCGATTTCGAAGCCGTGCGCGACATCGCCGAAGTGACGAAGAACGCCGTGATCTGCGGCCTGGCGCGCGCCAATTTCAAGGACATCGACCGCTGCTGGGAGGCCGTGCGCCATTCCGAGCGGCCGCGCATCCACACGTTCATCGGCACGTCGGAGCTGCACCGCGCGATTCCGAACCTGACGATGGACGAGATGGCCGACCGGATCCACGAGACGGTCACCCACGCCCGCAACCTCTGCGACAACGTCCAGTGGTCGCCGATGGACGCCACCCGGACCGAGCACGACTACCTGTGCCGCGTCGTCGAGATCGCCATCAAGGCCGGCGCCACCACGATCAACATTCCCGACACCGTGGGCTACACCGCCCCGCGCGAAAGCGCGGACCTGATCCGGATGCTGTTGGAGCGGGTCCCCGGCGCCGACGAGATCGTCTTTGCCACGCATTGCCACAACGACCTCGGCATGGCGACGGCCAACGCGCTGGCCGCCGTCGAGGCCGGGGCGCGGCAGATCGAATGCACGATCAACGGGCTGGGCGAGCGTGCCGGCAACACGGCGCTGGAGGAGGTCGTGATGGCGCTCAAGGTGCGCCATGACATCATGCCCTACACCACTGGCATCGACACCCGGAAGATCATGAACATCTCCCGCCGGGTGGCCGACGTGTCGGGCTTCCAGGTGCAGTTCAACAAGGCCGTGGTGGGCAAGAACGCCTTCGCGCACGAGAGCGGCATCCACCAGGACGGGATGCTGAAAAACCCACAGAACTTCGAGATCATGCGTCCCGAGGACGTGGGCCTCTCCGCCACCAACCTGGTGATGGGCAAGCATTCCGGCCGCGCAGCGCTGCGCGCCAAGCTGCGGGATCTGGGCTACGACCTGGGCGACAACCAGCTCAAGGACGTCTTCGTGCGGTTCAAGGAACTGGCCGACCGCAAGAAGGAGGTCTACGACGACGACCTGATCGCGCTGATGCGCGATGCCGGTTCGGAGGTCGACGACACGCTGAAGGTGAAGTTCCTGCGCGTGATCTGCGGCACCCAGGCGCCGCAATCGGCGGACCTCGTGATGACCGTCGACGGCGTGGACCACATGGTCTCCGCCAGCGGCGACGGCCCGGTCGACGCCACCTTCAACGCGGTGAAGCTGATCTTCCCCCACAACGCGCATCTGAAACTCTACCAGGTCCACGCGGTCACGCGCGGCACGGATGCGCAGGCCACGGTCACCGTGCGCCTGGAGGAGGACGGCCGGATCGTCACCGGTCAATCGGCCGATACCGACACCGTCGTGGCCTCCGCCAAGGCCTATGTCTCGGCGCTCAACCGGCTGATCGTGCGCCGCGCCAAGACGGGAACCGACCAGAAGGAAATCTCCTACCGTGACGCGGTGAGCTGACGGCCTACCGATCCGGGTGAAACCTGCGGCGCAAGGCGGACCATCCCGCCTTGCGCCGCGTGCGTTTCGGTCGCGGCTCGTCCGCTGTTTCCGGCACACCGAGGTGTTTGGGCGGCTCGATCCCGGGCTGCGGGATCAGAAAGTCGAAGGGGTTGGCAAACGGGCAGATCCTGCGGGTCATTGGCGTTCCTTTCCTCTATTGGCCGATGCTGCTCCGAAGCCCCGCGCCGTCCCACCGACGTGACCCGCGCCCCCGGACGGACACGTACGTCATCCGTAACTGTCTTGGTATCCGCGGCCGGATAGAGGACAATTCCGGCATCACACCGGATCGGAGGACTTTGCGGTGACCGACCGATATTCCCTTTTTGCGCGCAGGCTGCGCGAGTTTAGGGTGTCCGGCGGCGTTCATGGACGGATGACACAGGAGCAACTCGCCGATCTGATCGGTGTCAGCGTCGATGCCATCGGGAAGTACGAGCGGTCGCTGTCGTTCATCCGGGGCGATCTGGAACACCGGCTGATCGAAGTGCTCGGGTGGAGCGCCGCGGAGGTGACGGAGTGCCGGCTGGATTGGGACGCGTTTCACCTTCACACCCGAAAAAGCCGCTATCGCCAGCTCGACGATGCTATGCTCGACGAGGTCTTTGACGGCGACATGACCCGGGTCTCTCATGCCATCCACCGCCTTTTCGCGCAGGTGATCCCGGACATCTCCGACGACTTCGGGCCCGAGGCAGACCGCTGGGATCCGATCATCACCCGCTTCCGCCATCACGGATGCTGTGTCTACGACGGCACGGAACTGGTCGGGCATTGGGGTTTGCAGTTCCTGAACCAGGAGGACACCGACCGTTTCTACGCGCGGCGCCTGCTCGAATCCGATCTGGATGCGGATCGCCTGCGACGGCCGATCATGCCTGGGCTCTACTTCGGCTATTGTCCGGTCGTGGCGATCCTGCCCGGCCACGAGGCGATTGCACCGATGATGCTGTCCTCGTTCCTGCGGTTTCTCGAGGAGCTGGCCGAGCGCGAAGTGTTCGTCTCTGCCATCGGCGCGATTACGGTCTCTGCGGAAGGCGAGCAGTTCTGCGGCGATCTCGGAATGGACCACCTCGGAGGGCATCGGCTCCAGCCGGGCTTCGGTGTCTGGGCGTTGCCCGGCGCATCCGTGCCCGCGTCGCTGATCGGCCGGCGCAGCCCCGGATTGGGCGCAAGGTATCGCGCCGCCTTTGGGCGGCCGGGTTGACGCTGCTTCGACGCTCGCCGTCATGTTCTCCCAACTCGAGCCTCGCAAGAAGCCCGGGCCGGCGAACGAACGCCGATGGCATTCTCATTCGCCCTTTCGTATGGTGGCACGGACGCCTATAAGGCATCCGTCCCGCGGCGAGGGGAGTCGCAGGGGCTCTTAGGTTAACGAACATAACAAGAGCAGGACAGGACATGGCGCTGTTTGGTGGGTTGTTTTCTTCCGACATGGCAATCGACCTCGGGACGGCCAACACGCTGGTCTATGTCAAGGGCAAGGGTATCGTGCTGAACGAGCCGTCGGTCGTTGCCTATCACACCAAGAACGGCCGCAAGGAAGTTCTCGCCGTCGGGGAGGATGCCAAGATGATGCTGGGGCGGACGCCCGGCTCAATCGAGGCGATCCGGCCGATGCGGGAAGGCGTGATTGCGGATTTCGACACCGCGGAGGAAATGATCAAGCATTTCATCCGCAAGGTGCACAAGCGCACGACCTTCACCAAACCCAAGATCATCGTCTGCGTGCCGCACGGCGCCACCCCTGTCGAAAAGCGGGCGATCCGGCAGTCGGTCCTGTCCGCGGGCGCCCGCCGCGCCGGACTGATCGCGGAGCCGATCGCGGCCGCCATAGGCGCCGGCATGCCCATCACCGACCCGACGGGTTCGATGGTCGTCGACATCGGCGGCGGCACCACCGAGGTGGCCGTGCTGTCGCTGGGTGACATCGTCTACGCCCGTTCGGTGCGGATTGGAGGCGACCGGATGGACGACGCAATCGTCTCCTACCTGCGCCGCCAGCAGAACATCCTCGTGGGCGATTCGACCGCCGAACGGATCAAGACCTCTATCGGCACCGCCCGCATGCCCGACGACGGGCGCGGCGCCTCGATGCAGATCCGGGGCCGCGACCTGCTAAACGGCGTGCCGAAAGAGACCGAAATCAATCAGGCCCAGGTGGCCGAGGCCCTTTCGGAGCCGGTTCAGGCGATCTGCGAGGCGGTGATGACCGCGCTCGAAGCCACCCCCCCGGACCTCGCCGCCGACATCGTCGATCGCGGCGTGATGCTCACCGGCGGCGGCGCGCTGCTGGGCGAGCTGGACCTGGCCCTGCGCGAGCAGACCGGCCTCGCGATCTCCGTCGCCGACGAATCCCTGAATTGCGTGGCCCTCGGCACGGGCAAGGCGCTGGAGTATGAAAAACAGCTCCGGCATGCGATAGATTACGAAAGCTGACCCCCGCGACCGGCAGGCGCCTGGTCGGCAGAACGTGAGGCCGCGTGGCACGCAACCGTAACGGATCAGACGTGGACTATGTCCGCCCCGTAAGGCGTATCGTCGTCATCGGGCTCATCGCGATTTGCCTCGGCATCTTCCTGCTCTGGCGGATCGACAGCCCGCGCGTCGAACGTTTCCGCGCCAACCTGATCGATCGGGTCGTTCCCAGCTTCGAATGGGCCTCGGTTCCGATGGCGCGTTTCGCCGGGATGATCGAGGATTTCCAGTCCTATCAGCGGATCTACCAGCAGAACCAGGACCTGCGCCGCGAACTCCAGCAGATGAAGGCCTGGAAGGAGGCCGCGGTGCAGCTCGAGCAGCAGAACGCCAAGCTGCTCGCCCTCAACAACGTGCGTCTAGACCCCAAGCTCACCTCGGTCTCGGGCCTCGTGATCGCCGATTCCGGCTCTCCCTTCCGCCAGTCGGTGCTGCTCAACGTGGGCGCCCGTGACGGCGTCCGCGACGGCTGGGCGACGATGGACGGGCTCGGGCTGGTCGGGCGCATCTCCGGCGTCGGAAACACCACCAGCCGGGTGATCCTGCTCACCGACGCGGCGAGCCGCCTGCCCGTCACCATCCAGCCCTCAGGCCAGCGCGCGATCCTGGCTGGCGACAACACCGCCGCACCGACGCTCGATTTTCTCGAAGACCTCGACGCCATCGAACCCGGCGACCGGGTGGTGAGTTCCGGCGATGGCGGGGTCTTTCCTTCCGGGCTTCTGGTCGGCCAACTCGCCCTTGGTCCGGACGGTCGATACCGGGTGTGGCTTGCCGCCGATTACCAGCAGCTCGAATTCCTGCGTGTCCTGCGCAGCCACAACGGCGAGGTCATCACCGACGCCTCCGGGCTGATCGTGCCGCCGCAACCGGACCCGGAAGCCGAGGCCACCGAGGCGCCGGCAGAAGGTGAAACGCAGGCGGGCGCCGATGGTTGATCCGATCACCACACGCACCTGGGGCTACCGCCTGCTTTACACGGCCGTAATTCTCGTCATCGCCTTCATCCAGTTGCTGCCCATCGGGATCGCCGCGAGCAATCTTCCGGGGCCGGACCTGGCGCTTGCGGTGACATTTGCGTGGGTATTGCGTCGCCCCTCCTATGTGCCGGTGCTGCTTGTCGCCGCGCTCTTCATGTTCCTCGACCTATTGCTGCAGCAGCCACCCGGCCTCGGAACGGCGCTTGCGGTGCTCGGGACCGAAGTTCTGCGCTCCCGAAAGGGCGTCTCGCGCGACCTGCCCTTCCCTGTGGAATGGGTGTTCGTGACCGGCGTCATGGTCGCGCTGGTCGGGCTCAACCAGATCGTGCTGACGGTCGCGATGACCGACCGGCCACCGCTGGGCCTCGCCCTTCTGCGCGCATTGTTTACCGCGGGGGTCTATCCCTTTGTGGTCGCCTTGTCGCATTATGGGTTCAGGGTCTCCGCAGCGGACCCGAACGAAGCCGACGCATTGGGGAGCCGCCTGTGAGACGTCCGCCAAAGGATACCGAGGAAAGTGCCCGCCGTATCACCCGCCGCGGGCTGGTGCTTGGCGGCTCGATGCTGGGCTTCATGGGCGTGCTGGGCACACGGATGCGCTACATGCAGATCGATCAGGCCGAGCAGTTCCGCCTGCTGGCAGAGGAAAACCGGATCAACATCCGCCTGATCCCGCCCGCGCGCGGCCTGATCTTCGACCGCACCGGCGTGCCGATCGCCGAGAACACCCAGAACTACCGGATCGTCATCGTCCGCGAGGATGCAGGCGATCTCGACGAGACCTTCGCCAAGCTGCGCGAGTTGGTGCCGCTCACCGATGACGACGTGGAACGCGCGATGCGCGAGATCCGCCGCCGCAGCCCTTTCGTGCCTGTCACCATTGCCGACCAGCTGGCGTGGGAGGACGTGGCCGAGGTGGCAGTCAACGCCCCTGCCCTGCCGGGCGTCACGCCCGAGGTCGGCCTCACCCGACATTACCCGCTGGAAGAGGATTTCGCCCATGTCGTGGGCTATGTCGGACCGGTTTCCGACTACGACCTCTCCAAGCTGGAGGATCCGGACCCGCTGCTCCAGATCCCGAAGTTCCAGATCGGCAAGGTCGGGCTGGAGGCCCGGCAGGAAGACCTGCTGCGCGGCTCCGCCGGCACCAAGCGGATCGAGGTCAACGCCGGCGGCCGGGTGATGCGCGAGCTTTCCCGGCAGGAAGGGAAGAAGGGCGCCGACCTGCAACTGACGGTCGATCACGGCCTGCAGAACTTCATCAACGCACGGTTGGTGGGGGAAAGCGCCGCCGCCGTCGTGATGGATGTGCGCAGCGGCGACGTCCTGGCCATTGCCTCGGCGCCGAGCTTCGACCCCAACCTCTTTGTCCGCGGCATTTCGGTCAAGGATTACAAGGCGCTCACCGAGAACGATCACCGCCCGCTCGCCAACAAGTCGGTTCAGGGCACCTACCCGCCCGGCTCGACCTTCAAGATGGTCACTGCGCTTGCGGCGCACGAGGCGGGCGTGGTGACGGCCGGGGAGACGATCTACTGCCCGGGCTACAAGCAGCTCGGCACACGCCGGTTTCATTGCTGGAAGCGGGGCGGCCACGGCTATGTCGACCTCCACGACAGCCTGATGCGCTCCTGCGATGTCTATTATTATGAGCTGGCCGAACGCGTGGGCATCGACAGGATCTCCGAGATGGCGACGCGGCTCGGCATCGGCGTGCGTCACGATCTTCCGATGTCCGCCGTCGCCGAGGGGCTGGCGCCGACGAAGGCCTGGAAACAGGGCAACCGGCAGGAAAGCTGGATGGTCGGCGACAGCCTGAACGCCTCCATCGGCCAGGGCTTCGTGCTCGCCTCGCCGCTGCAGCTCTGCGTGATGACGGCCCGGATCGCCACCGGCGAGGCCATCCGGCCGCGCCTGGTCAAGTCGATCGACACCGAGGAGCAGCCCATTCTGTCCGACGGACCGCTCGGGCTCAGCCCAACGACCCTGTCGCAGGTGCGCAAGGCGATGTTCTCGGTCTCCAACTCCCGCCAGGGCACGGCCTACCGTTCGCGCCTGCTCCCCGAGGACATGAAGCTTGCCGGCAAGACCGGTACCAGCCAGGTGCGCTCGGTGGTCGTCGACAACAAGAACGTGCCCTGGGAGCAGCGCGACCACGCGCTCTTCGTCTGCTTCGCGCCCTACGACAACCCGCGGATCGCGGTCTCGGTCGTGGTGGAGCACGGCGGCGGCGGCTCCACGGCGGCAGCACCCGTGGCGCGGGACATCGTCGCCCGCGCGCTGTGGGGCGACCTGCCGCCGCTCGATGTCTTCCCATCCGGCGAACGCGACGGCATCGCCGAGATCTGGGATTCGATGCCCTTGCGCCGCAAGGACGGCAAGACCGGCCGGAGCGACCGCGCATGAGTTACCTGGAGTATCGCGTCCAGACCGTGCCGACCGGTCTGCGCAAGATCCTCTATCTGAACTGGGGCCTGATCCTGCTGCTGACGGCGGTCGCGGCGGTGGGCTTCCTGATGCTCTATTCGGTGGCCGGCGGGTCGTTGCAGCCCTGGGCCGAGCCGCAGATGAAGCGTTTCGCCGTCGGCATGGTGGCGATGTTCCTGATCGCCATGGTGCCGATCTACATCTGGCGTAACATCGCGGCGGTCGCCTATGGAATCTCGGTGCTGCTGCTTGTCGCGGTGGAACTGTTCGGCACCACGGGCATGGGGGCGCAACGCTGGATCGACATTGGCTTCATGCGCCTGCAGCCGTCGGAACTGACCAAGATCACCCTGGTGATGTTTCTCGCCGCCTATTACGACTGGCTCGACATCCGCAAGGTGAGCCGGATCTTCTGGGTGATCCTGCCCGTATTCATCATCCTGCTGCCGACTTTCCTCGTGCTGAAACAACCAGACCTCGGGACCGCGATCCTGCTGGTCGCAGGCGGCGGGATCATCATGTTCGCGGCGGGCGTCCACTGGGCCTATTTCGCGGTCGTCGGCGCCGCCGGGGTCGGGCTGGTCACGGCGGTGCTGAAATCCCGCGGCACATCCTGGCAATTGATCAAGGACTACCAGTTCCGCCGCATCGACACCTTCCTCGATCCCGATTCCGACCCGTTGGGGGCGGGTTATCACATCACGCAGTCAAAGATCGCGCTCGGCTCCGGCGGCATCACCGGGCGCGGCTTCATGCAAGGCACGCAGTCGCGGCTGAACTTCCTGCCCGAGAAGCACACCGACTTCATCTTCACCACGCTGGCCGAGGAGTTCGGGCTGATCGGCGCGGCCTCGCTGCTGACGCTCTACGCGCTGATCATCGTCTTCTGCCTCGCATCCGCCTTCACCAACAAGGATCGGTTCGCCTCGCTCCTGACGATCGGGATCGCCGCCACCTTCTTCCTGTTCTTCTCCGTGAACATGTCCATGGTAATGGGGCTGGCGCCCGTGGTCGGTGTGCCGCTGCCGCTGGTCAGCTACGGCGGCTCGGCCATGCTGGTGCTGCTCGCCGCCTTCGGGCTGGTGCAATCGGCGCATGTCCACCGACCGCGAGACCGCTCATGAGCCCCCGCATCCTGTTCTCCGCCTCCGAGGCCAAGTGGCACGAGTACGAAGGCCATTTGCGGCACAACCTCGCCGCCGCCGGGATCACCGCGGAGCTTTCGCCTGACCTCGGGCCGCCGGAGGAGGTGGACTACGTTGTCTACGCCCCGGACTCCGATGTGCAGGATTTCACCCCCTTCACCCGCCTGAAGGCGGTGCTGAGCCTCTGGGCGGGGGTCGAGGACGTGGTGGGCAATACGACGCTTCGCGTGCCGCTCACACGGATGGTCGACAGCGGGCTGACCGAGGGGATGGTGGAATATGTCGCCGGGCACGTGCTGCGGCATCACCTGAACATTGACCATGCGCTGGCCCACCAGTCCGGTGACTGGGTGCGCCACGTGCCGCCGCTGGCGCGGCATCGCCATGTGACCGTGCTGGGGCTCGGGGTGCTCGGCGCAGCCTGCGCGCAGGCCCTGGCCGAGCTCGGCTTCGTCGTCGCCGGCTGGAGCCGGACCCCGCGCGACGTCGAGGGTGTGACCTGCCTGTCGGGGCCGGAGGGGTTGGAGCAGGCGCTGGCGCGGGCCGAGATCCTCGTTCTGCTCCTGCCGCTGACACCGGGCACCGACAGCCTGCTGAACGCCGCCCATCTCGACCAGTTGCCGTCGGGCGCGGTCGTCATCAACCCCGGCCGCGGGCCGCTGATCGACGACGAGGCGCTGCTTGCGGCGCTCGATCGCGGAGACCTGGGCCACGCCACGCTCGACGTGTTCCGCACCGAACCGCTGCCGCCCGAGCATCCGTTCTGGGCCCATCCGAAGGTAACCGTGACGCCGCATATCGCCTCCGAGACACGCGCCGAGACGGCGAGCGAGGTGATCGTGGAGAATATCCGGCGATGCGAGGCCAGGCTGCCGCTGCTGCACCTCGTGGACCGCGACCTCGGGTACTGACGTCTGGCGCAGCGGGACCCGCGGCATTATCTGTCCGATCAAGCGGACACGAGAGGCCCAATCCCATGATCGACCCGACCTCCTACGACAACGCCGATTTCATCCCGGACGGACACAGCTATTTCGATCGCTGGGCGGCCGCGGCGGAAGCGTTCCGGTCGCACCACCCGGCCTCGCTTCAGCGGCTCGACACCCCCTACGGGCCCGGTGAGCGGGAGAAATACGACCTGTTTCTTCCCGACGCAGAGGCGGCGCCCCAGGGGCTGTTCGTCTTCCTTCATGGCGGTTTCTGGCGGATGAGCGGTCGCAAGGACTGGTCCCACCTGGCGCAGGGGTTCCTGGGCAACAACTGGGCCGTGGCGATCCCCTCCTATCCGCTGGCGCCCGAGGTCCATATCGCCGAGATCACCCAGGCGATCGCCCGCGCGCTGCCGGTGATCGCCACCGAACTCCCCGGGCCGGTGCTGGTCGGCGGGCATTCGGCCGGTGGGCACCTCTCGCTGCGCATGGTCTGCCCCGACGTCCACCTGCCGGAAGCACTGCGACGCCGGATCCGCGGCGTGCTGCCGATCTCGCCGCTTGCGGACCTGAACCCGCTGGTCATGCTGCCGATGAACGAGTTCCTGCGGATCGACGCTGCCGAGGCGGAGAGCGAAAGTCCGATCCTTCATCCGGAGCCCGACTGCGGGGTGCAGCTGGAGGTGGGCGGCGCCGAACGGCCGAGCTTTGTCGATCAGGCGATCCGGCTTGCGGATGCCTGGCTTAAGTCCGACCTCACGATCACTCCGGGACGGCATCATTTCGACATTCTCGACCCGCTGGCCGATCCGCAAAGCGACATGGTGCAACGGGCACTTCGGATGGCGCGAGGCTGAGACCGGACCGGGGCATTCCCCTCGGACCTCGACGCTTGCGCGTCTCGGCCCCTTGGGGCCGGGCGCCGCTGGCGCGGCGCGGGGGCTGACCGCCCCCGGGTGGTCCAAGCTAGCTCCCGAACGCCTTGATCCCGGCGAAGTCGATGGTCTCTAGAAGCGGCGTCATGACCTCGACAGGCGCGCCCGAGGCCTGCACCAGGATGCGCTTGTCGATGAGGCCGGTAAGTTCGCCGCCCTGGTCGAGGAAGGCTTCGCCGCCGAGGGCGACCTGGCTACCGCTGGCCAGCGCCCCGAGGTTCCCGAGTAGATCGGCGAAGGCCTCGACCATGGCGTTGTCGGCCATCAGAGTGACGGTGAAGGTATCGCCGCCCCTGGCATAGGAGGCCGCCGCGCCGACGCCGCCACCGAACAGCGACAACGCCGTGCCCATGTCCGTTCGCACCTCGCGGGTCCAGCCGTCGGGCGCCTCGGGGAGAAAGCCGAGGAGACCGGCCGCCTTCATCGTGGCAACCAGTTGCTGGGCGTTGCCCAACTCGTCGATCGTATCCTGGATGTTGCCGGCCTCGTAGGCCGCGCGGGCGGCATCGATCGCGTCGAGCACGTCGTCCGCCCGGGCGGTGACCGGAAGGGAAAGCACCAGTAGCAGGCTGGCAACTGAGAAAAGGAGAGGCTGGCGCACGTTCGAGGCTCCCGGAGACCCGTGTCACCCGGATGCTAGACGAGCGCGACGGCCGCCTCAATCGCTGGCGTGCCGGGCGTCGGGGAATTTCTCGCGCCAGCAGGGCACGGGATCGCCATCCGCCGGTTCGGCGAGCCAGACGCCGCGAGCGATGGCGCGGGCAAGGCAGGTCGCGGCGGCGTGGCCGAGCGCCATCGCGTCGAGCAGCGGGTCCTTTGGCGGCCGCGCGCCGGTGGCCGCGGCAAAGACGAGATCGCCGTCGAGCGGGGTGTGGGAGGGCACGATTGCCCGCGCCATGCCGTCATGGGCGGCGGTGGCCATCCGGGCCGCCTCCGCCTGGGTCAGCTCAGCATCGGTCGCGACGATGGCGATGGTCGTCGCCTGGCCCTTCTTGAGCCCCGGTTCGGCAAGCGGATCGTGGCGACGCACCGGTCCGAGCCCGCCGAATTCCCCGTCGACCTCCCAAGGCCCGGCCCAGAACTCCGGCCCGTCGCCGATCACGTCTCCGAGCGCATTGACCGCGACGAGCGCACCAACCGTCACGCCCGAACTCAGCACCACGGAGGCGGAGCCGAGCCCGCCCTTGAGGCTGCGGGTGGTGGCGCCGGTTCCGGCCCCGGCAGTGCCGAGCGCGAAATTCTCGGCCGCGGCGTCCAGCGCCGCGCGACCGAGGGCTTTGTAGGGGTTCGCGGTCCAGGACTTGTCGCCACCGTTGAGCAGGTCGAACAGGATCGCGCCGGGCACGATGGGCACCCGCTGGTCCCCCACCGCGAAGCCCCGGCCCGCCTCGCGCAGCCCGTCTGCCACCCCCGAGGCCGCGTCGAGCCCGAAGGCCGAGCCGCCGGAGAGCACCAGCGCATCCACCGTCTGCACCAGCTTGTCCGGGGCGAGCAGATCCGTCTCCCGCGTCCCCGGCGCGCCGCCCATGACATGGACGGCCGCGGTGAATGGCGCGTCGCCGAGGAGCACGGAGACGCCGGATTTCAGCGTCGCGTCGCTGGCGTTGCCGACGCGGAGGCCGGGCACGTCGGTGATCAGGTTGCGGGTTCCCGGACGCATCGGCTCTCTCCCCGCGATCAGATGCAGCGCCCGCCGTCGACCTCGAGCACCGTGCCGGTGATCATGCTGGCCTCGTCGGAGCAGAGATAGCAGGCGGCGTTGCCCATGTCCTCGGGCGTGGAAAACCGACCGATCGGGATGGTGGCGAGGAACTTCGCCCGCATCTCGGGCGTGTCCACTCCGAGGAAGGAGGCCAGCAGGGGCGTTTCCCCGGCGACCGGGGCGAGGGCGTTGACCCGGACGCCGAATGGCGCGAGTTCGACCGCCATGGCGCGGGAGGCCGTGATCATCCAGCCCTTGGAGGCATTGTACCAGTTCAGTTTCGGGCGGGGCGAGACGCCCGCGGTGGAGGCGACGTTCAGAATCGCCCCGCGCCCGTTGGCCTTCATATGCGGGACGAGGTGTTTCGCCGTCAGGTAGACCGACTTGGCATTGACCGCGAGCACCCGGTCGAAATCCTCCTCCGAAACGTCTTCCATCAGGGCGGGCATATGGGTGACGCCGGCGTTGTTGACCAGGATGTCGACCGTTCCGAAGGCGGCAAGGGCGGCCGCGGCCATCTCCCTGACGCTCTCGCCGTTCGCGACGTCGGTCCGTTGGGCGGTGCCGCCGATCTCGTCCGCCACCGCACTGGCGCCATCCAGGTTGATGTCGGCCACCATCACCCGGGCCCCTTCGGCCGCGAACTTGCGGGCGATCCCGGCGCCAAAGCCCGAGCCGCCCCCCGTCACGATGGCGGATTTTCCTTCAAGACGCATTGATGCCCTCCCATAATCGGCGTGAACGGATGCAGGAGACACTCCATGACGCTGGACCTCAACCACAATCCGCGCCTCGGCATGGGATGCTGGGCGATTGGCGGCCCGTTCTGGGAGGGAGACACCCCGCTCGGCTGGGGCGAGGTGGACGACGCGGAATCCACCCGCGCGATCCATGCCGCGCTCGATGCCGGTGCGCGCTATTTCGACACCGCCTCGGTCTATGGCGCAGGACATTCGGAAATCGTTCTGGGGCAGGCACTTGCCGGGCGGAAGGACGTGGTGGTCTCGACCAAGATCGGCGTCCTGTTCGACCCGGTCAGCCGCCAGGTCCGGGGTACCGTCGACACGGCGGAGCAGGCCGAGGCGGAGATCGACGGCTGCCTGAAGCGGCTGGGGCGCGATCATGTGGACATGGTGTTCCTGCATCTCAACGAGATGCCGCCCGAGAACGCAGCGCCGATCTTCGCGGCGATGGAAGCCGCGCGACAGGCCGGCAAGATCGGGGCCTTCGGCTGGAGCACGGACTTCCCGGATTCGGTGGCCGCCACGGGTCACCTGCCCGGTTTCACCGCCGTGCAACACACGATGAACCTGTGGTTCCCGGCCAGCAAGGTGCGCGCGCAGATCGCGCGGCACGGGTTGCTATCGGTCAACCGGATGCCGCTCGCCATGGGCGTCTTTTCGGGCAAGTACACCGCCGACAGCCGATTGCAGCCCTCCGACATCCGCACCAACAGCTTCGACTGGATGGAGTATTTTCGGGGCGGACAGGTCGTGCCCGAAGTGCTGGCGATGCTGGAAGCGGTGAGGGAGCTATTGCAGAGCGGCGGGCGCAGCGTGGCGCAGGGCGCGCTCGGCTGGATCTGGGCGACCTCGCCCTACACCTGCCCGATCCCGGGTTTCCGAACGGTCGCCCAGGCAGTGGAGAATGCCGGCGCGCTGGAGAAAGGCCCCCTGCCCGCCGGCGTGATGGAAGAAATCGAGCGGCTGGTGACCCGCCCGCCCGAAGGGGCTGCACGAGCCCGGTGACTTGCTCTCTCAGCCGTGCCGGGTCGCCACCGTCTTGACCTGCGAGAAGGCAAAGAGCGCTTCGAAACCCTTCTCGCGGCCGTGGCCGGACTTGCCGACGCCGCCGAAGGGCAGTTCCACGCCGCCTCCCGCGCCGTAGTTGTTGACGAACACCTGCCCCGCCCGCAGCCGCTTGGCCATGCGCATCTGCCGACCGCCGTTCTCCGTCCAGACCGCGGCGACGAGCCCCAGCCCGGTGCCGTTGGCAATGGCAACCGCCTCCTCCTCGCCATCGAAGGGCAGAAGCACCTGCGCCGGGCCGAAGATCTCTTCCTGGGCGAGCCTGTGATCGGGTGCAGCACCTGACAGCAGGTGCGGCGCGACGTAGTGCCCTCCGGCCGGGGCGTCTGCAATGATGCTGCCCTTTGCCAGGCATTCCAGATCGGCACCGAGCCGGAGGTAGCCCTCCACGATCTCCTTCTGGCGGGCCGAGATCAGCGGGCCGACATCGAGGTCCGCCATCGCGGGCCCGACCCTGAGCGCGGCATAGCGCTCGGCCATCCGGGCCGCGACCTCGTCGAAGAGCGCGCGATCCACCAGGATCCGGGAGGCGGCCGAGCAGGTCTGGCCCGCGTTCTGGATGCCCGCGTTGACGAGGAAGGGCAGCGCCGCATCGAGATCGGCATCGGCAAAGACCACCTGGGGCGACTTGCCGCCGAGTTCGAGCGTCACCGGCACCACGTTGTCGGCCGCGGCCTTCTGCACCAGCTGGCCGACCGGGTAGGAGCCGGTGAAGGAGATGTGGTCGATGCCCGGATGGCCGGACAGCGCCGCGCCGGCTTCCTCTCCCAGCCCCGGCACGACGTTGAGCGCACCGGCGGGCAGACCCGCCTCTTCCACCAGCCGGGCAAAGGCCAGCGCGGTCAGGCAGGCCTCTTCCGCCGGCTTCAGCACGGCCGCATTCCCCATCGCCAGCGCGCCCCCGACGGAGCGGCCGATGATCTGCATCGGGTAGTTCCAGGGCACGATGTGGCCGGTCACCCCGTGCGGCTCGCGCAGGGTGTAGACGGTGTAGCCGTCAAGGTAGGGGATCGTCTGACCCATCACCTTGTCGACGGCACCGCCGTAGAATTCCATGTAGCGGGCGAGCGCTATGGCGTCGTTGCGGGCCTGCGCGAGCGGTTTGCCGACGTCCCTCGCCTCCAGCCGGGCGAGATCCTCGACCCGCTCCAGCACGAGCTGCCCGATCCGGGTCAGCACCCGTCCGCGTTCCAGCGCGGTCGCCCGGCCCCACTCTCCGTCCAGCGCCGCCCGCGCCGCCGCGACGGCCGCGTCGATATCGGACGCGCCGCCACGGGCGATCTCGCCGATCTCGAGGCCGCTCGACGGGTCCTCCACGGGCATCAGGCCCCCGGCCGGCTGTCGCCATGCGCCGCCGATGAATATCTCCCGGCTATCGAACCATCCTGCGGTTGCCTTGGTCATTTGCTCCTCCGTCGATCGCCGCCACTTTGGCACCTCTGGCGCGAGAGACAAGATGTCCGCGACGTCCGTTTCCTCAGCGTAAGACCATCGGCGCAGCGAGCCAGTCCGTGAGGATCTCCGTCGTGACCTCGGGCTGCTCCAGCGTCGGGAAATGCCCCGCGTCCGGGACGATCACCAGCCGGGCCACGGGGATCAGCTCGGCCATGAATTCCTGACGCTTCACCGGGAACAGAGTGTCGTGCTCGCCGCAGATCACCAAAGCCGGCACCTTCGTCGTGCGCATGGTCTTCTGCTGGTCGGGACGGCGCTGCAGGGCGCGGGACTGGGAGATGAACGCCTCCGGTCCGAGGGTGTCGGCCATGTCGAGCACCAGCGACTGCACCTCCATGCGGCCCGGTCCCGGCGCCAGCGCAGAGGGCAGCTTCAGCTCAGTCTTGACCGCCTCGGCCAGCTTGCCTGTCTGGGCCGCGATGATGCGCGGCTCGCGTTCGGCGGCCATCTGGGGCGTTTCCGGCAGCGGGCTGGTGCCGATCAGGCTGATGCGGGTCACCCGTTCCGGGGCGCGGCGCAGGATCTCCATCGCGACCATGCCGCCCATCCCCTGTCCGACCAGCGCGAAGCGGCGCGGCGCGCCATCCATCACCGCCGCCGCGATCGCCCCCATCGAAGAGGCATTGCCCACGGGCGCGATCGTCACCGAGCGCGTGCGCCCGAAACTCATCAGTTGCGGCCAGTAGAGCCGCGCGTCGCACATCATGTCCGGCAGGAACACCAGGGGTTCTTTCATCGCACGCAGATCCTCGGGAACAGTCTTTCAAATGCCGAATCGCACTGCCTCGGCGTCATGCCAAGACGATGGAAGCGGCCCCGGCGGGAACCCGCCGAAGGCGGAGAACCTGCCCGGACAATCGGGGGGGATCACAGGCCGGAAGCCCAATCGGCGATCTGCCCGCTCACGGCGTCGGTCCGTTCCGGGCTCAGGATATCGCCGACGATCACATGGTTGGCGGGGTCGCCCGCACCGTCGGCCTCGATCAGCAGCCGGCTTGCCGGTGCCCCCCAGGCATCATGCGCCACATCGGTCGCCTCGGCCGAAACCACGGTGTCTGCGCGCGAATAGATGAAGAGCGCCGGGACGTCGATGGTCCCGACGTCGATCTTCGCGACGTGGGAGACCAGCGCCGCCAGCGGCACGACCGCGACCGTGGGATAGCTGGAGGTCCAATGCGCCGCATGGGCCGCGTTCACCGGCGAGAAGCTTCGCTCGGCACCGGCGATCAGAGGCGCCCAGTGGCGGGCAAAGGGCAGCGTCAGCAGCCCGGCAGCCGGGTCGGCAATACGGTAGAGCGGCGACACCAGGACGACCCCGGCCATCCGCTCCGACATCGCGGGATCGGCCGCGGCAATGGTGGCAAGCGTGCCGCCGGTCGAGGTGCCGATCACCAGGACGCGCTCACCGATCCGCCGCCCGATGGCCAGCGCCTCCGCCGTGTCCTCGATCCAGTCGCCGGCACCAGGCTCGGCCATCGCAGCACCGTCGCGGCCATGACCCGAGAGCCGGCCGAAATATAGATTGGCGCCAAGGGCCTCCGCCACCGCGTCGGGCACCGGGCGAATTTCTTCGGAGGAGGCCGAGAAGCCGTGCAGGTAGACGACGGAAAGCGGCGTCACCTGCCCCGCTTCGCCCGCCCAGACGATCCGCTTGGCGCTGTCAGGCCGCAGCGCCGGTACTCCGGCCTCGCGCTCGGCAAGCCACGCATCGAGGTCGGCCGGCGCCTCCGGCAATTGCGCCTCGTCGAAGCCGCGCGGCGGCTCCACCCGCTCGCGCGGCCCCCAAAGCAGCAGCCCGCCGACACAGGCGACAAGCACGAGCGAAAGGAGCAGCACCGTCTTCACGCCGCATCTCCGGCCGCGATCACCTCTTCGACCGTGCTGGCGATCAGCGCGAGATCCGAAGGTTCGGAGAAGCGATGGTCCGCCCCCTTCAACAGCGTCAGCCGCATGTCATCGCCCTCGGCATGGTCGAGCAGCCGCAACGCGACGGACATGTCGACATCGAGATCGGCCGTGCCCTGCAGGAAACGCGTCGGGAAGGGCAGCGGAAGCGGCGTACGCAGCACCAGCCGGTCGCGCCCATCCTCGATCATGCGCCGGGTCACGATCAGCGGATCGCCGTAGTCCGATGGCAGCGCCACCTGTCCATCGGTCTCGAGCGCGGCCTTTTGCGCGTCGGTGAAGCCGGCCCAGAAGCCGTCTTCGGTGAAATCTGGCGCGGCAGCGATGGTCACAAGGCCGGCCATCCGCTCGGGCATGGCACGGGCCATCAGCAGCGACAGCCAGCCCCCCATGGACGAGCCCACCAGCACCAGCGGCCCCTCGGTCAGCTCCGCGAGCACCTCGGCGGCATCCTCGGCCCAGTCTCCGATGCAGCCCTCCTCGAAGGTACCGCCGCTGAGACCGTGGCCGGAGCAGTCGAACCGCAGGAAGGCGCGGCCGGTATCGCGGGCCCATTGCTCGAGATGGAGCGCCTTAGTCCCTTCCATGTCGGAGCGCAGGCCGTGCAGGAACACCACCACCGGTCCGGTGCCGGCGATCCGCCGGAAGGCGATCTTGCGGCCCTGGCGGGTGGTCAGGAACTCCGGGTCGCTCGTCGTCATCGTGCCTCTCCTCCGCCGTCGATCTTTGGCGCAAGACTAGCCATGTGCCGCCTCACCGCAAGTCTTGCCGGCGCCGCCCGGTTCCGACTAACTGACGGCATGAAACCCGGACCCCGCCTGACCCCGCTCGCCGCCAGCCTGCCCGCCACCGTGCCTTTCGTCGGCCCGGAGGCGCAGGAACGCATCCGCGGCCGCCTCTTTGCCGCGCGGCTCGGCGCCAACGAGATGGGCTTCGGCCCCTCGCCGGCCGCCGTCAGCGCGATGGCCGCCGCAGCGAGCGAAGCATGGATGTACGGCGACCCCGAGAACCACGATCTCAAGCAGGCGCTGGCCACGGAACTGGACGTGCCGGCGGAGGCGATCGTCGTCGGCGAGGGGATCGACGCGCTGCTGGGCTACCTGGTGCGCCTCATGGTCGGCCCCGGCGACACCGTCGTCACCTCGCGCGGCGCCTACCCGACCTTCAACTACCACGTCGCGGGCTTTGGCGGCACGCTGCACGAGGTGCCCTACCGGGGGGACCACGAGGACCCCGCCGCGCTCGTCGCCGCCGCGAGTAAGACCGACGCGAAGCTCGTCTACCTCGCCAATCCGGACAACCCGATGGGCAGCTGGCACGGCGCTGCGGCGATCTCGGAGACCATCGAGGCGGTTCCGGACGGCTGCCTGCTGGTGCTCGACGAGGCCTATGTGGAATTCGCCCCCGAGGGCACCGCGTCGCCGCTCGACCCGACCGACCGCCGGGTCATCCGGATGCGGACCTTTTCCAAGGCGCACGGGCTGGCCGGAATGCGCGTGGGCTATGCGATCGGTCACCCGGAGTTGATCGCGGCGTTCAACAAGGTGCGCAACCATTTCGGCATGTGCCGCGTGGCCCAGGCCGCCGCGCTGGCAAGCCTGCGCGACCCCGAGCATCTGCCCGAGACCATTGACCGCGTCGCTGCCGCCCGGTTGCGGATCGGCGAAATCGCGGCCGCGAACGGGCTCGCCGCGCTGCCTTCGGCCACCAATTTCGTCGCCATAGACTGCGGCCGGGACGGCGCCTTTGCCCGCCGCGTCCTCGGCGGGCTGATCGAGCGGGACGTCTTTGTGCGGATGCCTTTCGTTGCGCCGCAGGATCGTTGCATCCGGGTCTCCTGCGGCCCTGATGAGTCGCTCGATCTTCTTGAAAAGGCGTTGCCGGCTGCGCTGAAGGCCGCCGGCTGAACCGCAATCGCGGGATTGTCACTGTCCAGCAGCGGCGTACGCGCTAACCTCGACGCAAGTTCAGCGAGGACGGTGCGAATGAAACAGCACTCTGTCGGCCGCGCGCCGGATTATACCATTGCTGCACTGGTGACCCTGGGGGTCAACCTGTTCTGCCTGCTGACGGCGCTGCGGATGACGCTCGGCTGGTTGGCGGTGATCCTCGCGGCGCTGGCGATCAACCACCTGATCGACCGCCTCGCCCGCCGGCGCAACGCCCGCTGAGCGCTCAGGCCCGGGCAAGCACCGCGCTGGCCTCCTCCAGGGCCCCGGCCCCGTGCGGAATGCCGAGCGCCTTCAACCCGGCGTCCACGGTGCCGAGCGCCCCCATCACCATCTGCGCGTTCACATACCCCATGTGACCGAGCCGGAAATGGCCGTCGGCCGCCGGATCCTCTTCGGTCGCCATGCCCAGGCCGATCCCCAGCGTCACCCCGGCATGCTGGCTCACCCAGTTGCGGAGCCGCGTGCCGTTGTCGCGACCGGCTTGAACGGTGGTGACCGCGTGGCTCCGGTGGGCGGGATCGGCCACGTTGAGCCGCAGCGGACCAGCTGCCCCCCAAGCATCGAACGCCGCCCAGACTGCACCGGCAAGCGCCGCATGCCGCGCCCAGGCGGCCTCCATCCCCTCGTCGTGGAGCAGATCCAGCGCCGCCCGCAGGCCATAAAGATGATGGGTCGGCGCGGTGCCGCAGAAATACTGGTAGAATTCCTCGGCCGCGACACGCGGCTTCCAGTCCCAGTAATGCGTCGCCAGATCGGCTTGCGCCCGCGCCTCCGCCGCCTTCTGGTTGAAGAATACGAAGGCGACCCCCGGCGGGGTCATCAGGCCCTTCTGGCTGGCCGCGACCATCACGTCGACGCCCCACTCGTCCATCCGGAACGTGTCGACCGCAAGGCTGGCGATGCAATCGACCATCAGCAACGCCGGATGCCCGGCCCGGTCCATCGCCGCCCGCAGCGCCGCGATGTCGTTGCGCACCGAAGTCGCGGTGTCGACATGCGCGGCTAGCACAGCCCTGATCCCGTGCTTCGTGTCGGCCCTCAGCGCGGCCTCCACGACCTCCGGATCGATCGGCGAGTTGCGCCCGAAGTCACGGCGCTCCACGTGCACCCCGAGCCGCTCGGCCACCGTGGCCCAGCCGTGGGTGAAGATCCCGGTGGCCAGCGCCAGCGCCTTGTCGCCCCGGCTCAGAACGTTGCTGAGGGCGGCCTCCCAGGCACCGTGGCCATTGCAGATGTAGACCGCTACATCGCCCTCGGTCTGGGCCACGCGCTTCAGGTCCGGCAGGATCGTGTCGACGATCTCGTGCAGCTCTCCAGTGTAGATGTTGGGCGCCGGGCGGTGCATCGCCCGCAGCACCTCTTCAGGCATGACCGACGGGCCGGGAATTGCGAGGTAATGGCTGCCGCGCGAAAGACTCATACCGAAGGACTCCAGGAAATTCCGACGCCCGGTGCTAGGACGGCCGCCGCCCGGGGTCAATCCACCCCGACCCCGCCTGACTTGCCCCGCAGCCCCTTTCGCGTTAAGTCCCCGCGACGCCGCATGTATCGGTGCACGGGCCGGGGATCTGCCAGTCAAATGTTCAAGCGCATCGAGACCTGGTTTGCGAACCTCGAACGCCGGCTCAGAAAATCGATCGGCCACGACATCACGATACCGGAGAAGCGGCGCCTCGCCTGGTGGCACTTCCAACTGTTCGACCACGCCTTCCTGCGCGTGCCCTGGACCAATTTCGACAAGGTCGCCGAGGGGGTCTACCGCTCCAACCAGCCCGGGCCGGCGCGGGTGCTGAAGTACAAGGAAATGGGCATCCGCTCGATCCTCAACCTCCGCGGCGAGGATGGACGCAGCCCGTGGCTGTTCGAGAAGGAAGCCTGTGAAGAACTCGGCATCGAGCTGCGCACCGCCAAGATCTATGCCCGCAAGCCGGCCAAGCGGAAGGAAATCGTCCATCTGATCGACACCATGCGGGAGATGGAGAAGCCCTTCGTGATGCATTGCAAGTCCGGCGCGGACCGCGCGGGACTCGCCGCGGTGCTCTACAAGGCGATCATCGAGGGCGCTCCGCTCGATGAGGCGCGCAAGCATCTGTCGTTGAAATATGTCCACACGGACTGGACCGACACCGGTATCGTGGACCACATCATTGACATGTACGAAGAGCGCAACACCCGGGACCCGATCGACATGGAGACCTGGTTCCGGACCGAATACGATCACAAGGAGGCCGCAGCCAGCTTCGCCGACATGCGAGCCGGAGGGCGAAAGCGATGAGCAAGTACCTTGCGGACGAGAACGTCGACGATCTCGGCTGGCGCGAGCAGGGCAAGCTGTTCGGCTGGCTGTGGCGCGACTACATGCGCAAGCATATCGTTGTCGTGGTCATCGCCGGCATCCTCATGTCGATCGAGGGCGGGATGCTGGGCGTGCTCAGCTACATGATGAAGCCGATGTTCGACGAGATCTTCGTCGGCGGCAATGCCGATGCCATGGTCTGGGTCGGCGCGACGATCATGATGATCTTCATCGTCCGGGCCATCGCCAACGTTGCCCAGAGGGTGCTGATCACCCGTGCCTCGTCGAAGATCGTGTTCGAACTCCAGACGCGGCTGCTCCAGCACGTGATGAAGCTCGACACGCTGTTCCACCAGGCCAACCCGCCCGGAGCGCTGATGGAGCGCATTCGCGGCGATACCGGCGCGATCAAGAACGTCGCCAACGTCATAATCACCGGCGTAGGACGCGATGTGATGTCGCTTGTGTCGCTGCTGGCGGTGGTGCTGTGGATCGACTGGCGCTGGACGCTGATCGCCCTGATCGGCGCACCGCTCCTGGTGCTGCCATCGCTGCTGGTGCAACGCTTCGTGCGCCAGATGGCGTTGAGAAACCGGATAAACGCCGGCAAGATGGTCACCCGGCTCGACGAGATCTTCCACGGCATCACGCCGATCAAGCTCAATGCGCTCGAAGCCTACCAGGCCGGCCGCTTCCGGGACCTCGCCGACGAGCAGATCGAGACCGAGACCCGCGCTACCTTCGGCAAGGCACTCATCCCCGCGATGATTGACATCATGAGCGGCATCGGGTTCCTCGCCGTGCTGCTCTACGGCGGCGGCGAGATCATCTCCGGCGAAAAGACGCTGGGCGAGTTCATGAGCTTCTTTGCGGCCATGGCACTGACCTTCGAACCGCTACGGCGGCTCGGCGGGGTGAGCGGCGTGTGGCAGGCCACAGCGGTCAGCCTGCACCGCCTGAGGACGCTGTTCGACACCCGCCCGCGACTGGTCAACGCGATCAACCCGGTGCGCCTGCCCGAGGCGCAGGGCGACATCCGTCTCGACAACGTCTCGCTCGCCTACGGCGACTTGCCGGTCCTGCGAGGCACCAGCTTCGTCGCGAAGGCAGGGCAGACAACTGCGCTGGTCGGTCTCTCCGGCGCCGGCAAGTCTACCGTCTTCAACGTACTTACAAGGCTCGTCGAGATCGACGGCGGATTGGTCACCATGAGCGGCACCGACATCCGCAAGTTCGACATCGCCGATCTGCGCGGGCAATATTCCATGGTCACGCAGGATGCCCTCCTGTTCGATGAATCCGTGCGCGAGAACATCCTGCTCGGCCGGACCGACGTCTCGGAGGAGCGCCTGCGCGAAGTGATGGACGCCGCCCATATCTCCGACTTCATCGACGCGCTCCCCGCCGGGCTCGACAGCCCTGCCGGGCCGCGCGGCTCTTCGCTTTCCGGTGGCCAGAGACAGCGCGTCGCCATCGCCCGCGCCCTGCTGCGGGACACACCGATCCTGCTGCTGGACGAGGCCACCTCGGCGCTCGACGCGCAATCCGAAGCCATCGTGCAGGCCGCGCTGGAACGTTTGTCCGAAGGCCGCACCACGCTGGTGATCGCCCACCGCCTCTCGACCGTCCGCAGTGCCCACAAGATCGTGGTGATGGACGCGGGCCGGGTGGTCGAGGAAGGCTCGCACGACGACCTGCTGGCCCGTAACGGCGCCTATGCGGAACTCTACCGGCTGCAGTTCAACGAGCGCGACGAGGACGAGGACGAATCCGCCGCCTGATCTTGTGGCCGATCCTGCTTTCCGAACCCAAACCCATCCGGCGCGTTCGCGGTCGGGACTGTCGAGTGCGCCGGCCTTCTCCTATATGAGAGAGACGCGCGAGAAGGAGCAGACAGATGGCGGGTGAACGCACCGCGGGCCGCAAGGTCTTTGAAATTGGCGGAAGGGATCGGGAGCACTTCCTGCAAGGCATTGTGACCAATGATATTTCCCGCCTCTCCGAAGGCATGATCTATGCCGCCCTACTGTCGCCACAGGGCAAGTATCTGGCCGATTTCTTCCTGGTGCCAGATGGCGAACGCGTCCTTCTCGACGTGGCCGAGCCCCTCGCCGCGGATCTGCTCAAGCGCCTGACGATATACAGGCTGCGCGCCGAGGTCTTGATCGGGCCGGTGGAGATCAACGTACTGCGCGGCCTCGGCCCCGCGCCGCAGGGTGCATTCCCGGACCCTCGTCACGAAACGCTTGGATGGCGACGCTATACCGAGGAAGCCGGCGCGCCGGCCGAGATCGACTGGGATGCAATCCGCGTCGCCGCCTGCATTCCCGAGACCGGAATCGAGCTGCTGCCGAACGACAGCTACATCCTCGAAAGCGGTTTTGAACGCCTGCACGGCGTCGATTTCCGCAAGGGGTGCTATGTCGGGCAGGAAGTGACCGCCCGGATGAAGCACAAGACCGAGCTGCGAAAGGGGCTGGTGACCGTGGGCGTCGAGGGCGAGGCTCCGGTCGGCACCGAGATTACGCAGAACGACCGCCCGGCAGGGCGCCTCTTCACCCAGTCCGGCGGCCGCGGCATCGCCTTCCTGCGGTTCGACCGGGCAGAGGGTCCCATGCGCGCCGGCTCCGCCGTCGTCACATGGGAGAGCTAGAGGAGCTCCGGCAGGCGGCGACCGAGGTTTTCGGCTCTGCCCCGGCCTGCATCCGGTCCGTCCACGGCGGAGATATCTCGGCGGTGTTTCGGCTGCAATGGCCGGACGGGACCGAGGCGATCGCCAAGCGTGGACCGCTCGTGGCGCAGGAAGCCCGGATGCTCGCCGCCATCCGGGCCACCGGCGTCCCCGCGCCAGAGGTTCTCGGCACCTTTGGCACGATCGTGATTCTCAGGGCCATTCCGAGCGCGCCCGAATCCGGGGCCGCTTGGCGCGCACTCGGCCTGGGGCTGCGACGATTGCACGATCACACTGCAGCGTCCTATGGCTGGTCGGAGGACTACGCCTTCGGCGAGGTCAGAATCGCCAACCATCCCATGTCGGACTGGCCGGCTTTCTGGGCAGAACGGCGCCTGCTTCCGACGGCCCGGCTACTGCCGTCCGAACTTTTCAGACGCGTCGAGAGACTATGCCGCCGCCTGCCAGACCTGCTGCCGCAACACCCCGCACCGTCGCTCCTGCACGGCGATCTTTGGTCGGGCAACGTTCTGTTCGGCCCCGGTGACCGGGCCTGGCTCATCGATCCCGCGAGTTACCACGGGGACGCGGAAGTCGACCTCGCCATGCTGAACCTCTTTGGACGCCCGGGCCCCGGTTTGTCCGAGGCCTATGGAGCGCCGCCCCCCGGCGCCCTCCAGCGTCGCCCGATCTACCAACTCTGGCCAGCGCTGGTTCACATGCGTCTGTTCGGCGCGGGATACCGGGTAATGGTCGAGCGTTTTCTGGACGCGCTTCGTGTGTGAGCCCTCCGGGAATGCAAAACGGGCCCGCGATGGAGCCCGTTCCAGTCAGATGTGCGAGAGCCTGACTCAGGCGCGTTCGGCGTATTCCATGGTCTCGGTATTGACGACGATGTCCTCATCCTGCCCCACGAAGGGCGGGACCATAACCTTGACGCCGTTGTCGAGAAGCGCCGGCTTGAAGGAGTTTGCCGCAGTCTGGCCCTTCACGACAGGCTCGGTTTCGACGATCTTGCAAACGACCTTCTGCGGCAGCGTCGCGTTCAGAGCCTCGCTCTCGTAGTACTCGATCTGGATCGTCATCCCGTCCTGCAGGAACGGACGGCGCTCGCCGAGGATCTCGGCGGGCAGTTCGATCTGTTCGAAGGTGTCTGCGTCCATGAACACCAACATGCCGTCGTTCTCGTAGAGGAACTGCTGATCCTTCTGCTCCAGACGCACCCGTTCCACCTTGTCGGCGCTCCGGAAACGTTCGTTCAGCTTTGAACCGTTGCGAAGGTTGCGCAGTTCGACCTGCGCGAAGGCGCCACCCTTTCCGGGCTTCACATGGTCCACCTTGACCGCAGCCCAGAGGCCGCCGTTGTGCTCCAGGACATTTCCTGGACGGATTTCGTTTCCGTTTATTTTAGGCATGAAGTGACCCTAGAGGCGCTTGAACCAGAATGTCCGGTGTCTATATCTTGGTCTCTGGCCGCTGGCAAGCAGACCAGATATGGCGAGTGCCCCGTTTGAGCTATGCGATTTCCGCATAGGAGACATTCCGAAACGGAAATACCGAATCGCCGCAAAAACGTCATATTCGGCCCCACGCCGAAAAGACAAGAGCAAGAATAACAAAGGACGACGAGATGACTGATTTCGTTGACGGCACGGCTTTCAACTATGAGCAAGGCCAGAGAGCTCGCAAGCTCTTTGCCGCCGTTGTTCTGGCCGCGCTGGATGATGCTATTGCCGACGACAAGAAATATGGCAATGGTCCCGAACAGATTGCCCGATGGGCTCGTTCGCGCGATGGCCGCGAAGTTCTGAGCTGTGCCGGAATCGACCCGAACGAACGTGTCGTGTCGGGCCTGATGCAGTTCGTTTCGAACGGTGTCCGGACTTCCGTCGCGCTGTCGCGTGAGGAAAGCGAGCGGCGTCAGGCTGCCGAGCAGGCAGAAGCCGCTTGAGGATCGGTCACCCGATTCTCCGCTAATTGTTTTATCTGGATCAGAGACAGGGTGCGCAGCAACAGCGCACCCTGTCTCTATTTCGCAATGTGCAGCCGAAGCAACCCTCGGCCGACACAAGGAAACGTAGGTATGGCCATTAACTTAGGTATGGCCATTGGGGTATTTATCTCCGAAGATGCCAGGCCCGATGCGGCCCCCTGACTGCCTTCGATGCGGCACCGAAGCCTCCCTGTCGCGACGGTGGTTGGTCGATGGCGGACAGAAACATCCAGGGCTGGGGGCCAGAACCCCGTTCTCTCCACGTCTTCCGTGGCGCAGCTTCGGCTCTTTCGGACCAGTTCCATTGATCAGGGTGATCGGAGCACACAGCACAATTCCATGACCGGTGGCGCCGCTCAGTAACCACGGCGACGCCCGCCGGGAGCGTATTCGTCAACCGTTCAGTCGAAATCCCGCATCGCCAGGGCGCGGTGAATCTCCCTGCGCACCAGCTTGCGCACGTTGCGGGTGATCCGCTCACCCAACTCGCCCTGCAACTCGCGATGCACGCAATCCGCGATCAGTTCCGATAGGAGCGCTTCATCCAGCACGAATCCCGCTGCCTCGGAGGGCACCTCCGGGTCAGAGATTTCTGTTTCCGGCGTCACGTCAACCGGGGCGATACTTGCGGCTTCCGACAGATCGTCGATCTGCTCGTTGGACAAGGCCGAGTCATCCTCGGCCTCGACAAAGTAGGCGTCCTCTTCCAACGCCTCGGGATCCAGAGCCTCTACTTTTTCCTCGGTTTCGCCCTGCCAGTCATCAACGAATTCGGCGGTTTTCTCTTCCGTGAAACTCTTCTCCATCGCGTCGAAGGTGCTCACGATGGACGAAAGAAGATCGTTATCGGCGCGACTCTCCTGAAGATCATCCACCTCGCCGAAATCGTCCTTTTCGTCGGACAGGCCAACGACGGTCGCGGAGCCGCTCGCATCCGGGAGTTTCGCCTGAAGATCATCGTCTCCGTCATGCAGCGAGACGAGGTTGCGAACACCGGTCTCTTCGGCCTGGCCGAAGCGAAACCCCGACCTTGGCGCGGCGGGCTCTTCTACCAACGGCGCCGCTTCGGCATCATCTAGTTCAGTCGCAGAATGTTCACCGGTCTCGGGATCCGGGCCGCCTCTGTCAGGTTCACTGCCCTTTTCCTGCGCCTCGCGAAGATGGTTCAGATCCCCGACGACGGCCCGCACGAAGCTGGGGACGCCGCCCGTGTCGTCCGGAGCGCCATCAGCAGCCGCGTCCTTTCTGGCGAAAGTTGGATCCTTGCTCGAAAACCCAGACCCGGCCTCAGGATCGTCAGCCCATTCGTCATCCGAGAAATCGTCGAGATCTTCTTCATCCGGGAGTTCGAAATGCAGCCGCGCCCCTGCAGGAGGCGAGTCAAGCGGCGGGTCTTCCGGCTCGAAACGGAGTTCATCATTGGGGCGCGGCGTCCCGGACACTGGTCGCGCGTTTCCGTCATCCACACGCAATGCGGGCGTGAGAACCAGCGCCTCCGCACCGGGTTTCGGCCTCGCAGGTTCACTGAAGACCTCCTCCAGGCGACCTTCCTGACGGTCGTCCGCAGCCGGCGCTTCTTGATCGGCGAAGGATGGCGAGTCTTGCCGCGCCAAACCGCCTTCGCCCACCGACCCTCCGGAATCACCCTGTACAAGGCGTCGGATCGACAGCAGGACGTCTTCGATTTCCGCGTTGGCTACTCGCTCCGACATCATGATCCTCGCGATTCCGGTTCATCACAGGCTACCGCCGAGACCATCGTCATACAATCCACCTCCTGCCCTGCCGTCGCCGGAAGGGCCAGAGATGCCACATAGCTGCGGGGCGTCAGCCGCTTATTGCTGACCGATCTTGCGCAGCACGCGGTCAAGCTGCTGGCCACGGGGCGAAAGCCGCGCAGGCGCGCTCTTGACCGCATTGTAGTAGCCCGCAGGATCATAGGTCTGGATGCCCAGGTTCAGATGGTCGACTGTCAGGAGACCCATCGCAGACAGAAGTGAATAAACTGCTACGTATTGCGTCGCGATCGCGTCGATCCGGGATGCCCGTGCATCCAGCAGTTCCTGTTCCGCATCCAGCACATCGAGCGTTGTCCGCGCTCCGAGGGTCGCTTCCTCACGGGTTCCGTCAAAGGCGATCTGAGCGGCCTCGATCTGGAGTTCCGTCGCCTGGATCTGAGCCTTGGCCACGTCGAGCCGCGCCCAGGCGGTGGCAACGTCTTCTTCGATGCCCAGCGTCACCTGAAGCAGGTTGGAGCGCGATGCGTCCCGTTGCGCGATCGATTGCCGCTCCAGCGCCGCAAGGCGTCCGCCCTGATAGATCGGCTGCCGAAGATTGAAGAAAAGCGAGTGCTCCTCGACCTGGTCGTTCGAGTTCGTCTCGGAGTCCACGGTTGCCGTAATGGACGGCAGGTAGCCGGCCGTGGCGATTTTCATGCCGAGTTCGGCCACGGTCACTTCACGCTGGGCCTGACGAATGGTCGGGTGGATCCGGACGCCGACGTTGACAGCTTCCTGGACGCTCGCCGCCGTGGCGGGCAGTCCGCCCGGGAAGGCAAGATCGCCGGGATAGCGGCCGACCGCGGTCTTGAAGGTCTCGCGGGCGACTTCGTAGTCGCCGCGGGCCGCCTCGAGCAGGCTGACCGCCGCGGCCAGTCGGCTTTCCGCCAGCGCGACGTCGGTCCGGGTCACTTCCCCGACCTCGAAACGGTCCTCGGTCGCCTGCTTTTCCTGGGTCAGAACGCGCACGTTGTTCTCACGCAGGTTGACGAAAGCCTCGGCCCGAAGCACCCCCATATAGGCGGACACGGCTTGCAGGAGCACGTTTTGCTCAACGGCACGCAGCGCCTCGCGAGTCGCCAGCACGGTCTCTTTCTCGCTCTCGATCGCCAGGCGGTTCCGCCCCCCGGCATAGAGCGTCATGCTCGCCTGCAACGCGAAGGTCGCGATCAGGTTGTCGTTGGACTCGAAGTTGCTGCCGTAGACTTCACGATGGTTCGCGTATCCGCCATAGGAGGTGACGAAATCCAGCGATGGCAGGACTTCCGAAAGTGCGACCGCGACGTTGTCGTCCGCCACACGCAGCAGCGCGCGGTTCTGCTCTAGCAGATTGGAATTCCGGTACGCGTCGATGAGGGTGTCTGTCAGCGTCTCAGCGGACACCGCCAGCGGACCAAGACCCACGATAATTGCCGCCGCACTACACAGATTGCGCCGGAGGCGCTTGCCAATAATCCCCACGGGACCTGCTCCTTCTAATGTGCCTGCCTTTTCGGCAAGTATAGCAGGGTCGATTCGCCGTTTACAGCGCGAAAGCCTTTTTGCCTTCGAAGCCGGGCAAGACCGGCGCACCCGCGTTGAACGAGAAGCGCCAGTTGACGACACCGTCTATCTTGTAGCCGATACGCACGGCACCACATTCACCATCCATAAACAGGCAGGCAATACGCCCGCCTTCCTTCAATTGCGCTGTGAGAGCTTGTGGCAAATTCACAACAGCTCCCTGAATCACAATGACATCATACGGCCCGTGCTGCGCCGCACCCTCCGTGAGGGCGCCCTGAATGACGACGGCGTTGTCCACGGATTGCGCTGCCAGAGTGGATTCCGCCTCCGCCGCCATCGCCTCGTCCTCTTCCAAAGCGACGACGGCCTGAGCCAGCCGGGCGGCAACCGCGCTGGCGTAGCCAAGCCCGGCGGCCACATCGAGGACCAGCTGATCGGGCTGAATGTTCAGCGCGTCCAGCATCTTGGCAAGGGTGCGCGGCTCCAGAACGACCCGCCCCTTCTGCAGTGGCACATTGCGGCCCGCATAGGCGACGTCGCGATAGGTGTCGGGCACATAGAGCTCGCGAGGCACCTCGAGCATTGCATCGATGATCGGATACTTGGTGACATCGGACGGCCGGACCTGCGTGTCGACCATCGTCCTGCGAAGGGATGCAAAGCTGCTCATGTGAAACCCCGATCGGTCTTGAAGCGTCGTGATCCTGTCGCACAATCGCAAAGACCTGGCAACATGCAGCCGCGCCGCATTCCGCCTGCCCCGTGCCGGAGCTGATTACGGACTCCGTGCCGGATCATTTCCAGGTGTGGGTCAACTCCACCGATAGCTTGCGCAGCATTTCCGCGATCGCACCCTCCTCTCCGTCGGACACTTGAGTGCCGCGATGGAGCTTTAGGAACATCGCGGAGAGAACCTCGCGATCCTCCTCGGAGAAGTCCGTCTCCTTGCGGGCGAAACTGCCAACGCTCCGGGACCCGCCATCGGCGATCGCGTGCGTGAAGCCATAGTGAATGCCATGTTCCCGCGCGAGCTTGAGCACACCAGCCGGATCGTCATGCTCCAGAGCGCTCCAGTCGATCATGCCCTCGTTCTCGAGCCCCCACCTGACGGTCGGGTCCCTGAGCACCAGCCCCCGCTCGGAATAGACCCTGGCCCATGCGGGCTCGTAGGTCTGGAACAGAAATCGCGGAGTCGTGTAGTGGACGTGCAACGCTACGGCAAAACCTGCATTGCAACGGCCCTGTATCTCCGCCAGAATGTCACGAATTTCACGTGTGTCGTCCATTTTTGGCCTTTGTTGAAGCCTATGCATGGGGCACCCCGTTCAGCAACGGGCTTAATTTAATTGACCAATAACAGATGTCCGCGACATTGGACACCCGGAGATGGCGTAGCAGTGAAGTTGAACGGCCAAAACGGACACGAAACCGACAAGGCCATGCTCGCGCATCTGGCGCCTGCCGGTTTTCATCTGGCCGTCCGGGTCGGTTTCGCCTTTCCCGAATACGAGTGGAGCACCCTCCCCCTTGGTTGGGTGCATCGCTACACCCGGGAAGCGCTGATGCTCTACGATCCTGTCACCCGTTGGGTTTACGAGAACGTCGGCTGTATCCGCTGGTCCGAGATCGGCGGTGACGACCCCAAGGGGGTTCTGGCCCTCGCCGCGCAGCATGACCTGACCTTCGGCGTGGCTGTCTGCGTGATGGACGACAACGAACCCGGGATCCGTACTTACGGCTCCTTCGCGAGATCGGATCGCGAGTTCCGTGCCCCAGAGATGGAAACCCTGATCGACCATCTGACCAGCCTCCATCATCAGGAGCCGATTGCCCTCGTTCTGACACCGGCAGAGATCGAGGCTCTCCATATGATCAGGGATGGTCTTCTGACCAAGGAAATCGCCTACGAGCTCGATATCAGCGAGAGCGCCGTCAAGCAGAGGCTGCGCAGCGCCAAGTCCAAGCTCAAGGCGAGAACCACGACGCATGCCGTCACTCTGGCCGAAAGGCGCGGCCTGTTCCGAATGAGCGATATCTGACATCTTGAGGCTCGAAGTCCAGGCTGCAGGATGCGCCTTCATCAAGGCTTGCTTTGAAGGTCGCGGTCGATTCAGCGCGCCCCGGGAACAGGGCGCGTTATTGTATTTCTGAGCAAGGCAGTGTGGGCTGCGGGCAGCCTGAGCGCGCGGTCCAAGGTGCGCGCTCCGCTGGCGTGCAGCGCTGGCGTTTACGGAAGCTGCCGGTTCAGCGCCACGCGGTCTTCCAGGAACGTATCAGAGGTCACCAAATCATCCTCTGTCGTGATGACGGCGCTGCCTGAGAGTTCCGCCGCCATTGCAGCATGGGCTTCGGCAATCTCCGCCGCCGTCTGGGCGCTCGCAAAGACGGGCGTGAGCGCAACGGGAAGGCCGCTGCCGACCGGGATGACCACCGCACGAAGGCGACGGAACCCAATGTACCAGACGCCCGCCCTCCAGGCGCCGCCCGGCCCGACATGAATCTTGGACTTTCTAAGAATTCTCGCCTCTGCGGGAACAGCATCAAAGGATTCCGCAGCAGCCAACAGACTCTCTACAACACTCATCGTACACCTTACAGTCGAACGCGCCGCCACCCAGCACTTAACTTCCTGTTTACTATCGCGCGTTCTCCGACGCCAATCACCATGTCCAAAAGTGCTTAACAAGTCCTTTCGGCGGAACAGTTTTCGGTATCCCGCCAGACTGTCCACCAGCAGAAGCGAAATCGCTTCTTCCCTTTGATTCCGAAAAAGAAGTCCCGGTTGGAATCACTGGCAGAGAGCGGCATGAGGCCAATATCGAACGACCCGGAATCACCGGGATAGCGCCACGCTGATTGATCGCCTCCCCACTGGCCCCGACGCAGCGCAAGCGACCCTGGCAGGCCAGGTCGACGCCGATGTCCAACTTGCCGCTCGTGGCGAAAAATGGGCGAATATATGGCGATATCATGTCAATTTGGCAGTTCGGCAAACATAGAGGCAACGGGGCGCTGATTGTTTCGGTTCAACTCGCTCGATTTGCACCTTCGACCATGGTGAGTGGTGCCGCGGATTCTGTCATTCTCGGACCCAGCAGGAGCCATGTTTTGTGTCGCTTCTCTTGGGAGCTCCCTGGTAAAAAGTTCCGGCCCTGCTGAAAGTAAAGAGTGATATTACTGCCGAATGGCGCGCTTCGGCTGCCCGGGCAGGCAATGCATAGATCAATGTCCGGGGGCGCGGTGCCATTGGCACGGCGCCCCCTGATCATTCCGGGCGTCCGTTGGGAGCCGCCTCTAACCTCGCCCCCACTCGAGAAAGACAAGCGTGTCAAAACTGAAGGCCCTCGGCGCGAGATATGCATCCCTGACGTGAATCCCGTGCCGCCGGGCAAAACTCCGCACATGCACACAGATCAGATCGTGTCGGCGAACCGTTTCCCTGCGATCATCGGCGCCTGCATTGGTGGGCCCGATACCGGCAAAGCGCAACGCCTGGACCTCGCGTGACAGCACGTTCTGATCACGGACCATCTCCAGTGCACGAACGACAAGGCCGCCCTTGTTCTCGTCGAGGGCGACATATGTGAACACGAGTTGTTCAGATGTGGATTGGGACAGGTCGACAGACAGCACGCGCGCGCCACCCGCGTATTCCTGGATATCGATCAGACCTCCCGTTCGCAGAACCGTGAGAGGAGGCAGGTCGGTCACTGGCTCGGCTTCTCCATCGTCGTGTCACCAATCGCCCTGCCACACGCCCTTTGCCGACGCGACCGGGCAATGAGAACCTCGAACTGCACCACAGGATCGGTCGCGTCGCCGACTTCCGGCACATCCATCTCGGAGGGCCTGTGACGCCGAGCATGACCCGCCAGTCCGCGCAGGCGGAGAATGCAGGCGCCTCCCCGAGCACGGGCGCGGGAAAAGTCGATATCCAGCACGAACAGATAGGCAAAAAACACCAGCATCCCGATAAACGGCGCAAACTCGACCATCACACAACACCCACACAACCCAAAGCACCCGAAGGCATATTCAGATTAACCATGCGGACGGGTCTGGGCATCATGGCCGAAGGTGTTGAAGTGACCTATGGTCGCGACACAATGGGGATGCGTAAGACCATTTGCGCCAGCAGCAAGCAACAATCAGCGCCGCAAGTCGCCTAAGGATTGAGCCCGGACGCGCAACCTCTAGATGCAGCCCCCCGCACCGGCATGAACCACAATACCGTGGTAACTTCGGGTCGTAGCGACTTGTTCACAATGGCAAAATTGCCACTCTGGAACACTTATCCACACAATCCGGCCGATTATCATTCCCACTCGCGTCCGGTTCGGTCCTAATCGACCCAAAGACGGTGGGGTCTGATGCACAATATTTGCTTCGACATGGCATCCATGCACAAGCATGGGAATGCCTTCTATGAGTTCCTGCGAATCCGCAAACGCCTGTTTGTGGACACGCTGGACTGGGACATTCCACATAATGACGACGTGGAAATGGACCAATACGACAATCCTCTCGCCCATTACTCGCTCGTGATCCGGGACGGCGAGGTTATTGGCGGCGCGCGCACAACGCCCGTGCTCGCGCATTGGGGTCCGCACACCAGCATGTTCCAGGACGCGATGAATGGCCGCCTGAAAGATATCCCCGCCGATCTGTTGGAGGGCGAGTTCGATGCCAGGTCGAGTTGGGAATGCACGCGGCTGTCGATTGCGGAATCGGTGACAACGGCCAAGGACCGCACCGAATGCCTCGATCTGATCGTCGACGGGCTGGCCCGCACGGCATCGGCCCATGGGGCGACGACACTGGTCTCGCTTTCCCCGCCGCCGCTCCTGCGGGCGCTGCGTCGGCTTGGCCACGACGTCACCAGGATCGGACGGATTTACCGCGCCGATGGGGATGGCCGTTCCTACGCCCTTCTCAGCATGCCCGCGATGACCTCGGCCCAAGCTCGCAACGAGAGAAAGCCACCGCTGCGCGCCGTGTCCTGAACGGAACGCCCCGGGCGAAGAGCCATGGGGCACACCGGATTTGCATATAGCAGCTGAAAGCGGATTAACCGGTCGGGCTCACACCCGGCCGGTTTCCTGTCCGGGAAAGCAGGGAACCGAGTCCCCGATGGTCTGTGCCGCCTTGCCTTCGAGCACGGTCACGCTCGGCATGAACGGCTCCTGAAGCCAATCGTCTCCGACCATGTAGTCCAATCGCAGCCGCGTTCCGGATCTTCCGCGCCCCGACCTTACGGAGCCAGCAAGCGAGCGGTTCAGATTGGCGGACGGGACGAGACAGAACAGATCGTCCGCACCGATGAACTCAACACTATTACGCACCTTGCCTCGTCTCCCCGTTTGTTTCGAGAACGAGTCTTCACCAACATAAAGGCAGAACTACGGATCCCCTTTGTCCGTCGATGGGAGAATCCGTGTCTGCCGCCATCCGTCCACTCCGCGGCGGCCCGTCTCCGGATCAGATGTCCCACCGTCCGCAGAAGGACCGCGACGGAACTGGGTGCGTCTCCGGTGGGTATGACCCAAGGCAGCAGCGAGCACGTGACGTTACGCAAGAATAGAGCAAGTGCCGGGATCTGGACAGAATATTCGGCAGAACCAAAAAACCGAAACACAGAAACAAACCGAATATTCCAGGTTCGTCCATATCCGGCACTCACTCCAACATCGTAATCGTTACCCCCACAACCAGAGGATCGGAAATTTCGACGCCAATGACACCATGTGCAAAGGTGCAACCGGGCTCGTCGGTTCACGACAATTGACGCATCGTCCCGCGATTGTCCGCGAGACGAGGTTCAACAGGGCCGACAGCCCCTAAGACAGAAGCGCCTCGAACTCCCGCCACTCGCCCTTCGACATGCCGGAGGTCTCCTGCGTGACCTGTTCGCCCTTGACCATGCGCCGGACGCAGTCGAGCGCCTTGCCCGACAGGTTCGCCCCGCCGAGCCGGTAGTCCTCGAAGGCCGAATAGGCCGCGGGAACCCAGTCGGCGACAATCCGGCAGATGGTCTCCGCATAGACGCGGATCTCGTATTGCGCATGTTCGTCGGCGCGCAGACGCAGGAAATGGAACAGGTTGTGCAGGTCCACCTTCCAGTACCACTGGGTGTAGATGTTCGCCGGCAGGTTCATGCGAGCGAGTTCGCGGGCGAGGCCCTGCTGGCCTTCCTGGCTCAACATCTGCTCGTAATGGTCGTAGGCCCGGCCGGCATCTGCTTTGAGGAATTCCAGCACCCGTGCAGCCTCATCGCCCGTCAGCACCTCGCCACGGCCCTGGTTGTTCACCGTCGACTGAGCCGCAAGATGCTCCGGCGCCGGGATGTAGAACTCCCGATCGAGGATCGAATACCGGGCGGAATACTCGTTCACGTTCGCGGTGCGGTGCCGGATCCACTGGCGAGCGACGAAGACCGGCAACTTCACGTGCAGCTTGATCTCGCACATTTCGAAGGGCGTGGAATGCCAATGCCGCATGAGGTAGCGGATCAACCCGCTGTCATCCCGGGACTTCCGGGTGCCGGCGCCATAGGAGACCCGGGCTGCCTGAACGATGGCCGCATCGTCGCCCATGTAGTCGATGACCCGAACGAAACCGTGATCCAGCACCTCGTGGGCAGTGTAAAGATGCTGCTCCATGCCGGGAGCGGTCGCCCGCATCGTCGGCTGCGAAGTGCTTCTCAGCTCGGCAATTTCCGCAATCTGGTCTTCGGTGAGCGGCATGGGCGATTCCCTTCTTTCCCGCGGAGACGTCGCGCACACCATATCTATGGAGCACGCCGCGCGAAACCTCGATATCGGGTGTTTCGCGCAGAACGGTCACAGGTAGTCGGTTTCAATTGCGGCGCCGCCCTTGACAGTTGACTTCCAAGCCCCCGCTTGCGCACCATTGACCAAAAGAAAACAAGATAAACCAAGACGAACCAAGGCAGAGCAGTCCAATGACAAAGAACCTGGCGCTAATTCTGGCGCTGCTCGGCATGCTTGCGGCATGCAGTGACGGCAGCGGCAGCAATCCCGTATTCAACGGCGACGAAACCGAAGACGCAGACGACGGCGACACCGGCGACGGCACGGACGGCGAAGACGGTGACGACACCGATGGCAGCATCGACGGCGATAGCGACCTGCCGCCCGGCACCGACAGCCCGTCCGCCAAGCGGGGGATCACCCGCTACGAGGCCTATGACGTGGAATCCGGCAACGGCTTCGCAACGAACGTCTCCTATGACGCGGCGAGCGACACCTTCTACGTCAAGAACCTCGGCTTCGACGGCACCTCGGAAACGCCCTACACGCGCGGCGTTGACGTCGGCAGCCTCGGGCCTTTCGCGGTATACGAAGCCGTCGACAAGGTGGTCGACCCGCTCACCGGCACCGTGATCGAGCAGTTCCCGCACAAGGCGATCTATGGCGTCAGCAAGTCCGGCGACACGCGCTTCTCGATCATCCGCACCGGCGCCTACGTCAATTATGGCTACGGTGGCTATATCTACGAGCGTGACGGCAAGGTCGTCCTGCCCACCACCGGCCAGGCCGCCTATTCGGGCGACTACGCTGCCCTTCGCGACTTCAACGGGCGCGGCGGCATTGAATACGCGACCGGCGACATGACGATCGACATCGATTTCGAAGACTTCGAGAACGGTGGCGCCGTCAAGGGCTACGTCACCAACCGGGTCGTGTTCGATACGGCGGGCAACGACATCACGCAGGACATCCTCGACGGCTTGACGGCCGAGTCCGGCGTCAACGTGAGCGCGCTGCCGACGCTGATCTTCAAGGTCGGACCGGGCCACAAGGATTCCAATGGCGAACTCTCCGGCGAACTCAACTCCTACAAGCCCAACAACGGCGGGGCCCTCGAGGAATTCGAATCCGGCAACTACTACGCGGTCATCTCCGGCGACGATGCCGAAGAGATCGTCGGCGTGATCGTGGTCGAAGGCGACGATCCGCGCTTCGAGGACGTGACGGTTCGCGAGACCGGCGGCTTTATCCTCAGCCGATAACGCCTGATGAATCGACGCACTCGTCACTGGCTCTGTGCGATGGTCGGCGCTTCCCTCTACCTGGGGAGCGCCGGCCTCGTCGCATCCGAAGATGTCTCGCTGACCCCCGAACAGATGCGGGCGGCGGCGCATATGAGCCTCCAGACGCGCCAACCGAGACAGGGCCTGGCGCTCGCCGAGGCCCTGCTCAAGCGCGACCCGGAAGACGTGGACGCGTTGATCCTGAAATCCCAGGCGCTGCGCGACCTCGGGCAATACGACGACGCCCTCGACGCGGCCCGCACCGCCTACAGGCTGGCCGATACCGAAGCAGAGATCTTCGCGGCCGCGATGGTCCGCGCACAGGCGCTTGCCTCCAAGGGCGCGCGCACCCGAGCTCAGGCCTGGCTCCGGATCGCCGGCGAGAACGCGCCCGACGACGAAGCCCGCGCCGTCGCGGTCCGGGATTTCCGTTACCTGCGCAAGCGCAACCCGTGGAACACGCAGCTCAGCTTCTCCGTCGCGCCCACGTCGAACGTGAACGACGGCACGACGCACGACCGGATAAGCTACGGCGGCCTGCAGGGCGTCGAACCCGTAGGGATATCCCGCCCGCTTTCTGGCCTGAGCTACTCCGGCAGCCTGACCACCCGCTACCGCTTTTCGCAGAGCGACACGCACGAAACCTCGGTCGGGCTCCACCTCTTCGGGCAATCCTACATCCTGTCGGACGAGGCCAAGGACATTGCCCCGGACGCCTCGGGCAGCGATTTCGCCTATACGTCCGTGGCGGTGGGCCTTGTCCACGAATGGGAACCCGAAGCCTGGAGCACGCCGGTGCAGTTCTCGCTGCTGACCGGGCGCGGCTGGTACGGCCAGGAGGATTACTCGCGCTATACCCGTGCGGGGGTGGCCAAACCCTTCATTCTCGGCAAGAGCACCGTCCTTCGCCTCGATGCGGGCGCCGAGAGCTTCGAGCGGCTGACCGACGACGCGGAATCGTTCACGCTCAGCGGCAACGCGGTTTTGCTGCATGAACTGGACAGCGGCGCCGCGCTCCGCTTCGGCCTCGGGCTTTTCGATACACAGTCGGACACCGGATCGCTGCAACGCGACCGAATCCGGGGTGAGTTCGGCTACACGCTTGCCAAGCCGTTTGCTGGCGCTCGCGTGACCCTCGAGGCCGGATTGGAGCAGATCGTCTACGACGAGTTCCCACAGCCGGATTACACGTACTTTCCGATTGTCCTAAGCATGGACGTCGAACGCAAGGACCTGACCCGGCGCGTCGGCGTCAGCCTGTGGTTCGAGGATATCGACTACTATGGCTTCTCCCCGACGATCACCCTCAGCCACGAGGAAACCTCCTCGACGCTCGATCTCTACGATACCGTCGAAACCGGACTCAACTTCGGCTTCCGCTCCTCCTTCTGACCCGGCGACACCCCGACGTTACCAGCGGTTGCGTCGGGCGCGGGGCGGATTAGGTTAATGTCGAAGTCACGTCGACGGAGCATCCGATGAAGACACGCTATCTGCACACCATGGTCCGGGTGAAGGACCTGGAGAAATCCATCTCCTTCTACCAGCTGCTGGGCCTCGAGGAGACCCGGCGCACCGAAAGCGAGGGCGGACGGTTCACGCTCGTCTTCATGGCGCCGCCGGGCCAGCCGGAATGCCCGGTGGAACTGACCTACAACTGGGACGGCGACGAGGGGCTGCCCTCCGACAGCCGGCACTTCGGCCACCTCGCCTATGCGGTCGAGAACATCTACGACATGTGCCAGCACCTGATGGACAACGGCGTGACCATCAACCGTCCGCCGCGCGACGGTCGCATGGCCTTTGTCCGCTCGCCGGACAACATCTCCATCGAACTGCTGCAGATGGGCGACGCGCTGGAACCGGCCGAGCCCTGGACCAGCATGGAGAACACCGGTCACTGGTAGGATCGGACCCGGGTTGGCCGCGGCCTTCGTCGCGGCCAATCTCTGGACGCTGTCCGCGGCAGCGCAGGGCTCGTGCCGGCTCGCACTTCAGCTGGCGCTCGACATCTCCGGCTCCGTCGACGGCCGCGAATACCGGCTCCAGATGGACGGGATCGCCTGGGCGCTGGAGCAGCCGGACGTCCTCGCGGCGCTGATCGCGATGCCCTCCGCACCGGTCGTGCTGTCGATCTTCGAATGGAGCGGGCGCGACCATCAGAGGGTAATCCTCGACTGGTGGCCGATGCTGTCGGAAGCGGACGTTGCCGCCGTCGCCGGGCAATTGCGCAGCACGACGCGGCGTGACGCGCCGGTGAGCACGGCCGTCGGCGCCGCTCTGGCGTTCGGCAAGGCCCGCTTCGCCACCCCCCCTGCCTGTGCCCGCCAGGTGATCGATATCTCCGGCGACGGGCGCAACAACGACGGCCACCGCCCGCAGGACGTGCGCCAGGAGCTTGGGAACGTGCAGGTCAACGCCCTGGTCATCGGCCCGCCGCGGGGCAACGCCATCGGCGCAATGGGGCGGGAGCACGAGAATCTCCTGCGATATTTCCGGCAAGAGGTGATCTCCGGCCCCGGCGCCTTCGTGGAGCCCGCCGAGGGTTACGAGGATTACGCCCGGGCGATGCGGCGCAAACTCCTGCGGGAACTCGATGTGGTGGTGCTCGGCCACGCCGTGCGACCCTAGAGGCAGGCCGGGCGCAAACCTCAGTAGATGTAGCGGATCTGGTCTGTCCAGTAGCGCTCCATGCGGCGCAGCGAGGAGGTGATGTCCTCCAGCCCCTCGAAACCGATGACCTCCCGGTCCAGCAGGCCCCTGGCATGTCGTTCGAACAGGTCGTTCACCACGGTGCGGATATTGCGCCCCTTCTCGGTCAGCCGGACGCGCACCGCCCGGCGGTCGATCTCGCAGCGCTGGTGGTGCATGTAGCCCGTCTCCACCAGTTTCTTGAGATTGTAGGAGACGTTCGACCCCTGGTAGTAGCCCCTGGACTTCAGCTCCCCCGCCGTGACCTCGTTGTCACCGATATTGAACAGCAGCAGCGCCTGCACGGCGTTGATGTCCAGGATCCCCACCCGTTCGAACTCGTCCTTGATCACGTCGAGCAGAAGGCGGTGCAGACGCTCCACCAGCGCAAGCGTCTCGAGATAACCGGTCATGAACCCGCGTTCCTGACCGGCGAGCAGATTGCTGTGGATACTCATGCAGACCTCCGCCTTGGCAACTTGGGGAAGAGCTAAGGCGAAATGTCCAAACAAGCGGTTAAACCGAGTCGAATTCGTGGGAATTCCTCAGCTTTCCGCCGTTCCGCGCGAATGGGCATGCTGGGAGATGCGACCGAAGAGCTCCGCAAAGCGCTCCGGCACCGGGTCTTGGCCAGTGATCCAGCGCAGCATGTCCTGGTCGTTCTCGTGCAGCAGCGCGTCGTAGGTCTCCAGATCCGCCTCGGAGAGCGACGCCAGCTGGTCGTCCGAGAAACGGCCGAGCACCAGATCCATCTCCTTGATCCCGCGGCGCCAGGAGCGCATGCGCAGGCGTTTCAGGCGGTCTTCGTTCGATTCGATCATTCGGTCCCAGTCTCCAGCAATGAGGCCCGCAGCCGTTTCTCCACGCGAGCGAGCCGGTCGGCCGCATCGTCGATCTCGGAGCGGATCTGGCGGATTTCCAGCAGCAACGAACGGATCTCCGGCACCGGGGCCTCGCGGTCCTCGGCTGGGCCGTCCAGCCCGTCGCCCTCTCCGTTGAGCAGCCACATCAGCGACACGCCGAGCACGCCCGACAGCATCTGCAGCTTGTTGGCGCGCGGCTCGCTGATGTCGTTTTCCCAGCCCCGAACGGTCTTGACCTTGACGCCAAGTCGCTTGGCGAGATCGGGCTGGCTCATGCCGAGGGCTTCGCGGGCGCCCGCGACGCGGTCTCCGAACGTCGCTGTCTCGGCGCTGAACCAATCGGACGTGTCATTCATGGTGGCCTCCATGGGGTCGGTTAATCCTTGAACGGCCCCATGCGCAAGCCTAAGAAGCGCGCGGACCTTATGTCACAATCAGCCATCGGAGGCCGTTCATGTCCTTTCTCTCCGCGACCCTCGACCGGGTGAAACCGTCGCCCACCATCGCCGTCACAACCCTGGCGAACGAGTTGAAGGCCGCCGGAAAGGACGTCATCGGCCTCGGCGCCGGCGAGCCCGATTTCGACACGCCCGAGAACATCAAGGCCGCGGCGAAGGCCGCGATCGACGCCGGCAAAACGAAGTACACCGCGCCCGACGGCATTCCCGAGCTGAAGAAGGCGATCTGCGAGAAATTCAAGCGCGACAACGGCCTGGATTACACCCCGGCGCAGGTGAGCGTGGGCACGGGCGGCAAGCAGATCCTCTACAACGCGCTGATGGCGACGCTGAACCCCGGTGACGAGGTGGTGATTCCGGCACCCTACTGGGTGAGCTACCCCGACATGGTGCTTCTGGCCGGCGGCGAGCCCGTCATAGCCGAAGCCGGCGCCGACACCGCCTACAAGCTGACGCCCGAAGCGCTCGAGGCGGCGATCACGCCCAAGACCAAGTGGTTCATCTTCAACTCGCCGTCGAACCCGACCGGTGCGGCCTACAGCCGCGCCGAACTCAAGGCCCTGACTGATGTGCTGATGAAGCACCCGCATGTCTGGGTGATGTCGGACGACATGTACGAGCACCTCGTCTACGACGATTTCGAGTTTTGCACCCCCGCAGAGGTCGAGCCCGGACTCTACGAGCGCACGCTGACCTGCAACGGCGTCTCCAAGGCCTACGCGATGACCGGCTGGCGGATCGGCTATGCGGCCGGGCCGCAGCCGCTGATCGCGGCGATGCGGAAGATCCAGTCGCAATCGACCTCCAACCCCTGCTCGGTCAGCCAGTGGGCCGCGGTCGAGGCGCTGAACGGTACGCAGGAATTCATCCCGGCCAACAATGAAGTCTTCAAGCGCCGCCGCGACATGGTGGTGGAAATGCTGAACGCCGCAGAGGGCATCACCTGCCCGACGCCGGAGGGGGCATTCTACGTCTATCCGTCGATCGAAGGCTGCATCGGCAAGACCAGCGCCGGCGGCGCCCTGATCGAGAATGACGAGGTCTTCGCCAAGGCTCTGCTGGAGGAAACCGGCGTCGCCGTGGTGTTCGGAGCGGCCTTCGGACTCTCGCCCTGCTTCCGGGTCAGCTATGCGACCTCGGACGAAAACCTCAAGAAGGCCTGTGAGCGGATCCAGCAGTTCTGCGCCAGCCTCTCCTGAGGCGGAAGCCGGGGGCCGCTGGCCCCCGGACCCCCAGGGATATTTCCGGACAGGTGAAGGGGCGGGTGGCGCGCAGATGCGGCCGATCCGCCCTTTGACAGTATGCGCGCCGATTCCTAGGGTGTCGCGACCCGATGCGACTGGATCCAACGAGATGGCCGAGCTTCCCGAGTATTATTTCCGTGTGCGCGAGAACGGCGCGGCGGTGTTCCGGGTCGACAGCGAGACCCGCAACCGGCGGATCGAGATGGACCAGATCGCCGTGCTCAACATCCGCAACGGAGAGATCAAGCCGCAGGGCTCAAAGGAGTTGAGCGAGGCCGACATGGCAGCGATCCAGGACTGGATGGAAGAGCGCCGCGCGGTGCTGGCCCGTCGCGACATCGACGACCTCTTCCGCGCCATCGACTATCTCAATATCACCACGCAATGGGTGCAGTCCAAGGCGACCGACGAGCAGCTCGAGGAAGTGACCGACGCGCTGCTGATGGCAATGCATGACCTGCGGTCGATGCTGGTGCGCAAAAAGGCCGATCGCATCACGAAGGGTCAGCCGCAGGAGTGACTCGGCGACGAGCGCGGCAACGGCAGGCAGAAGGATAAGATCGGCATGAAGACGATCCTGCTCCACATGGGCACGCACAAGACCGGCTCGACCACGCTGCAGAAGTCTCTCGCTGCCTTCCGCAAGCCGCTCAACGAGGCCGGAGCGACCTTTCTCGGGCCGGGCCGGCCCTATCCGCATCTCTATTCGGCCTTTCTCCATCGCAAGAGCGACTTCATCTACAACCGGCACAACGGCCTCAGCGAGGAAGAGATCCGCGCGCGAGATGCAGAAACGCTGGACCAGCTCGACCGCAGCATACGCCATTCGCGAAATGACAGGGTGATCGTTTCGAGCGAGTATCTGTCCAAGTTGTCGGTCGCCGAGATGGCCGACATGCGGGACTGGTTCGGGCGGCACGGGCGGGTCGTAGCCGTGTATTTTTACCGGGAAATGCTGTCCTGGATCGCCTCGGATTCGCAGCAGATGGCCAAGGCCGGTCGCAATTCGGGGCCCACGCCGTTTTCAATCGCGATCGAACGTGTGACCGCCATGCCGCTTCGGATCGGCGAGGTATTCGGGGCCGACAATTCCGTCTTCCTCCGCTTCGAGGACGCTATCGTCGACGGGATCTGCAACAGCTTTCTGAAGCAGCTCGGCTGTCCGACGCTTGCCTCGCTGGGGCTGGAGGAGATCCGCGCCAACGAGGGGATCTCGGCCAACGCGGTGCGGGCGCTCTACGCGTACAACCGGCTGTTCCCGTTCGGCTCCGCCGACCGGCCGGAGGCACTGATGCAGCGTCTGATCGGGCTGGAAGGGCCGAAATACCAGGTGGCCGGTTTCCGACCCGAGGATATCTCGCGCTACGCGGAGGCCCGCAGGGAAGTTCTGGAAAAGCTCGGGCTGAAACTGCAGGATCCGGCGGAACTGCCGGAAAGCGAGAGCCTCGATCCGCAGGCCGATGCGATGGCCGAACTACTCGACACCTACATCGCGCGGCAGCGCGGCTAGGCCGAGCGGGTCAGCTGGTAGCCGGCACGGCCCTTGGCAGAGCCTTGCGCCAGAAACGCCACATAAGGGCCGCGACGGCCACGCCAAGCCCCAGCACCAGCCCGCTCCACACGCCCATGGCTCCGTGACCCAGAACGAAGCCGAAGACGTAGCCGGACAAGACACCCACGAGCCAGTAGGCCACCGCCGAGATCACCAGCGGCACCCGGGTATCCTGCACCCCACGCAGCAGCCCGTGGGCCATGACCTGGCCGCCGTCGGCCATCTGGAACAGCGCCGCAATCGCCACCAGGCCGACACCGATCGCGATGATCTCGGGCTTTCTCGGGTCGTCGGGGTCGAGGAAGAGGCTCATCAGCGCCTCGGGCCAGGTGAGGAAGATCGCGATGGTGACCATTGCAAAGAGCACCGAAGCCGTCACCGCGACCAGCGCGCCGCGGCGCAGGTTCGGCCCGTCCCGACGCCCCAGGGCGCGCCCGGCGCGGATGGTGGCGGCGTTGGAGAGCCCGAGGTGCACGAGGAAGGTCGCGGTCGCCAGCTGGATCGCGATCCCGTGGGCGGCGAGCGGGATCGTCCCGAGCCAGCCCACCATGACCGCGGAGGCCGCGAAGAGGCTGACTTCGGACAGGTTGGTCAGGCCGATCGGCCAGCCAAGTCGGAACACCTGGAAGAAGGCGGACCAGTCCGGCCGCCAGAGCCGGACGAAGAGCTCGTGCTCGGGGAATTGGCGGAACGCATAGATCACGAGGCCGATGAGCGAGATCACGTGAACCCCAACCGAGGCGATGGCGGCCCCGCGGATCCCGAGTTCGGGGAAGCCGAACTTGCCGAAGATCAGCAGGTAGTTCATGCCGCCATTCATCGCTGCCGCGAGAATGGTGACCCAGAGCACGACCTGGACCCGTTCCATCGCCGCGAGGTAGGACTTCAACACCATCACGCCGAGGGCCGGCACGATGCCCCAGCCGGCGATCCCGAGATAGACCGCCGCCTGCCCGGCCAGCGCCGGTTCCTGACCGAAGGCCAGCAGGATCGGTTCGGCCAGCAGCAGCGGCACCAGCGAGCCCAGGCCGACCAGCATCGACAGCCAGATCCCCATGCGGGTGACGCGGCGGATCTGGGTATCCCCGTCTGCGTTATCCACCTCGGCCGCGACGAGCGGCATCACCGCGAATCCGAAACCCGCGCCCATCAGGAAGAGCACGTAGAAGAACGAACTGCCCAGAACCAGAGCCGCGAGTGCCTCCACGTCGTACCAGCCGAGCATGATCGTGTCGGTCACCTGGATCGCGAATTGTGCCAGGTGCCCGCCGATCAGCGGCAGGCCGAGCACCAGCAGGGACCGCAGGTGCGACGCGTAGGGGGAAAGCGGTGTCATGCACGCCGCTTAGTCCGGCGCGCGAGGCGGGGCAAGCCAGCGCGTGATGACGCCCGCGCGGGCGTCATCAGCGCGCGGGTTTCAGCGCGACGAAATCCACCAGCGCGGACAGGCCGGCATGGCCCTCACCCTCCTCGATCTCGGCGTCGTAATCGGCCTTGTCGAGCACATGCCAGCCGGGGAAGGCCTCCTCGAGCAGCGGGAGCGTGTACATGTTCCCAGCCTGGGGCGGGCCGCCGGTGCCGTATTCCACCTGGCGCGGGGCGTAGCCGTGCATCAGGAGCTGCCCGCCGGGCCTCAGCGTGGAGGCGATCCCCTCAAAGACCTTCCGCCGAACATCGGGCGGCGAGAACTGGATGAAGACAGCGACCACCGCGTCCCAGGCACCCGGCGTCCATTCCCATTCCTCCACCCGCGCCTCGCGAAAATCGACCGTGACGCCCCTCTGAGCGGCCAGTTTGCGGGCCTTGGCGATCCCCACGTGCGAGGCGTCGAACGCCGTCACGTGGTGGCCGCGCCCCGCGAGGTAGACGGAGTTGCGCCCCTCACCGTCCGCCACGCACAGAACCCGGGAGCGGGGCGCCAGCACGTGGGCATGGGCCTCCAGGAAGCCCGCGGGCTCGGTGCCGAACAGGTAATCCTCGCGGTCGTATCGCGCGTTCCACATCTTGTGTATTGCTCCTCCCAGAGCGCCACCGGTCATGCCGGGTGCGAAGCCGCGGGGGCAAAGTCCCTTCCCCCTACCGCGCAATCCTGACAGAATACCCGGCAACCGAAAAGAACACCACGCCATGAGCAGTCCCATGCCCGAAGATCTCCTGTCCGGGGGCGCGCAGTCCCAGACCTATGATGCCTCCTCCATCGAAGTGCTGGAGGGGCTGGAGCCTGTCCGCAAGCGGCCCGGCATGTATATCGGTGGCACCGACGAGCGGGCGCTGCACCACCTCGTGGCAGAGGTGCTCGACAACTCGATGGACGAGGCGGTGGCCGGCCACGCCAACCGGATCGAGGTGGAACTGCACGCCGATTACGCGATCACCATCCGCGACAACGGCCGCGGCATCCCGGTCGATCCACACCCGAAGTTCCCCGACAAGTCGGCGCTGGAGGTGATCCTCTGCACGCTGCACGCGGGCGGCAAGTTCTCCGGCAAGGCCTACCAGACCTCGGGCGGTCTGCACGGCGTCGGCGCCTCGGTGGTCAACGCGCTCTCCGATTCCATGGTGGTGCAGGTCGCCCGTGACCGGCAGCTCTGGGAGCAGCGCTTCTCCCGCGGCAAGCCGCTGGGGCCTGTCGAGGTGGTGGGCAACGCCCCCAACCGGCGCGGTACCACGGTGACCTTTCACGCCGACGAGGAGATCTTCGGCTCGCACCGCTTCAAGCCGGCAAGGCTCTTCAAATCGATCCGCTCCAAGGCCTATCTCTTTTCCGGCGTCGAGATCCGCTGGAAGTCCGAGATCGACGACGGCGAGACGCCGCAGGAGGCCACCTTCCACTTCCCGGGCGGGCTAGCCGACTACCTCAAGGAAACCCTCGGCACAGCCAGCACCTACTCCCCCTCGCCTTTCGCCGGGAAGGTGGATTTTCAGGAAAAGTTCGGCGAGCCGGGATCCGTGGAATGGGCGATCAACTGGACGCCGGTGCGCGACGGGTTCATCCAGTCCTACTGTAACACCGTGCCCACGCCCGAGGGCGGAACCCACGTGCAGGGCTTCTGGAACGCGATCCTCAAGGGCATCCGCGCCTATGGCGAGCTGGCCAGCAACCGCAAGGCGGCCCAGATCACCCGGGATGACCTGATCTCCGGCGGCTGTGCGCTGGTCTCCTGCTTCATCCGCGAGCCTGCCTTTGTCGGCCAGACCAAGGACCGGCTCTCCACCGAGGCCGCGGCCCGGATGACCGAGAACGCCGTGCGCGACCACTTCGACAACTGGCTCGCCGCCGACACCAAGGCCGCCGGCGCGATCCTCGATTTCCTGGTGCTGCGCGCCGAGGAGCGGCTCAAGCGCCGGCAGGAAAAGGAAACCGCCCGCAAGACCGCCACCAAGAAGCTGCGCCTGCCCGGCAAGCTGGTGGATTGCTCGGCGACCAGCCGCGAGGGCACCGAGCTCTTCATCGTCGAGGGCGACTCGGCCGGCGGCTCGGCCAAGATGGCGCGGGACCGCAAGACCCAGGCGCTGCTGCCGCTCCGGGGCAAGATCCTCAACGTGCTCGGCGCCGCCTCCTCCAAGCTCGGCCAGAACCAGGAGATCAGCGACCTCACCCAGGCGCTCGGCACCGGCATGGGCACCAGGTTCGTGCTCGACGACCTGCGCTACGACAAGGTCATCATCATGACCGACGCCGACGTGGACGGCGCGCATATCGCCTCGCTGCTGATGACCTTCTTCTTCGCCCAGATGCGCCCGATGATCGACGCGGGCCACCTGTACCTGGCTTGCCCGCCGCTCTACCGGCTGACGCAAGGGGCGAAACGCGTCTACTGCCTCGACGAGGCGGAGCGCGATATTTGGCTCGCCAAGGGCCTCGGCGGCAAGGGCAAGATCGACGTCTCCCGCTTCAAGGGCTTGGGCGAGATGGACGCCAAGGACCTGAAGGACACGACCATGAACCCCGCCACCCGCAAGCTGATCCGCGTCAGCATCGACGAGGACGAACCGGGGGAGACCGGCGACCTCGTGGAGCGCCTGATGGGCAAGAAGCCGGAAATGCGGTTCCAGTACATCCAGGAGAATGCGAGGTTCGTGGAGGAGTTGGATGTTTGAGGCGGTTTGAGCCATGCTGTCGATATTTCTAGAACACCAATCCCCAAAAGCTGCCCGAAGGGCATTATTGATCTCGTCAACTTTAACGGTTTTCTTTGCATCCCTGGAGATCTCCGGCGGCGCACTCGACTTCCTAGGCCTTGAAATTCAAGCCTCGCAGGAAAATGTCGTTGTGCTACTAAGGGTTGTGACCGGATATTTTCTTTATGTTTTTTCTTGGTTCACCTTAGAGTTCTACCTTTCTCATGGCACCGAGATCCGATCAAGGGCACTGAGAAACAGAGCAGATTCCTTAGGCAAGGTTGCTCAGGAGATCGATTCATTCGATCCTGCAACGGAAGGTTTGGAGCCGGACGATTGGTGGATCGAAGCCTCCGAAGCGCGCGAAAAAAGCGATAGCTATCAAAGGAAAAGACAGGCCTGGATTGAAGTTTTTTGATCTCATGCGGGAGTTTTGTGTTTTTTTCGCTCCGGCCCTGACGATCGGATTCTTCGCAGTTTTTTTCCCAAATGGTGTCGCTTGTTGGTTAGGCCTCTAGGCCGCCAGAAAAAGCTAAAGGTTTTGTGCCGCTTTTCACTGCCGGGCCAAACAAACAGATGTGTAACGGAGGGCCGCGCCCGAACCAGGGTCGGCGCCTCGCAACGCCAGTTCCAAACGATTTATCTTGAAGCCCCAAACCACGTCCAAATAGCTTCCGACATCGCCAACGCGCCCTCCCGGGGGGAGGGTCGGGCGCGGCCCGGGCTGGTCGCCTGGGCCACCGTGTGATCGGCGTGGTGCCCGGAACGGCGGCGGACGCGAGCTAGTGTTGAGCTGGACGCGAAATCCCCTGCGCTCACTCCTCGAACAGCGTTTCATCCTCCGGGAAGCGCCGTTGCCGCAATTGCTCGTTGGACGCCGCGACACGGCCCATCAAATCGTTCCGGGCCTTGTCGCTCATGCGCAGCGCGGGGCCCCCTGAGGGCGGCACGACGCCCGCGAGGGATCGGATCGCCCATCGCACCGCGCGGTCGGCCTGCCCGCGCTGAAGGACTACCGGAATCCGGGCGTTCGCCTTTCGCAGCCAGTCGGCTTGGGCCAGCGTGAAGGATTGGTTGAGGGATTTCGGACGCTCCAGCCCCGCGGCGTCGATGCCCACGACGGAGCAGTAATCCTCGATCAGATCGCCGCCGACCATATCCTTCCGTTGAAGGCGTCTGACGGTCACGCGGTCCTCGCCAAACTGGGTCTCCCAGAGCCGCACCAGCCGGTTGTAGTTGGGCGCCTGGAAATCGGCCAAGTACCGGTCGAAAGGCTTGCTCCCGCCGCCGCGAAGATACTGGGAGTAACAGCTCTCCGCGTAGCGATCCTGCCTGCGGATATAGACGATGATCTCGACGTCCTCGAAATGCCCGCGCGCCCAGTTCTGAAAGGCTTCCACGAAATTCGCATTGCGCCGGGGCGCACCCAGCAGTTCACAGGAAAACAGGGCCGTCGCGTCCGGGTGGCGGGCCGTGTCGCGCCTGATCTCCGCGTCGAACCTCCGTGCGAACGCCGTCTGGCTTTCGAGATCGCGAATGCCGAGCGCCACTTTTAGAACATCGTCGCCCAGCAGCTCTTCCAATCGGTCGAAGGTGGCGACGGTCAGTTCCGGCTGATTGCCCTGCCGTCCATACCGACGGAACAGGAACCCCTGCCCCTGGAGCGCCGCACGATTCACCTGCAGGAAATCCTGCAACGTGGTGGTCCCGGTCTTTTGCGTTCCGATATGGACCTTCGCTCTCATACTCGCACCCTCGCTGGCGTTCCGGTCAAACCGAGGAAGTGTTGGGGCGCGGGCATGCCCGGCCGATCGGATTGTTTCGGCTATGCCCTGCGAAGTCCATCACGCGAGCGGCGTCAAATGCGCACGATCGAGGCAGGTGAAAGCATTGTGATCGGCCGGCGCGGCGCGGTCGTTGCTCAAATCCGCAGATGCGCTAGGCTCGCTTCATGCGCATCCTCACAGCCTTTCTCGCCAGTCTCGCCCTCCCCGCCCCTGCCGAGGAGGTCTCGGTGGAACTGGTTCTGCTGGCCGATGCCTCGGGATCGATCAGTCCGGAGGAGATCCGGTTCCAGCGGCAGGGCTATGCCGAAGCGGTGACCCATCCGCAGGTACTCGAGGCGATCCGGACCTCGGCTTACGGCCGTATTGCCGTGACCTATGTCGAGTGGGCCTCCGCCGGCGAGGAGGACGTGGTGGTGCCGTGGACGGTGATCCACGACGAGGCCAGCGCCGCCGCCTTTGCCGCGGCGCTCCCCCTGCCCCCGCGACGCGCCTTCGGGCGCAACGCCATCGGCTCGGCGCTGCTCTTCGGCAAGGACCTGATCGAGACCAACGCCCACGAGGGCTGGCGCAAGGTGATCGACATCTCCGGCGACAGCCCCAACAGCTACAACGGCCCCACGATCGAAGCCGCCCGCGCCGAAGTGATAGCCGCCGGGATCACCATCAACGGCCTGCCGATCCTCTGCCGGTTCTGCGACACGCCCACGCGCTACCCGGACCTAGGGGCGATCTACGAGGAACGGATCATCGGCGGCATGGGCGCCTTCGTGGTGACCGCCGAGAGCGATACCGACCTCGCGGACGCGATCCGGCGCAAGCTGGTGCTTGAGATTTCCGGCCAGATGCCGGGCGAGACGTTCGCCGCCCGCTAGCCCCCCGGACATGGAAAGGGCGGCCCCTGGCCGCCCCTGTCGTCCCGATGTTCGTCAGATCAGAACTGGAGCACCAGTTCCCGGGTGATGCCGATGCGGAAGCGGAACTGGTCTTCGCTGCCGGCCTCGGTTATCGGCGAATCCGCCGCGTCGTTCAGCAGCCGGTCGGCACGGATCGCGGCTTCGAGGCCCCAGAGGTCGTTGAACCTGTAGCGTGCCGTCGCCTCGATGCCCGCCCCCAGCAGCCCGCCATCGGCTTTGAAGGTGCTCAGCCCGCTGGCCGCAGCTTCGGAGTCGTCTACCCCGAAGTAGAGATCGGCGAAATCGCCGTCCGCAAAGGAGAAGCGCGGACCGACGCGGAATTCCCAGTTGTCGGTGGGATAGGCGATGGCATCCATGCCGAGTTCGCCGACGAAATTCTGGTGGCCGATCACGCCGTAGCGCACGTCGCCGAAGGCCTCGAAGTTGCGCTCTCGGTAGACGAGGCCGAGGCCCAGTTCCAGCGAGGGGTCGATATCCTCCAGCCCGTCCAGCTCATCGTAATCTTCATCGTCGCGCTTGCCGATGAAGCGCAGCGAGCCGCGGATACCGAAGGCGCTCGGCGGGGCGCTGCCGTCGAGGCTGCCGTAGTCGCCCAGCCCCCGGATCTTGGCGTAGTCGAACTTGACCGCGAAATCCGGCCCGACGGTATACTCATCGGACCCGAAGTACGCCGGCCGCGTCGTCACGCCGGCGCGGACGTCGAACTTCAGGACGACGTTCTTGTTGGGGTCGATCCGTGCAAGCGGCGTCGGCTCGCCGGCCGTGATCGGCGCAGCAGGCACATCGGACACGTCTGTCGTGCCGAGATCCTGACCCATTGCCGCGGTCGCCAGCCAGATGGCCGCGAAACCCGTGGCAGCAAGGGCTCGCTTGTGCATTTCGTTCTTCCCCCGAATCGGCAGTGCCGAGCTAGTTCCAGAATCAACCTAAACCGAGGCCGTTTTACTGCAACCCCCGGTGGCACCGCTTTTCCCCGGATGTCATAGATTTGACACGTGTTTCCCGCGATTTGCGCTCACCTTTGCAAGGTTCTGAGATATTCGACGATCTCGAGTACCGGAAGGCTCACCGAATCCTGCCCGGACTCGGTGTCGACCATCGTCTCCGGGCTGCCGTCGAAGAAGGCGCCATAGATCGGCATCGGGCTGCCGTGGGCCACGACGGTCTCCCGGCCGTCGATCCGCCGGATCAGCCGGGACACGGGGAATTTCCCCATGTTGGCCTCCGACAAGGCAGAGAGGTCGGGTGGCTGGACCGTCAGGAAGGCGGCCGTGGGGCCGTCGCCGCCGGCCGTGGGGCCGTGACAGGTCGCGCAGTAGCGGGCGTAAAGCGCCTCTCCCGAGGATGTATCGACAGCCTCCTGCGCCGCCGCCCCTGCCAGGGAGCCCAGCAGGCAGCCAAGAACCATGATCCCGCGCAGCGTCATTGGACCTGCACCGTCTCGAGCCACTCGGCGATCTCGAGGATCGGCCGGGTGGTGGTGACGGGGCTGCCTTGCGGCCCGTCGATCACCACCGAGGCGCCGGCGAGCAGGCCGCCGAACATCGGCATCGGCCCGCCATGCGCGGCCAGCCCCTCGCGTCCGTCGATCAGCCGGACGACCCGCGCCGCATCGAAGACGCCGTCGTTGCGCTGCGCGAAGGTGGTGAGGTCCGGGACGGTTGCGGTCAGCAATCCGGCATTCGGCCCGTTGCCGCGCGCGTCCGCGCCGTGACAGCCCAGGCAGGCGTCCACATAACTTTCCGGCGGAGGGACAGCCTCCTCGGCGCGCCCGCTTCCAGGAACGAGCAGGACACAAGCAGAGACAAAGGCGGTAAAGAGAGGGTTCATCGCAGGCTCCGATCCGACAACGGGATCCTCCGCCTGACCAACCCCGATGTCATTGATCTGGGTCATGAGTCCCGGACGACCGCCGTCAGCCGGCGACAATCCGGCCACCCTCCAGCCTTACCACGCGATCCATTCTTCCGGCCAGTTCGAGGTTGTGCGTGGCCACCAGCGCCGCCAGCCCCGTCTCGCGGACCAGCCGCATCAGGGCGGCGAAAACGGTGTCGGAGGTGGCCGGGTCGAGGTTGCCGGTCGGCTCGTCGGCGAGCAGCAGACGCGGGGCATTGGCAAGCGCCCGGCAGAAGGCCACGCGTTGCTGCTCGCCGCCCGAAAGCTGCGCAGGCCGGTGACCGGCGCGCGCGGTCAGGCCGACCGACTCCAGCAGTTCTCCCGCCCGCGCCCGCGCGGCTGCGGCCGGCACGGCGTTGGCGAGTTGCGGCAGCACGATGTTCTCGGCCGCCGAGAATTCGGGCAGCAGATGGTGGAACTGGTAGACGAAGCCGACCTCCCGCCGCCGCGCCGTGGTGCGCGCCACGTCGCCCGACCGGGTCATCTCCCGCCCCGCGAGCCGCACCTGCCCGGCATCCGCGGTGTCGAGCAGGCCGGCGATGTGCAGCAGCGTCGACTTGCCCGCCCCCGAGGGCGCCACAAGGGCCACGATCTCGCCGGCATCGACACGCAGATCGACGCCACCGAGCACGGAAACCGCCCCCGGGGTGCCGGGGTTGTAGGTCTTCTCGATCCCCATGAGTTCCAGAACCGGTTCACTCATAGCGCAGCGCCTCCACCGGGTTCATCTGTGCCGCCCTACGCGCGGGAAAGATCGTGACGATGAAGGACAGTCCGAGCGACAATGCCACGGCAGAGACCACGTCCCCCGCCTCGAGCTTCGCGGGAAGCGCATAGATCCCCCGGATCGACGGATCCCAGACCCCGCCCCCCGAGACGTAATTCACCAAGCTGAAGATCGGGTCGATGTAGATCGCGAAGAGGCAACCGAGGATCACCCCGGCAATCGTGCCGACCGTGCCGACCGATGCGCCGCAAATGAAGAACACCCGCATCACCGAGCCTTCGGTCAGCCCCATCGTGCGCAGGATGCCGATATCGCGCCCCTTGTTCTTCACCAGCATGATCAGGCCCGAGATGATGTTCATCGCCGCGATCAGCACGAGGATGGACAGGATCACGAACATCACGTTGTCCTCCACCTCGAGCGCCCGCAGGAAGGCTCCCGACGCATCGCGCCATGTCCAGAGCAGCGTACGCTCTCCGCCGGCCCGCAGCAGCGCGGTCGTCATCTGGTCGACGCCGTCGGGGTCGGCCACCATCACCTCGAGTTCGTCGGCGACGCCCTCGCGGTTGAAATAGCTCTGCGCCTCCGCGAAGGGCATGTATACGCGCGTACGATCGATGTCGTAGCGGCCCGCCTGGAAGACGTAGACGACCTCGTAGGCATTCACCCGCGGCGATGTGCCGAAGGCCGTCTTGACCCCGTTAGGCGAGATCAGCTTGATCCGGTCGCCCACCGCCGCGCCGAGCTGCTGCGCCACGCCCCAGCCGATGGCGATGCCTTCCTCGAACCGCGCCAGGTCGCCCTGCGAATCCTCCGGGGTCGCGATCCGGGGCACCGTCGCAAGGTCCTTTGCCGTGATCCCGAACACCTCGACGCCGGCGTTGCGGGTGCCGAAGCTGGCCATCACCTGCCCCTTCACCAACGGCGCCACGCGGGTAACCCCCGGCACGGCCTTCAGCCGCTCGGCCATTTCGGCGTAATCGTCGATCACCCGGCTGGATTGGCCGGTCTCGGTCACGGCGACGGACTGGTAGACGGTCACATGGGCATTGGCGCCGAGGATCGTGTCGACGAACTCGGCCCGGAACCCCGAGCGGACGGAGAGCGTGGCGATCAGCGCAAAGACGGCCAGCGTGATGCCGACGAGGCTGATCCAGGTCATCACCGACACGCCGCCCTCTGCGCGACGGGCGCGCAGGTAGCGCCAAGCGATCATCCATTCGTAGCAGGCAAAGGGGGGTGGGCTCTGGGCCAAGGTCTGCTCCCGCGTTTTGCGCCCTCCATGGCGGCGTTACGCGGTTGCGTCAACACTCCTTGCCCCACCTTTGCGCGAGCAGCGACGGGCCTCAGCCCGCGCTGCCGGTCTCGTCGGCCTGCGGGCCGTAATCCTCGTCGAGCAATCCCGAGGTCAGCACGAAATCTGCCGTGGCCGCGTTGCAGGCGACCACCACCTGCTCCAGGGTCGAGATCCGCAGCAGCGCCTTCACGTCCACGTCATGCGGCATCGCGGTCAGCGGGTCGGTGAAGAAGATCAGGATGTCGAGCTTGCCGTCGGCGATCATCGCACCAAGCTGCTGGTCCCCGCCGAGCGGGCCGCTTTTCAGCCGCGCCACGGCCAGGCCGGCCCCCTCGCTCACCCGGCCACCGGTCGTCCCGGTCCCCCAGAGGTCGTGTTTCGCCAAGATCTCGCGGTTGCGAGCAGCCCAGGCCACGAGGGCCGGCTTCATCGCATCGTGGGCCACCAGCGCAATCCGCTTGCGCGCTGCCATTCGGGTCATCGGATCTTCCTTTGCCAACTGTCCTGCCGGAGTACCCGGCGGCCCGCGCCGTTCAAGGTGTGCACGGTGCAGCGCCATATCGCCCCGTCATCATGGCCCGCGCAACCGCCATTCGACGCCATTCACTGCGACAGCACCGCCCGCCCGAGGCAGCCTCCGAATCCGCGCGTCGCGCCTTGGCCGCAGGTTTCCCCTCCATCAACAGTCCCACCCCCAAGGGCGATTTCTTCCGTGATCCGCTACCAAAGGCTTGCCCCCGCCAAACGACCGGACCTGTCGAACCACCACAGGCATTAGCCCTCAAGCCACTGAAATCGCTTCTATTTACCTGGCAAGCCATTCAACACCGCCAACCCAAGTGGCACACATGCTGCCATATTTTCTCCGCTTTTCGATGCGAATTCGGTTCGGCCGGGGGGCGCCAACAGGATCGAAACGAAGGCCGCGACATGACCACGACCTCCCTTCCCTCCGGGGCAACCCCCGTTCTGTCTCGCATGTACGACCGCCAGTACTCCGGGGTGTCCGGCGACTATATGGACATCTCCCACCGCAAGGCCCTCGAGCTGAAGTCCGCGACGATTTCGCTGAGTTTCTCGCTGGACGAGGTCTATGGCGACA